>JBGSHW010000152.1:0-146501 GCA_041751975.1 Pirellulaceae bacterium
TCGAAGATTTGTTGTTGGAATTGGTTTTTGTCAACAAATTCAACGCTTGAACCCGCTTGCGGGTTCGGTCTTCGAGGAGCTATTTTTCAATTTTAACCCAAAATTACAAGCGTTTTAGATTTCCGGACAGACACTAGTTAGTCCGGCATACGTGGTTGCCACACCACGTATAAATCTTGCCAACGGCAGTTACTATGAAATGGTATTTCGAACTGATGAGTGCAAGGGTGAAATCAATCGCCAGTCAAGAGGCATCGTTCCCGACAGAAACCGCATGTACTGGGATAGCTTCAAGCAACTCAAGCTTCCGGTCCCGCCGCTTGATAAGCAATCGCGAATTGTTTTTGGCGTCGTGGAGCGATTTCTTCCGCTCACAACCACGATCAATTCGCTACGTACTGAGATAACGCTCTTACACGAATACCGCACTCGTCTCATCGCCGACGTTGTCACGGGCAAACTCGATGTGCGAGACTTCGCACGGACTCTACCTGTAGACATTGCCGAAGAAGCGGCGGAACTGGCCAGCAGCGAACTCGGCGACGATGAGTTCTCCGACAGCGATGACGAACTGGCCGACGAACTCGCTGGGGAGCCTGCATGATCGAGTTCGTTCATGGAAATCTGTTCGATGCGGATGTCGAAGCGATCGTCAACGCGGTCAACTGTGTTGGCGTTATGGGTAAAGGTATCGCACTCGAATTCAAAAAGCGTTTCCCCGATAACTTCATTGCTTACAAAGCTGCCTGCGATGCGGGACAACTCCAGCTTGGTCGTGTGTTCACTTACGACAACGGGACATCAGCTAAGCCGCGATACATCGTCAACTTCCCAACCAAAAATCACTGGCGTGATGCGAGCCATCTGCACGACATCCGCTCGGGACTTGAATCGCTAGTAGCCGAAGTGAACCGTCTGAAAATCGGCTCCATCGCCATCCCCGCCCTCGGCTGCGGCCTCGGCGGCCTGGATTGGCAGACGGTTCGAAAAGAGCTTGAAGTGGGGCTGAGCGACTACAAAACCTGCAGAATCATTGTTTTTGAGCCAATAGAGTCTAGCCTGGGGATTCAAAGTTCCCATAATGGGAACTTTGAGGTTGACTCCGTGGAGGGAACTGCCGATAATTCATGAGGATTTTCAGCCGCCACACATTGAAACTCTACTGGGAGGCTAATCCTCGCTGCGAGCAAGCACTCAAGGCCTGGCATGCTGAAGCAGTCGCTGCGGAATGGTCTTCCCCTGCTGATGTGAAAGCCAAATATGGCAGCGCCAGCATTCTCAAGGAAGGGCGAGTTGTCTTCAACATTTGCGGAAACGAGTTTAGGCTGATTGTCAGCATAAATTACGAATTCCAAGCTATCTACGTTAAGTTCATCGGGATACACGAAGAGTATGACAAAATCGACGCGCAAACCATCTAAGCCTTTTCATCCCAAGGTCATCAAGACGACCGTGGAGCATGAGCGTGCGCTTGCGCGAATCGAAGAACTTTTCACAGCAAAACCTGGAACTCTAGAAGGTGATGAACTGGAGCTTTTGCTGCTGCTGGTCGAGACCTACGAAGCGAAGGAATACCCAATTGACTTGCCTGATCCAATTGAAGCGATTCGCTTCCGCATGGAGCAAGCGAAACTGAAGCAAAAGGACTTGATCCCAATCCTCGGTAGCAAGGGCAAAGTATCGGAGGTCCTTAGCGGCAAGCGAGAACTTTCACTGACGATGATTCGCAAGCTAGTCAGCGAACTAGGGATTCCGGCTGAAGTTTTGCTCCAAGAACGCGGTGCTACCCTTGATGATGGAGACTTTCTAGCATTGGGAAGGAAGTTTCCGCTCACGGAAATGTACAAACGAGGGTGGCTTAAAGGGATCGTTGGAACACTGCAGGAGGCCAAAGATCAGATTGAAGATGTGCTTACTCAATTTGTTGCACCCGTCGGCAATCCATTAAAGCATCCAGTGTTAAACCGACAAAATGTACGATGCGGTAGCACGATGGATGATGCCGCTTTGACGGCATGGACAATCCGCGTAATGAGTGTCGCATCTCGAGAGAGGCTTCCCTTATATCAATCGGGAACTGTTAACGAGGAATTTTTGGAGCAGGTCGTCAAGCTCAGCTACTTCGACGATGGGCCAAAACTTGCCGCCGAGTTTCTTCGAAAGAGCGGGATTCATTTGATCGTTGAACCGCACCTTCCGAAAACGTTTCTTGATGGAGCGGCAATGAGAATGAGCGAAACTAGTCGAATCGTCGCACTGACGCTACGTCATGATCGATTGGACAATTTTTGGTTCGTTCTGATGCATGAACTTGCTCACATTACCTTACATATTGATTCGGGTAAATGTGAATCGATCGTTGATAATTTTGATGAAGCAAGTACCGAGAAAATTGAGAGAGAAGCAGATGCGATGGCAATGGAGTTTTTGATTCCGAGCGCCGATTGGAAAACCGCTTCTGTGCGGAAACGTCCCAGTGCAGAAGGTATAGTTGCTTTCGCTGAGGAACACCGAATTCATCCTGCGATTCCAGCCGGGCGAATTCGCCGCGAGCGCAATGATTACAAGAAGTTCAGCAACTTAGTCGGTAGTGGAGAGGTTCGAAAGTTTTTTCTTTGAGCTAAACCACCTTTGATAGCGCCTTTTTGAGTTCCCACTATGTCTGATTCAGTCCAGCCACCAACATATGTCCAGGAGAAAGGAACTCTCTACTCCAAACTGCTTCCGAAGACATCCGACACCAGCGAAGGTGGCTTGGAGTCGATCATCTTCGAAGACATGTTGGCTCGTGGTTGGTTAGCGGGGGATCGACACGACTACGACCGCCAGCACTGTGTCGATTTGGTGAAGCTGAAGGCGTTTCTCGACGCGACTCAACCAGACATTGCGGCTGAACTTCAACTAGATACCGACAATCCCACGCGGCGCGCGTTTCTAGCTCGGCTGGAAAAGGAAGTTGCCTCACGCGGAGTGGTCGATGTTTTGCGGAATGGCGTGAAACATCAGAAATACAGCATCGATTTGTTCTATGGAACGCCTTCCCCGGGCAACGCCACGGCTGCGGCCAAGTACGCAGAGAATCGATTCAGCGTAACTCGCCAGTTGCGCTTCAGCTTGGACGAATCGAAGCTCTCGCTCGATCTGGCGATCTTCATCAATGGGCTGCCGGTCGCGACGTTCGAATTGAAGAACAGCCTGACCAAACAGAACGTTGACCACGCGATTCGACAGTATTGCAATGACCGCGATCCCCGCGAACGACTGTTTGGCTTCGGACGTTGCATGGTTCACTTCGCCGTCGACGATAGCCAAGTCATGATGTGTACGCATCTCAAGGGCAAAAAATCCTGGTTTCTGCCCTTCAACAAAGGTCACAACGATGGGGCTGGCAATCCGCCTAACCCAAATGGACTTAAGACAGACTACCTGTGGAAGCAGATTCTCACCCCATCAAGCCTGACAAACATCCTGGAGAACTATGCTCAGATCGTCGAGGAGAAAAATCGTAAGACCGGGAAGAAAACACTAAAACAGGTTTTTCCAAGATATCACCAATTGGATCTTGTGCGCACTGTCTTGTCGGATGTGCTTACACAAGGCGTTGGAAAAAGATATTTGATTCAGCATTCCGCGGGAAGTGGTAAGTCCAACTCGATTGCCTGGTTGGCGCATCAGCTAATCGGACTACAGAAAGACGGCAAGCAGATTTTTGACTCGATCATCGTGATCACCGACCGCCGCATTCTCGACCAACAGATCGACGCGACGATTCGGCAGTTTATGCAGGTTGGCTCGACGGTGGGACATGCTCGGCACAGCGGTGACTTACGAAAATTCATCGAAGCGGGCAAGAAAATCATCATTAGCACGGTTCAGAAATTCCCGTTCGTTCTGGAGGAGATCGGCGATCAGCATCGCGGACGCAATTTTGGCATCATCATTGATGAGGCACATTCTAGCCAAAGCGGTAAAGCTGCGGCTGCTGTCAGCGAAGCGCTTTCCGATCCGGAAGACACCATCAATGATGCGTTAGAGAAGCGAATGGCAGCCCGCAAAATGCTTACCAACGCCAGCTATTTCGCGTTTACTGCCACACCTAAGAACCGAACGCTGGAGATGTTCGGAGTTGCATACCCCGGCGAAGAAGGCAAGACAAAGCATCGTCCGTTTCACCCGTACACGATGAAGCAGGCCATCGAAGAGAAGTTCATCATTGACGTGTTAAAGTACTACACGCCAGTCAACAGTTGGTACAAGTTAGAAAAGGTCGTCGACACCGATCCGATGTTCGACAAGAAGAAAGCTCGCAAGAAGCTCCGCAAGTACGTCGAGTCGCACGATCATGCGGTTGGCTTGAAGGCCGAGATTATAGTGGACCATTTTAACGAGTTCGTCATCGTACCACGCAAAATCGGCGGAGAAGCCAGAGCGATGGTGATATGCAGTTCGATTCCGCGGGCCGTCCAGTACTATCTCGCCATCAAGGCGTACCTGCAAAAGATCAAGAGTCCCAATCAAGCCATCGTTGCGTTTTCTGGTGAAGCGGATGTTGATGGCGTGGCGATGACCGAATCTCAACTGAACGGCTTTCCAAGCGATGAGATTGCCGATCGTATCCAGGAACATCCTTATCGACTTCTCATCTGCGCCAACAAATTCCAGACCGGATATGACGAGCCATTATTACACACCATGTACGTTGATAAAGTGCTTGCGGGCGTACAGGCGGTACAAACTCTGTCGCGGCTCAATCGCGCCCATCCCGATAAAGACTCGGCGTTTGTCCTAGATTTTCAAAACAACGCGGAACAAATCGTCGAGGCGTTTTCAAACTATTACCGCACGACTCTGCTCAGCGAAGAAACCGATCAAGACAAACTCCACGATCTGAAACGCGATTTGGACGCAGCTCAGGTTTATTCGCAGGAGCAAGTCGATCAGCTTGTTGAACGCTATTTGGCAGGCGAACGACGCGACACACTCGACCCTTTTCTTGATTCGTGTAGTGACATTTATGTCACACAACTGGATGAAGACGCCCAGGTCGCATTCAAAGGCAATGCGAAAAGCTTCGTGCGGACGTATGACTTCCTTTCTTCCATACTGCCTTATAGCAATCCCGCATGGGAGAAGCTGTCGATCTTTCTTTCGATCTTGATTCGAAAGCTACCTGCTCCGGTCGAAGAGGATCTATCCAAAGGAATCCTTGATGCGATCGATATGGATAGCTACCGAGTCGAAAAGCAAGAGCGTATGAACCTCATGCTCTCGGACAGCGATGCTGAGATTGATCCTACTCCCGTTGGGGGCGGGGGCGGCTTTGGGGGTGAACCTGAGTTAGTCCGGTTGAGTGAGATTTTAAAGACATTCAACGAGCAGTTCGGGACCCTATTTACCGATGCTGACCGGATTTTCAAACGAATTAAAGAAGACGTGTTTCCGGCTGTCAGCAAAGATCCCGCGTACCAGAATGCCGTCGCCAACACCCCCGAGAAATCACGGCTCGAACTGACCGCCGCCGTCAAAAAGGCGATGGGCCCTATGCTGAAGGACGACACCGAGTTTTATAAGCAATTTGTTCAGAACGAGTCCTTCAAGCAGTTTGTGGTAACGTTTGTGGATCAATTGTTGAGTGACGATCGCAAAGCCGGTTAGACCCGACGGTCGTTCACCGCAAAGCGTATGCATCCATACCGCTGACCAAGGACAACTCTGCGTCACGCCATGTCTTCCGACGTGGGTACTACCACAATTACTTGCTGGTTCTCACCGCACAGTCGTCTTGCGGCGAAAGCGACAGCCCCCGCGAAGGACATCTGCTCTGCGAGTTGCGTTTGAATCTTTCCCGTTGAATCAACAAGCAAAACAGACCACTTTTCGAAGCGAGTGCTGTCACCTGCGCTGCGCGCCTCAATTTGGTCAACGGAATCGTTGAGTTTCTCACAGACTTTTAATCCGTGGGTCCTGGGTTCAAGTCCCAGCACCCTCACTGCGTTTTTCTCGGATGTTTACTGGTAAAGCCGTGACTGGTGATGGGCTGCGACTAGTGATCGCAGCTTCCAGTAAGTCAAACTCGGTGTCCCGCCGCCGAGACGCAGAGCTTGGCTTCTTCAAACCAATCGATCCTAAACTGCGACGCTCCAACTCAAAAATAAATGCAAATAGGCAGCCAACACCAGCCAATTCCTGGCTAAGACCGAAGGTGGTCCCTTGAACCATTCCCAATCGGCGCCCAGCCCACACGCGAGACGATTGAGATAGGTTGGACTGTAGGCGATCGCCGGTCCAATGAGCAGAATCCAACTTGAGCAGCCGCGTGGGAGCCGAATCCAAAACGTTGAGTATCATCGTTGCTCTTTCCAATTCCCCACCGCTTTGGCAAATTGAATTGTCGACTGTTTGCTGTAAAGTATATTCGCGTGTTCAGGGCTCAGTTGCCATGGAAACCGGGCGCGTTACCGCAATCCAACGATTCTTCCCTGGAACCGGTTTTCTCTCGCACCCCTTTCTCTCGCACCGGTAGGATGAGTGATGCCCATGGCAGAGGTTGATCCGCGTGTGGCTTTGGCCTCGGAAAGAACACTGTTGGCCTGGATGCGAACCGCCCTGGCGCTAATAGGATTCGGCTTTGTCGTCGCCCGTTTCGGACTCTTCTTGCGCGAACTGGCGATGATGGGCCACACTGTTGCATCCCCACCGCCCTCATCTCAGCTAGTCGAGTCTGAGTTAGCCGATTCGCCAGCCGTCGAGGCACTCTCCGGTGGGACCAGCGGATCGTTGTGGATCGGCGTCGGGCTGATTCTGATTGGTGCTGCGGTAGCGGTGCTGGCCGCCAGCCAACATGTGCGATTCATCCATGGTTTGCTCAAGGATGAGCCCTATCGGCCCAAGAGGCTCTCGCTGGGAGTGCTCCTTGCCCTGGGACTGACCGTCATCGGTGGCTTGATGGCGGGCTATCTGCTGTTGAGCGTTTGAGGTGACTTAACGCCGCTTCCCGCACCAACGGACCGCTTAAACCGCATAAGTGTCGACTTAAGTGCGGTTGGAAGGCTTACAGGCTCTCCCGCTTGACTAAACTCAAGCGTATCCATGCGCCCCCGCGCGTCGAGGCTTGCCGAGGGCGCTCTCGCGGATTTCTATAGATGCATTCAGAACTTTAGAGTCACCCCCACCATGCACAATCCCTCGCTTGACGAATATCACCACGAGCTGCAGCAGGCATTTTTCCAGCAGCGCGATCAAGAGCTGCTTGAATATCTGCGATCGTCATCGGCCGGCTCTGAAACGGCCGATTCACTACACTCTTTGACCGGTGTCGATGATCCGCAGGTTTTCGAGGCGTTGCATCGGGCTGGCATCACTGCTGAGTCGATCGCGGCCTTTACGCTTTTGCCGTTGGTGCGGGTGGCCTGGGCCGATGGCAGCGTTTCGGACAACGAGTTCGGGGCGATCATGAAAGCGGCGGAGGACGAAGGGATCCTCGAGGGAAGTGTGGGTCAACGCCTGCTTCATCGTTGGCTCGAGGAACGTCCGAGCGAACGGATGTTGATTGCCTGGCGAGCCTATGCACAAGCACTTGGACGGGAGCTGGACGATGAGAGCTTGGAGGCGATCAAGCAATCGACGCTCGGCAGGGCTTTTCGTGTGGCCGAGTCATCGGGGGGCCTGCTAGGGCTTGGGAACAAAGTCTCCGATAACGAGCGGCTGGCCCTCGAGGACTTGGCCAACGCGTTCGATAAGCCCATCGACTTAGTTTAAGTCACGGCTGCTCCGGGTTACTTCAAACTACTTCGAACTGCTTTTGGCGACGGTGGGGAAGAGCGGCAAGTCCTCTTCGGCTTCAGGCTTGCCAGCCGGACCAAGCTTGAGGTGCTCGAAGCCCTTGGGGGTCGCACAGCGTCCGCGCGAGGTGCGGATGATCAACTCACTCCGCAATAAAAAGGGCTCGACTTCATCGACCAGCGTGTCGGACGAGACATTCATCGTGTGCGCAATGGCCTCGATACCAGCCGGTCCGCCGGAGAAGACGCGAATCAGTGTTTCAATATAGCGGCGGTCTTGTCGGTCGAGCCCCAGTGCGTCGATGCCGGTCATGTGCATGGCGCGGTTGGCCAAATCGAGGTTGATGCGACCGTCGGCTTTGGCCATGGCAAAGTCGCGGACCCACAGGAGCCGGTTGTTGGCGATCCGCGGCGTGCTGCGACTCCGTTTGGCGATCTCGCGGGCTGCGTCATCTTCCACTTCCACACTCAACTTCACCGCGTTGCGCCGCAAGATCTCAGTGAGTTCTGCATGCGAATAGAAACCCAAGTGCTCGCGGAGTTGAAAACGATCGCGGAGCGGACCGCTGAGCATCCCGGCGCGGGTGGTGGCCCCAATCAACGTGAACGGCTTGAGCTGAAGATTTAAGGTTCGCGCGCTGACTCCTTCGCCCAACACAATGTCGATGCGAAAGTCCTCCATGGCCGTATAGAGATACTCCTCGACCGCTTTGGGAAGCCGGTGGATTTCATCGATGAACAAAACCGAGCGGTCTTCGAGGTTGGTCAAATACGGAATGATATCCTTGGGAGCCTTCAGCGACGGTCCGCTGGCAATTTGCACGGCGACACCCATTTCGCGCGGGATGCAAGTCGCAAAGGTGGTTTTGCCAAGTCCAGGTGGTCCGTCAAAGAGAATGTGCCCAAGCGGTTGCTCCCGTTTGCTGGCGGCATCGATGGCGATCTGCAGCACCTCGATGACTTCGCGCTGCCCCACCATATCGGCAATGCGCTTGGGGCGGAGTGCCACATCCTTCTCTTCCTCCGCGGGCAATTCCGGTTTCAAGACTGACTCGCGCGCCACGTTGTTTCTCCCTAAACTCTCCCCTAGATGCTCACCACTCACATGATACCGGTTTCCCCGGGCAAGGCGAAGCTCAATCGAGGTTGTGCACAAAGTGCGGGTTTGGGGCTGTTTTGCGTCGGCTGTTTAAGTCGTCTGCTTGCGCGAACTGAAGGGCAAACGGGTGGTGTGCAGCAGCGTTAGCTGTTCGCAATCAGCGCTATGGCAACGAACAAGGCGAGCAAGGCGGCGACGACCATGATCACTACGCTCAGCTTGCCGTAGGAAAATGGGGCGGAGCCAGCGATCTTGCCGGTTTGGCCATTGATCAGCACTCGGTGAACATGGTCCTTGTAGCGATAAGCCAGAATCCAGACCGGAAGCAGGAGCGGCCTGCCGCGCATCGATTCGATCTTGACGTTGACCTTGAGGTTGCGGACGCGATTGGGAACATGCCGTTGGCAAGCTTGGAGCTCAGCCGACTCGATGGCTCCGCGGGCGAGTGGCCTAGCGAGCTTGCGCGGAACTTTGAAGGCTTCGACGATGGCATTTTCCAAGTCGACTTGGTCTCCGGGGACCAGCCCAGCCAGTTGAAAGGGGGCGATGGCGGCAGTTTCATTGGGGGTCAGAATGCTGCTGCCACCAACCAGTATATCTTGGTACTGGGAGCGATGGCTGCCGCTGAGTGGCTGCCAATCGCCGCGCGAACCGGGAGGTGCGGGGGAGGAGTCTGCCGTCCATATCGTGTCGGTGTTGGCCTCGAAGACCCAGTAGGGAACGTAGACCGAGGTTATCTCGCCAATGTGCGCGGCGCGGGCGGCATCTGCGGGACGCCAGAAGCCCCGTCCAAGCCATTCACGCAGTGTCGACTCGGCTTGCTGGCGAGAGATGCTCAGCGGCACTACTGCGTCGGGTTGGATCGCCCGCACCCCTTCCCGCTTTTCCATTTTCGTACTGCCGCAAAACGGACAGCGGAGGGCCTGAGCCGACGCGTCGTAGCTCATCGAAGCCCCGCAACCTGTGCAGTCAAAGGTGTGATGACTGGCCGCATGCGTGAGTTGCTTGGCACGGCTATCCGAAGTTGGGTTCTCGGTACCGCAGTTAGCGCAGAATAAGTCCTCTTCGTCCAAGTAAGAGCGACAAACTCCGCAGCGTTGCCAGGTACCGGTACTCATGAAGGGCTCTCAGTTTAGATCCCAGGCTTTACTGCAGCCACGTGGGTAGTTTGCCGGCTGCTGGGAGTTCAATCGTCTGAATCCGATCGATGGATTCGATCGCCTGCATCTCGTCCAAAGCCGCTTGGGTCGGCTTGCTGTCGAGATTCAAGACACCGATCGCATGGCCGCCGGGTTGATTTCCAGCTCGGCCAACAGACATTTGAGCGATGTTCACGTCGTGTTTGCCAAACGCATTGCCGACTTTGCCGATGATGCCTGGCACATCTTGATGGGTGAAGATCAAGAGCGTGCCGTCGATGTAGGCTTCCAAGCGGTAGTCGTCGAGCATAATCAAGCGTGGCATATTGTGCCCGAAGACGGTCCCCGAGGCCTTTACGGTTCGCTCGCCGCCGCTGACCTCCACGGTGATCGAAGAGCTGAAGGCGCCCATTTCATGGCTGCAGTTTTCGGTCAGCTCAATCCCCCGTTCACGCAACAGCATGGCCGAGTTGATGATGTTTACATCTTCCACCAAAGCGCGTTCAAGCAACCCGGCGCAGAAGGCATTGGTCAGAAGTTTGGTATCCCGATCCGCCACTTCGCCGCGGTAGGTCAGTGTGCAACTCGATACCGCACCACCGTGCCACTGGCTGAGTAGCAAGCCCAAGCGATGGGCCACATCCAGGTAGCTGCGCAGGGCTTCAAGCGTCTTCGGATCGAGCGCGCCGACGTTCACCGCATGCCGGATCTCGCCGGTGTTGAAGAAGTTCAACAGCAAGTGGATCCCTTCAACGGCAACTTGCGTTTGCGCTTCTTCGGTGCTGGCGCCCAAGTGCGGCGTGCAGACGACGCCGGGCATCCCGAACAAAGGGCTGTTCGTGCAAGGCTCTTCTTCGAAGACGTCGAGGGCCACGCCAGCGATTTGTCCATTCTTCAAACCCTCGGCCAAAGCGGCCTCGTCATAGATCCCACCTCGGGCGCAGTTAATCAAGCGAATACCCGGCTTCAGATTTTTTAGATCCTTAGCGCCCACCAAGTGCTTGGTCTCGTTGGTCAGCGGGGTGTGGACAGTGAGGTAATCGACCTTGGGCAAAAGTTCAGCTACCGTTTCAACACGTTCGACACCCAGCTTGGTCGCTTGCTCCTCGGTTAGAAACGGATCGTAGGCAAGTACGCGCATTTGAAAGGCCAAGCCGCGCAAGGCCACTTCGCGCCCGATGCGTCCAAAGCCGACGACCCCGAGGGTCTTGTCGGCGAGCTGCGAGCCCATGTAATTCTTGCGATCCCACTTTCCGTCGCACAAGCTCTGGTAGGCCGGGGCGATGCTCCGCGAGAGGGCCAAAATGAGTGCAAAGGCATGTTCGGCTGTCGATAAGGTATTGCCCGCAGGAGTGTTCATCACCACGATACCCAGTCGCGTGGCGGCTTCTTTGTCGATGTTATCGGTCCCCACACCTGCCCGCACAATGGCCTTTAAACGCTTGTTCCCTTCAAGCGATTCCGCCGTAATTTTCACGCCGCTGCGAATGATCACGCCATCGAACTCTGTTAGACCTTTTCGCAGTTCTTCTCCTTTTAGTCCGTGACGCTCTTCGTACTCGAAGTTGTTGTCTGCTTTGAGTAAATCGAGCCCTTCGGAAGCAATAGGATCGAGAACGCCGATGCGGAACTTAGCCATGTGTCTGGGAACCTTGAGTGCTGGAGTAGAGTAATCGTTGGTGGAGGTGGGGAACCTCCCTGTTAGCGCCCCCGAGGCGTCTGAGGCGGGGAGCGGTAAGCAGCGTTTGCGTCGTGTACGAATTTAGTTGTGTGCTGAAGTCTAATTTGGTTGTCGACAGATCTCGCTGATCGCCGGCACTCACGTAACGCCTAACAACGCGAATTCGCAGCTTTTCGTTTCCTTACCAGTTTCGCGGTACTTAAACTCGAACTTGTGCACGAAAATCGATCGGGCCGTCGAGCACGAGCACGAGCACGAGCACGAGCACGAGCACGAGCACGAGCACGAGTACGAGTACCATTTCATTGAGTAGGAGTAGGTGTTTCTGCATTCAATGACTAGTGTTTAGCGTGGGCTGTCTGTGTTTCGTGGTGTTTTGTCGTGTTTTGTTTTTTTGGAAGTTGGATCGGCGGAGCGATCCACTACTAAGCGTGCTTGTTGGCGAAGTCGGTCATGTAGGTCGCCAGCGTTTGCACCCCTTCGATGGGCATGGCGTTGTAGATGCTGGCGCGAATGCCACCCACACTGCGATGGCCTTTGAGGTTATCCATCGAACGCTCGGCGGCCCCCTTCAAAAACGTTTTCTCAATGTCTTCGTTTTGGAAGCGGAAGGTGACATTCATTAATGAGCGATCTTGAACGCGAGCATGTCCGAGGTAGAACGCGGGGAATTCGTCGAGCACGTCGTACAGGAGCTTGGCCTTGCGTTGGTTCAGTTCCAGCATCTTATCGAGTCCACCGATGGTTTCTTCTAGCCACTGGGCGACGAGGCCAAGGACGTAAATCGCAAAGGTCGGCGGTGTGTTCCACATCGAGTCCGCTTCGGCCTGATTCTTGTAATTCATGTAGCCTGGGAGTTCATCCGACGAGCGACTGAGGAGCTCCTTTTTGATGATCACTACGGTCACTCCGGCAGGCCCCGCGTTCTTCTGAGCGCAGGCGTACAGGAGTCCGTAACGGCTGATGTCGTAGGGCCGATACATAAAGTCGCTGGAGGAATCGCAGACCAGTGGGGTGGCACTGATATTCAGATCGGCCGGGAATTGAACTCCCTGAATCGTCTCGTTGCTGGTGATGTGAACGTAGGCCGCGTCCGACTTGATCGCCAGTTCGCTCGGAGCAGGCAAGCGGTCATAGTTGGTCTCCTTGGCGTCATAGATGACCTCGACGGGCCCTTCGCGGCGAGCTTCCGACAAGGCACTTTGTCCCCAAGAACCGGTGAGCACATACTGGGCTGGCTGCGTGCGACCGCGCAGGAGATTCATCGGAATCATGGAAAACTGCAGGCGTGCTCCCCCCTGGAGGAAGAGGACTTCGTAATCTTCCCCAATCCCTAGCAAGCGTTGGAGCCGCGCTTTTGCCTCTTCTTGGACGGCAATGAACTGCTTGCTTCGATGGGAAACTTCCAGAATCGAAGCTCCGGCGCCGGGGAAACAGAGCATTTCGTCCCTCACCCGCTCCAGCACAGGCACGGGAAGGACGGCCGGACCAGCAGAAAAGTTTAAAATTCGTTCGTGGGCTAGTTCTTGGACTGCGTGGGGTGTCATCGCCTGGGATTCCTAAAGGAGCTGCGTCCTGGAGTTGATAGAGTGTGAAGCTCGGGGGAGGTGACTCGCTCTAATCCGTGCTCAACCGAGATCTATTCTACGAATCAACCCAAATCGCCGAAAGGTAGTGCCGACGCATCAATTTGACGCAGAGTTTCGGGGGGATTTTGGGGAAAGAGGGACGTGTAGCGATGTCGAAGAGGGGAGAGCCACTTCCACTACGCTAGTAGCGGTTGCCTGTGTTGGGCTGTGGGTTTTGGACGGTCCAACCCCCTTGCGGTTGGCCAATACCCGACATCGTGTTTTGAGCGATGCGGACGTTTAAGGTGGCGACGCGTTGGTAGAGGTCAGGCTGCAGGCTGTTGATGGCCAAGCTCTGTTGATAGTTTTGCAGGGCTTGATTCAGGTCGCCGGAAGCTTCTCGCATTTGTCCTTTGGCACTCCACGCTCGGTGGTCGCTGGGGTTGAGGGCTAAAGCCTCGTCCAAGTATTGCTCGGCCAACTTGGTTTGGCCAAATTCTTGATTGAGTCGAGCCAACTCGATGCGTGGGTCGGCCGATTGCGGGTTGGCGCTCGCCCAGTTCTTGAGCAACTTCATCGCACTGTCGGGACGGGAAGACTCCGCCAACAGCACAGCCAGTCCCCGGTGGCAATCGACGTGGTTGGGTTGCAGGTCGAGGCATTGATTGTAGAGTGCCTCGGATTGTTCGATGAGTTTGGCATCTTTTTGAGCGATCCCCAGCTTGTGATATGTGGAGGCCAAATTGTAGTAGGCGTCTGGGTTTGAGGGGTCGGTCGTTTTGGCCACCTGGAATTGTTGCAGTGCTTCCGCGTAGCGACCTTGTTCGAAAAGTCGCACTCCGACTGTGTTTTGCCCGATGCTCGACCAGCGGCACCCGGAGCTGGCCGCAAGAATCCCTACCACCGCAGCGACGGCGAATAGACGTGCTCGTGATGGCTGGTGAATTAGCATGGCATTGTCCTCGGACTGAGTCGCAGGGGAGTTACATTAGGTAGGCGCATCCGCCAGCGCTCGCCCGTGAGGAGACTTTAGTAGAAATCTTGATTTGGGCTCAAGGTGAGTTTGAGTTCGATTTGTGCTAGCATTCGGAGTCTGCTCGACACTACTGAGGCCAGGCGGTTGAGTAGTTGGCCGCGAGGTCCCGCTTGCACTGCTGTTGGACTTAGTTCGCCGCATAGGGGGGCGATGGTCAGACGTTAGCGGCTTATAATCAAACGACTCCCAGTTGGACGGAACTCTACTCCGAAGGACTCATCCATGACTCACAGGGACTCGACGTCGTCTCTCTGCGACTTGACTATGTCGCGCAGTTTGCCGCACAGATTTTTGCGGAGCCCTAGGCGTAACATGCGTCGGAGCATGCTCATGCTGACGATTTTCGTCGGGTTGTTATCCACACCGGCTGCGGCCCAGTACCGGCGGATAGAAACCATTGCCGGTAACGGTCAGAGCGGAGCCTTGCGATTCCAAGGTCGCGCCAGCGCGCTGTCTGTAGCCAATCCGTTTGGGATCCAGCGACAGAAGGATGGCGGTCTGGTAATTGCGTCCTTCGACCAGCATGTGCTCTACCGACTGGACGCCGGTTACTCGGCGTTGGAAGTCATTGCGGGGACCGGCAGCGCGGGGATGAATGGCCGCAGCGGCGATCACGCGGTCAAAGTCATGCTCAATGCGCCGCACGAAGTGCAGGTCGATGGGGTGGGGAACATCTACGTGGCCGACACGAGCAACCATCGGGTGGGGATGGTGGAGGCCAACACGGGACGTTGGCTGAGTGTGGCTGGTACGGGTGAACGAGGCTTTTCAGGTGATGGTGGACTGGCCAGCGAAGCGAAGCTCGATCAGGCGTATAGTATTGCCCTCGACGGTGACCAATTGCTGATTGCCGATTTGGGGAATCATCGGATTCGACAAGTCGATCTGCGGACGCGGATCATTACGACCATTTGCGGTACGGGGGAAAAGAGCGCGCCGATTGAGGGTGGGCGGGCGGTTGAGCAAGCGCTCGCCGGGCCACGCTCACTGGCAGCCGATCCGCAAAACATCTGGATCGTTCTCCGCGAGGGGAATAGTGTGTGGCGCATCGATCGGTCGAGCAACCGCACATATCACGTGGCGGGTATGGGTGAAAAGGGCTTCTCTGGGGATGGCGAAGGGGCCCGTTTGGCTAGGTTGAACGGTCCTAAAGGAATCGCCGTCAATCCGGGCGTGGCCGTTTTTATTGCCGACACCGAGAATCATGCGGTCCGCATGGTTGACTTAGCCAGCCAGAAGATTAGCACGCTTGTGGGCTCGCCGCGAGGCGAGGGGGGCTTTAACGGCGATGGTGATGAACTTACCAAACGGCTATTGAAACGCCCGCACGGCATCTGTTTGTTACCCAATGGGGATTTGGTGATCGGAGATTCGGAGAACCATCGTGTGCGGATCTTGACTCAATAGTCGACGGTGTCCGAGTTACCTTTGGAATTTCTGGGCTCCCCAGGGAATTTCTCGCTAATCGCCCAAAGTTCCTGGACTTTTGCTGGGTTCACTGCGTAATATGAGTGCGTCATCCGATTGAGCCGCTGGATTCGGAAGGTGCTTGAGCGACGCACATGTGGGACTTGCTGAGTCAAACGAAAGTACAAGCTGCACTGGGTACGGTAGGTCTCCTACTTGTGCTATTTATGGCGCATCGCGTCATAGAGGCGTTACGTCCTTCGACCAGCAAAGACGACACCGTCGACCGCGATCTGGGCCAGGATTTCGAAGAAATGCGACTCGGGGGTGACATCAACGAGGAAGAACTCCGAAGTATTAAGGCAGTGCTCGAGAAAACGCACGATAAGCGTTAGAGCGACTCGACGGGGGGGCTTACCTATCCGCCGCTTTTGCTAGTGACAGTCTGGGAGACTGTCGATCCAGTACTGTTTGACTTTTATTGGCTCGATCCCGAGGACACGGATGCCCGGACTTGGCGTAAGCCGAGTGCCCTCGAGCGACATTACGTGTAACAAGCCATCGATTCAGTGGGACAGTTTTCCGAAGACAGCTCGGCGTAATGAGCTGGACCCAAGGGATGTCTGATTGGATCCAACATATCGAGCAAAGGAGTCGTGTATGCCTTCTGGTAAGGATGTCGTTTCAGGACGGCGCGGTACGAGCACAGGGTCGAACAAGAAAAATGCTTTCTGTTCGTTCTGTCGCAAGAGTTATCGCGATGTCGGGCCACTCGTCGAGGGACCCGGGGACGTGTACATCTGTGGTGAGTGCATTGAGCTGTGCCAGTCGATTCTGGATCAAGAGCAGAAGCGACGTGGACCGAGCAGCAAGCTCTTCAACGAAATTCCTTCGCCTCGCGAAATCGTTGACCACTTAGATCAATACGTTATCGGTCAAACCTCCGCCAAACGCGTACTCGCCGTAGCGGTCCACAATCACTACAAGCGTCTGTCCAGCGAATGGAACGGCAGCGACGTCGAAATTGAAAAATCGAACATTCTCGTCGTTGGCCCAACCGGCAGCGGCAAGACGCTCCTCGCACGCACATTGGCAAAGATGCTCAACGTCCCCTTTGCCATCGGCGACGCGACCACGCTAACTGAAGCCGGTTACGTGGGTGAAGACGTCGAGAACCTGTTGCTTAAACTACTGCACGCAGCTGATTTTGATGTTGAAGCCGCTCAACGCGGTATCCTCTACATCGACGAAGTCGACAAGGTCGGCAAGACCAGCAACAACGTCTCCATCACACGCGATGTCTCAGGCGAAGGGGTGCAGCAGTCCCTCCTCAAAATGCTCGAAGGAACCATTGCCAACGTTCCGCCACAGGGTGGACGCAAGCACCCTGAGCAGCAGTACATTCAGATGGATACGTCTAACATCTTGTTTATCTGCGGCGGCACGTTTGTGGGTATCGAAGAAATCGTGCGTAAACGTTTGGGTAAGAAGACGCTTGGCTTTGGATCGGCTGGGCAGCAACACAGCAGTGACTTGACGGCCGCTGAGTTGATGCCGCAAGTCACTTCGGATGATATTCTTCATTTCGGCATGATCCCCGAATTTGTCGGTCGTTTGCCAGTAGTCTCTGCCCTGGCACCCCTAGATGAATCTGGCTTGATTCGGGTTCTAACCGAACCGAAGAACGCGTTGATCAAACAGTTCCAAGCCTTGTTCAATATGGAAGAGTGTGAATTGCACTTCACTGAACGCGCCATGCATGCGGTCGCGAAAAAGGCGATGGACAAGTCGGTTGGCGCTCGTGGCCTCCGCGGCATCGTCGAAGGCATTATGCTCGACGTCATGTTTGACCTGCCCGACCAAGCCAAAGGCACGAGCTTCACCATCGATATCGATGATGCCGATGGGCAGATTAAGGCCTTCAAGTCAACGTCGACAGAAAAGAAGACCGCGTAAATCTCGCCGTTCCTCTTCCGATCTGAGCGGCTGGGGGTTCATCCAAAAAAACATGCAATGGCTGCTCCCCCGGGGGGAGCAGCCATTGTTTTTTTGCGACTGATGGCGGAGACGCGCAGAGGAGGGCCTCGTAGCCTCGCCCACTACAAGAGTCGGTGGAGCGCTTGATCGATGCGGGCGAGGGAACGTTCGCGGCCAAGAATCGCCAGGCAATCAAACATTCCAAAGCCAACCGCTTTGCCGGTCACTGAAACGCGGAGAGCATGGATGATCTGATTGAACTTGATACCCGCAGATTCGACATACGCCTTCAGGCAAGCTTCGCAGCTAGCTACATCAAACGACTCGAGCGCTTCGAGCTGGCTGCGGAACTTCTTTAGATTCTCTACGGCCGCAGGATCTTGACGCAGCCGCTTTTCAAAGGCCGACTCATCGTATGTCAGCACACTATCGGGCGTAAAGAAATCGTCGAAGTCGAGGATGTCACCGGCGAGCTTGATGCGGTCGTCTGCCGCTGCCACTACTTGGGCAATCCGTTCGAGCGTCTCTGCGTCGGGTGCTGCGCCAATCAGTTTGGCTGCTTGCAGATAGGGTAGGCACAGGGTGGCTTTCTCCTGGCTGGGGAGTCGATGCATCCAGCGGCCTTGGAAGGTTACCAGTTTTTGCGGATCAAAGCTGGCCGGAGATTTGGTGACGCGCGCCAAACTAAAGTGTTGGATCATTTCAGCCACTGTAAAATCTTCGGTACTGTCATCGAGCGACCATCCCAGGAGCAACAAGTAGTTCAGGATGGCTCCGGGAAGAAAACCGATGGAACGATAGAAATCGACGATAACCGGGTTGAAGGTTTCTAGCGCCGTGGTGGCGCCGGTCCGCTGGGCAATCCGCTGGCCCAACTCGGTGAGGCTGGCAAAGTCCTTTTGTTTGAGGTACTTGTCGAGTTTCCGCTTGCTCATCTTGGCCGGACCGCCCGGTTCGGCCACAAAGGGCAAGTGCGCGTAAATCGGGAGCTCGTAGCCTAGTGCCTGGGCGATGAAGATCTGTCGCGGCGTATTGCTCAAATGCTCAACGGCCCGCACGACATGAGTGATCTTCATTTCATAGTCATCGACCACGCTGGCCAAATGGTACAGGCACGTTCCGTCGGCCCGCTGCACCACGTGATCTTGTTCGTTCGACCATTCGAATTCAACCGTCCCGCGGACTTCGTCATGGAATACGCATTTTCCTTCGCGAGGGATCTTGAGGCGCACGACCCCTGCCCTCCCCTCCGCTTCAAAGGCGGCCGCTTGCTCATCGGATTCAGCCATCCAGCGGCGATCGTAGACAAATGTCTCCCCGGCCTTCTCAGCTGCTTCGCGCGCGGTCTGCAACTCCTCTGGCTTGGCGTAGTCGCGATACGCATGACCGCTGGCTAGCAGTCGCGTCGCCGCGGCTTGGTAAAGCTCCCCGCGCTGCGATTGAAAGTACGGCGCGTAGGGACCGCTCGAGTCACTGCCGTCAGCCGTTGGCCCCTCGTCCCAGTCCATTCCCAACCATGCGAAGCCCGCCAAGATCGGAGCCAGCGCTTCGCTGACATTGCGCTGGGCGTCAGTATCGTCGATCCGCAATATGAATTGCCCACCGGCTTGGCGGGCCAGCAACCAGTTGAACAACGCGGTGCGAACGCCGCCAATATGCAGGTATCCGGTGGGACTGGGGGCAAAGCGCGTGCGGATGGTCATGGGTGCAATCGACTGAGTTGGTAGGAGCTGCCGAAAATGAACGCTTAGCTTACGGCAACTTCCCAAAAATGGGAGCCCGCTAGGCGCGCGGTGCGTTGCTCAAATCCATTAGAGCTCAGGCGGCGCGATTCTGCTGCTGCCGGCGGAGTCGCTTGCGTTCGGCCTTGCTCATCGTTCGGCCCGATTCATCATCATCGAATTCGGCTTCCTCTTCCTCGTCCTGCGGTCGGGCGGTTCCGGGGAGTGGTCGAGTGCTAGTCACGGGACGCAAGGTTTCTTGCGAGGAGGATGAAGAGGCAGCCGAGGTATCTTCAGGCGGCTGTAGTTTGAGGGCGGAGAGTCCAAAAGTTGGGAGCTTCAGCTTGGGAAGCCAACTGGTACTTGGTGATTTTAGCTTGGGAAGTGGAATTTGTGGTAGCTTAGGCTTAAGCAGCTTGGGCTTGAGCAGTTTTAGCAACTTGGGGAGCCAGCGTCGAGCAGGTTTTTCGGATTCTACATCTCCACCTGTTTTGGCAGCTTTCCGCTCTTGTTTGCGTTGCAGTTTCTCCGCTGCACGAGCTTGGGTAGCTTCCTCTTTTTCTTTTGCCTGCAGCTTGCGGTACTCAATCGCATCGTCACTATCTTTAGCGCGGCGTAGCCAGCCGGTGCGTGCTGGCGGTGATTCCTGGTTGGCCACAGGTTTGCCCGTGAGCTTGGCTTGCATGCTGCTGCTTGCGGGGCGCTGCGGAGAGCCAGCTGAGTGGGAGCTGACCGCAGAAACACTCAAACGGTCTTGGGGCGTGGAGCCGGAGGATGCTAGCGGGGGAGCGGCAGCTGTAGCAGTCGCTGCGACCTCAAGGCGGGTGCTTGACGGCCGTTTAAAAGAAGGCAGGGCCCAACGCCGCTGAACGCCGCCACGCTGGGCGGGCTCGCCCTCCGCAGTCGTCTTGCGTCGAAAGCTGGGGACAGCCGGAAGCGTCGGAAACTTAGGGAGCGACTCGCGGATACGGCGTCCGAGTGGTACGGTGTGGCTGGCCGCAGCCAAACGTCCACGCAGTAAAAATCGATGTTGGGCTTCGATGTAGACATGCCTTAGATAGGTGAGTGCCGACAACCAAATAGCGGTGAGTCCACCGAGCCACAGCGCGCAGCGCAGGAAAATGCGAAATTGGGGTGTCAGCGAAATCTTCAGTTCATCGGGTCCGAGTGCCGCGCTAACGGCCCAGGCCACCAGCCCCACCAGCCAAAAACAGAGACTCAGGGGGACGACCTTGAGTTCGCTACAGAGACGCAGTCCCAGCATGCCAATCATGACAGCCAAGGTCGCCTTAACCACCGCCGGGCCGCTCCAGCCAAGGTTCAGCACACTCCAGCGATGGAGTGCTAGGCCGAAAAGCTCCGAGGCATGAGTCGTCGAATCGATACTTGCCAGCAAGCACGTGATCACCAACCAAAACCACAGTCTGTAATCCCCATTGTAATCGTCGAGTTTATGCCGACGTAGCTGGAAGGTGAGCAGCGTTGCTCCCAGGCACAGCAACCAGAGATGGCTGCTCAGCCAAGCGGCGATACTTTGCGGGTGAGCGGCATCCAGGGCGAGTGCCAGCGGGTGGCCGTACCAAGCCAGTTTGCCATTGACATAGACCAAGTAATGCGCGAACAAGAGCAGTGCTGGGAGCAAAAAACTTAAGCCAATCACCCCCGCAAAACTGCGGCGACGGATCGGTATGAATTGCACTAGGCGGTGCCCACAGGCGTTTCGAACGTCGTGGCTGTAGCCAGCGCCACGCCGAGTACTCGGTTCGGATACATCGGGGGCTGCCGACCGCCGAGTCCGTGTTGGCATTCCGGATTCAGTAACTTCTCCCTCCGCATTCTCTCGGAGAACGCGACGACGACGATCCTGCCGCGGGTCGCGCGATATGGGCATGTTCGTGAAACTCCGGAAAATTTGCCGGGCAGCGAGGAGATAACCGTAGGAAAGCAGACAATCGGGGACGCGAAGACCGCGTCCCGCGAGCCATTAGATCCCAAAAAGCGGTGGGGCGCGTCAAGGGGTTCTTTGCGAACCTCAGCGTCTAAACTCCAGGTAGGACGTGCCGACTCTGCGGGGTGCAGCGATTGTGTCGGGAGTGAGCGCACCGAGAAAGTGAATAGATTATTCCGGGTATTCACCCGCGCACAGTTGCTGATGTAAGCTTCAGCAGCGTATCACCTAAGTTTTGCCCTACCCTCACATAAACAACTGATATGGATGTTTCAGTAACCTCTGCAATCAGTCCGCTTCAGACGGCTGGTATGTTGTCGTCGATGCACAGGCCTGTGCCAGCGGTAACCTCCACCGCTGACCGTTTGGCCAAGGGGAGATTGGGGATCTACGCTGGACTGTTTTTCGCTTTACGAGCCAAACATCCCCCGACAGCGGCTCACAGCTTGCGAGTCGCCGTGGGCTGCTCTAAATGGGCTGGCTGGCGCAAGATGTCCGACCCGGAGCGAGACTTGCTCGAAGTAAGTGCCTTATTGCACGACATCGGCAAAATTGGCATTCCCGATAGCATTCTCCAAAAGCCAGCCGGCCTGGACGACGGCGAAAAATTGGTGATGGAAATGAACTGTAGCCTCGCCATCGAAATGTTGCGTGGTTCAGGGGCCAGTCAGCAGATTATCGAAATTGTCCAACAAGCCCGCTTGGGTTTTCAGGAAGCAGAGACGCTGGTGGCCTCACGGATGATGGGGATTGTGGACGCCTTCGATTCGATGACCACCGAACAAGTGTTCCGTCGCGCCTTAAGTCGCGACCGAGCGATCGAGGAGCTTTGTTCGCACGCGGGGGAGCAATTTGATACGACACTCGTGCGAGAATTCGCTGAACTCGTGGCTGAACCCCGTCCAGAGCTGGAAAAGGAAATGGCCGAACGTTGGTTGTCGCAGTTCACCGGTGGGACGATTCCAGGTTTTGGCGACGACTCTGCCGTTCCGGCCAACTGTGGTGCTGTTCACAGTCTAATCGACACGGTGTTTCATAAACGCCTGCTTGACTCCCTCGCCGATGCAGCCATTTACTTAGATGTTTCCGGACAAATCCTAAACTGGAACCGTGCCGCCGAACGACTGTCGGGGCGTCGCGCTGGGTCGCTCCTCCACCGCACTTGGTCTTCCGATCTGATTGGCCTCATCGATCAACATGGGCACCCCCTGAATCCACTGGCTTGTCCTGTACGCGCTGTGATGGCGAGTCGCACGCAAGTCAACTTGCGTCTTCAAGTGCTGCGGCATGACGGAAAGCAGTTCAAAGTCCACTTGACCGCCATCCCCGTTTTTTCCAATGAACGAGAATTCATTGGGGTGATCCTGCTGATCCGTGACGCCTCGGCGCAAGCCAATCTTGAGGAGAGAGTACAAACATTAAATGCGATTGCGTCGCGCGACACGTTGACCGGAGTCGCGAATCGAGCGGCCTTAAGCCAGCAGTTACCCAAATTCGTGCAAAGCTATATCGCCTCGGGCCGCCGCGGTTCGCTCATCATGTGCGATATCGATTTCTTCAAACGCATCAATGATAACTATGGTCACCAAGCGGGGGACGAAGCGCTGGTAACCTTCGCGAACTTGCTGAAGGAAACTGCCCGCGAGGAAGACTTCGTCGCACGCTACGGTGGAGAAGAATTTGTGGTGTTGTGCGAAGACTGTGACAACCCATCCGCTACAATGCGAGCCGAAGAAATGCGCCGCGCCGTCGAGGCCACTCCGGTGCAATCTCTTAACGGTACGACCATGACCTCCAGTTTCGGTGTAACCGAAATTCAAGAGGGGGATACAGGTGAAACCTTGCTAGCGCGTGCCGACCGAGCACTCCTCATGGCCAAGGAGAGCGGTCGCAATCGCGTCGTGCAGCTCGGAGCTGGACAGGTTGATTTGCCACCCAATGCGGTGAAAGCCCAACCCGCTGTCGAGTTGAAATCGAATTGGCTCGGTTGGTTCCGCAGCGAGCAAGTCGTGGTGGAACGCGAGTACCTAACATCCGTTCCTGAAGCAGTTGCCGTTCAAAAGCTCAAAGGCTTTATCGCCGATCACCGCGCCGAGGTCATCTCGGCCGATGAGTTGTATGTTTCCATCCGCATCGACAGTCAAAAGAATGATGGCCCGCGGCGGCGGGGTGAGCGTTCGGCGGTCATCCTGCTGAACGTGCGCATCCAAGCGGTGCAAGTCGTCGCCCCAGGACGGGCGAAAACTTATCAAAATCGCACCAAGTTTGCCGTCTCGGTCCAGCCGGTTAAATCGCGAGATCGCCGCACCTCGGTTTTGCTGGGGCAGATCAATCAGATCCTCAATAGCTTCCAGGCTTACGTGGTGGCCCAGGAAGTGGACGCTGAGCTGAAAGCAACCATTATCGAGCCTCGGTGAGCCAGCAGCCATCCGCGACCTACCGCCCGCTTTGCACTTCATACTTTCCACTTCATACCTCCCCCCCTCTGCTCCCCCGGTTGCCACTCCGGCCATTCCCGCATATCGTGCAAGGGGTATGGACCGCACACTAGAGTCCTGCTGCAACCGTCCAATGGCTCCCCGTATATTACTCATAGAGGTACCCAATATGGCCTACGAACTCCCTGCCCTTCCATATGCTTACGATGCTCTTGAACCGCACATCGATGCCCAAACGATGCAAATTCACCATACCAAGCATCACCAGGCTTACATCACCAAGGTGAACGAAGCGATTGCTGGCACCGCGCACGAAAGCAAGTCGATCGAGGCGTTGATCGCGGATCTGGCTTCCGTACCGGACGACAAACGCGGGGCTGTTCGCAATAATGGTGGTGGACACGCCAACCATTCGTTGTTCTGGACCGTTCTAGGAGCCGGTAAAGGTGGTTCCCCCAGCGGCGAACTGGCGGCCGCTATCGATGCCGCTTGCGGCTCATTCGATAAGTTCAAAGAGGCCTTCGCCAACGCAGGAGCCACCCGCTTCGGCAGTGGCTGGGCGTGGTTGTACTACACCGAAGGTAAACTTGCTGTAGGCTCCACTGCCAATCAAGACAGCCCGCTGATGGGCAAGGAAATAGCGGGCATCACCGGTACACCGATCCTCGGATTGGACGTCTGGGAACACGCATATTACCTCAAGTATCAAAATCGTCGCCCTGACTATATCGCTGCCTTCTGGAATGTTGTCAACTGGGACGCCGTCGCCGAACGCTTCGCTGCTGCCAAGAAGTAAAATAAGAAGCTACTCTTTATCAGACGGGAGTGACGCCAACGAGGGGTCGTCACTCCCCATTGAGCTAGCACGAGTACGATGGAAAGCCAACGAGCGCAATTCAAAACTAACGCTTGGGGTCGTTAGAGGACCACGCAGGCCCTCCGCGCAATTCTCTCTTCAATTGCCATGGACACCATCGGTCAGGCCCTCTAGAGTCGTCGCTGGACCGGAATGGCAAACAAGTGACGGGCTACATTCTGCGCCTCGTCGCGATGCCACACTACGCGTTTGAGCTCATGGCTGTCCAACTTGGGCAGCAGTCGCCGGTGTTCCTCAAGACCCCATCGAGCGGCGACGGTCTGAAGTTGACTGAGGCAAGCATTGCTGTTGTGGATGGAGTTGTCCCAGCGCACGCAGAAAGCAAGGAAGTGTTATGAGTATTTCTCAATCGATTTTGGCACTCGTCGTTTGTCTGGTAATGCATGTTGGTATCAGTCCCAGCGCGGTCGCTCAAACTGCCACTCGATCCAGTCAACTCAGTCAATCCAGTCAGCACAGACAATCGAGTCAACCCCATCGCTCAGCAGAGGTTCGATACGACGGTTGGTCGGCGGTAACCCCGAACACACTAACCCCGAACACCGTGACCCCAAGATCTCAGGCTCCCGATGCGGCGACTGCCGAACCATCCGTTCGGCAAGTCGCCTACTATCAGACCCAGGGCAGTTTGTCGGATCTGCCGGTTCTGCCAAGTGGTAACCCGCCGAACGCCGGTTTTGCCCCATCATCACTTCCGCAACTCCCCAGTTTCTCCAACGCGAGCACGACGGGCGCGGGCGCCATGAACGCAAACCCTAATGCCGGCGGTATGGCGGAACAATCCCAAGTATTGCCACCCCCCAACGTGCAGCCACCGCTGGGTGGAGATCGATCCGATCAATTCGGTGCACCAGGCTACGGTGGACCGGGAACGGTACCGCAAGTGAATGGGGCACCACTGGCCAATGGCCTGCCTTATGTCACCTCGGCGCCTCGGACGGGGCGCTACCCTACTTCACCCTATATGGGCCCTCGTCACCATTTGACCAACTATCAACTGCGGACGGTACCTGCGCAAACCGTTTCGGCACAAACTGGGTTGAGTGTACCGAATGCTATGACTGCTGCAGCACAACCGCCGGTGTTGCCGCAGAATCGAAACGTGGTTGGTGTTTATCCAACGGCTTATCAACAATGTGCGCCTGGGGCCGCCGTGAACTTTCCGGCTACGGGGGCGGTCCCCGGAACCAGTGTGCCTCCCACTTACCCCCCGAATTTAACGCCAGGGCTCTATTCACCGAACAACTCAGGCTACTCGCCGTTGTTTTCGCTTGGTCAAGAAAAGTACAACGTCACGCTGGGGCGCGGCCTGATCGGACAGCCAACGGTTTACGTCCCTGGCCAACCCTTTCGGAACTTCTTCCGCTATATCTCGCCATAGTGAGCTATGTTAGAGCATCGCGTTCAAGCCTGCCTTGCCGGATTGGCAGCCTTGCAATCGCTACATGCCCTACGCTAAGCATCCTCACTATGGACCCTTCCACCGCCACCCTGAGTTCTCGTTCGTCACGCGCGGGGGATTCGTTTGCGATTGGCGTGATGGTCATGCTCATGGTGAGTGTCTTGCAACGCAGCGTGGGGCTCTTAAGGGGGCTCGGGTTCTGCCATTTCCTCAGCGACGTTGAATTGGGTCAGTGGGCTTTGGCCAACAGCTTCTTCATGATCGGTGTACCCATCGCCGTCCTCGGGTTGCCCGGAAGTTTTGGTAAATTCTCCGAGTATTATCGCAATCGACAGCAGTTAGGGGACTACGTCCGTCGCGTGGCCCTCGTGAGCTGCATGTCACTGGCGGCGACATGCTGTTTGATCTTTTGTTATTCATCGAATTTCAGTTGGCTTGTGTTTGGCGATGCGCAGAGCCTGTATGTGGTGGGTTGGTGCATTGCGGCGTTGGTGTGCGTAACGGCATTCAGTTTCGTGAATGAACTCGTCGCCTCGCTGCGGCAAGTCCGCGTGGTCTCGATCATGCAGTTCACGCAGAGCCTTACTTTTGCCACCGTCGGACTGGCCCTCATCGCTGTTTATCACACCTGGACCGTCTTGCTTCCCAGTTTTGCGTTGGCATCGCTGATCGGTATGTTGCCCGGTGTGTGGTCCATTTACAAGCAACATGCTCCCGAACTGGTTTCGTCGCAGTCGCTGCAGCGGTGGAGCATCTGGCAGCGGATTGTGCCCTACGCGGCGACCATCTGGTTGATGAACTTTTTGAGTAACATGTTTGAAGTGAGTGACCGTTACATGCTGTTGCACCTGACTCCTGGCGGCGACGCAGTGGGGCAATCCTTAGTCGGTCAATACCACGCAAGTTATATCCTGCCTAATTTGCTCACCAGCATCGCGGTGATGCTCAGTGGAGTCTTGTTGCCTTATCTGAGCGCTGATTGGGAAGCCGATCGGCGCGAGCAGATTGCCGATCGACTGAGGCAGATGGTTCAATCGATTTGCATTAGCTTCATCGGTTTGTCCGTGGCGGCCATCAGCATCGCTCCGTTGTTGTACGGCTACGGCTTTGGTGGTCGTTATTTGTTGGCCGAGCAGGTGCTGCCCTTTGCCCTGGTACAAGCCACTTGGGTCAGTCTGTTCTTTATCATTCAGACCTACATGATGTGCGCCGAACGCGGGAAGATCCTCTCGTTTTTGTTAGTGCTTGGTTTGGCTACGAATCTGATACTTAACTGGTTTTTCATTCAGTCGTTTGGGCTGTACGGTGCCATTGCGGCTACCTCCACCGCTAATCTCGTGAGCCTGCTGATTTTACTCCGCTTGATTAATCGGCAGGGATGTCATCTGGGTTGGAGCCCTCTTTGGCTCTCGTTTGCACCACTGGCCGTGCTGGGGGGGCCAGCGATCGGTGCTCTCCTCTTGGTCGGCATCGTGTTCATTGCCGGTCGCACCAACTGGTTTCTGTCGACCGACGATCGGGCTGCCATCGATGCGGCTGTCTTGCCACGCTTGGGGCGGCTGCGCATCAAGCTCGACACGCTGTGGCCTTAGTGGGCGAAGCTTAGCATCCGTGCTATAAATGTCGCCCAAGAGGTCCACCCGGTTCGTTCCTTGAGGGAGACAATGGCCACACCTGCCCAACGCATTGGAGAGCTCAGCGAGCTCATTCGCTATCACGATCGCAAGTACTACGTTGAGGCCACGCCGGAGATCACGGATCTCGACTACGATCGCTTAATGAACGAACTCAAGCAACTGGAAGCAAAGCATCCTGAGTTCGTCCGCGACGATAGCCCCACGCAGCGCATCGGTGATGAGATCGTCGGTGACCTGCAGTCGGTCCGGCACCGCGTTCCCATGTTGTCGATTGAGAACACTTACAGCCTCGACGAGTTAGCGAATTTTCTTAACCGGGTCCAAAAGAATCTAGGTGCCGAACCGGTTGAATGGGTACTGGAGCTGAAGGTGGATGGTGTCGCAGCCGCCGTCGTCTACGAACGCGGCCGGCTCGTACGAGCGGTGACACGCGGCAACGGTGAGGTGGGGGACGACATCACCCACAACATTCGCACGATCGCTGACATACCACTTGTGTTGTCCGATAACCCGCCGCCGCTTTTGGAGGTGCGTGGCGAAGTCTACATGAACAACAGCGACTTGGCGCAACTCAACCTGCGTCGCACCGCAGAGGGTCTACCACTTTACGCCAACACGCGGAATGTAACGGCTGGGACCGTGCGTTTATTGGATCCCAAAATTGCCGCTTCCCGTCGGTTGCGATTCTTTTGTCATGGTGTTGGGTATTGCGACGGTATTCGAGCCACCAATCACTTCGATTTCCTCGACGAACTACGCAACTGGGGATTGCCGGCCACGCCCCACGTGCGTCTGTTTCGCTCTGCGACCGAAGTCCTCGAGCAAATTGATGCCGTGCAAGAGAGCTTGCATGAATTGGACTTCGAAGTCGATGGACTGGTGTTGAAAGTTAATCGTTTTGCGCAACGCGATGAACTTGGCTCCAACAGCAAATCACCGCGGTGGGTTGTTGCGTACAAGATTGAAAAGTACGAAGCGATCACCCGGCTGAACGAGATTCGCGTTCAAGTCGGTAAGACCGGGGCGATCACGCCGGTGGCCGAGTTGGAGCCCGTGCAATTGGCGGGCACGACGGTCGCCCGGGCCAGCCTGCACAATGCAGACGAGATTGAGCGGAAGGATGTCCGCGTGGGTGACTGGGTTGTGGTTGAAAAGGCGGGCAAGATCATTCCGCATATCGTCCGCGTCGAGCTGCATCGCCGCGAGGGAGAGCTCGCCCCGTTTGTGTTTCCTACGATGTGCCCCGAGTGCCAAACCGAATTGATAAAAGATGCCGGCGTGGTAACGATTCGCTGTCCCAATCCGCTTTGTCCCGCCAAATTGCGGCAGCGCTTGCGCTTCTTTGCTGGCCGCTCCGCCATGGATATCGATGGACTGGGGGAGAAGATTGTGGATCAATTGGTGGATGCTGGCTTGGTCCAGGATTACGCCGACTTGTATCGTCTGCGCGAGGAGCAGTTGTTGACGCTGGAGAGTTTCGGCAATCGCAAAGCCGAAAAACTATTGCAAGGGATTGAGGCCAGTAAGGAACGCGGCTTGGCGCGGGTACTTTCCGCGATTGCAATTCGGCATGTGGGCACGAGTGTCTCCAATCTGATTGCGCGCAATTTTCCGAGCATCGACTTGTTGCGTCAGGCGAGCGTTGAAGATATCGCTGCCATCGACGAGATAGGGACGATCATTGCGGAGAGCGTGCACGGCTTCGTGCACAGCGAAGCGGGAGAGACGATTTTTAATGGCTTGCGCGAGGTGGGGGTCGTGCTTGAGACGCGGCAGGACCCCCTGGCAGCTCCCCTTGGGACCGGTATCTTTTCCGGCAAGACACTTGTCGTGACCGGGACATTGACGCGTTACACCCGCGACGAGATCCAGGAGTTGATCGCTCGCCTGGGTGGCCGTGCATCGAGTAGCATTTCCAAGAGTACGGACTATTTGGTTGCCGGAGAGAAAGCCGGTAGCAAACTGGAGAAGGCGACCAAGCTAGGTGTGAAAGTGCTCAGCGAGGATGAGTTTGAAAAGCTGGTGGAGCAATCTGAGGGAAGCGCGTAGCTGCCAGTCATGCTCCCGCCGGGATAAACCCGGAGCGGTGAGCGGGAGGGGCGTGGCTGCAATAGAAAACCCGGATCGCTGGGGGCGACCCGGGTTATTCATAAATAAACATCTAATGGGAATTGAGCGTTTCGATTCCCATGAAAATTGCCTTAAAGAGGTCAGGCTTCCATCGGCCCTTGGATACCACCGGTCATTTTTTCACCATCGATTCGTAGTGCCTTGTAACCGCCGATCGACTTAAAGTAGATGATCAGGATCAAATAGCAAATTGCCATGATCGCAGGGACGATGGCGGTTAACTTGAGAGCCATACGGCTGCCGTGTAGTGTCGCCTCATTGACCAGAGCTTTATCTTCCACGGCAGACGCCGAGGCGCTTTGCCACCAAGTGTTCAGGCCTTCCAGATTAGCATTCGATTCTTCGGCCTTTTCGAGGATCGCAATTTCACCGTCGAGTTTCTTACCGCCGTCGAGCAACGTGGCTACCTTAGCGCCGTCAAGCCCGTTGGTGGTAAACACCAAGAACTTGTTCTCTTTCTCTGCCTTGTAACGCGCATAGGTCACTTCGGACTGCTCTTGGAGTTTCTCCGAAGCGAACTTGTCCTGCTTGAAGCCGATTCCGGGACCACCGAGCAGACCGGCTGAGAGCATGCCGAAGCCCCCGACCATACCCAGCGTGACGGCACCACCCTTCGGAAAACGCTCGGATACAACGGCGAGCATGGTGGGCCAGAAGAAGGTTTTGCCAAGTCCATAGATGGTCAAGGCAGCGATGGCCATGATCGTCGTGTTGACGCCGCCCAATGTGAACAGACCAACCATCGCAAAGACTGCGCTGATCAGCAGCAAGCCCAGTGGTGAGATCTTGTGAACGATGGGGCCTGCTACAAAGCGCAGGATGAACATCAGCGCCGAAGTATAAACAAACAACCAGCGTCCAGTCGACTCATCTAGAATAGAACCGGTGATGCGTGCGATCCACGAGTCGGTACCGAGCTCGACATATCCAACCATCACGTGAATGAAGAGTAGGAACAAGAGTAAGGGGGAGGCGAACTGCATCATGATTTGACCGAAAGACATCTTGCCCTCGCTGGCTTGCGTGGCAGGCATCTTCTGTCCGAAGATCATGAACCCGTAGAAGATCACTGGAACAAGGAAGATACTGATCTGTACTTGCCAAGAAAAACTGCCAGCCATGAAAATCGAAGCCACACCACCGATGATCAAACCAGCGGGCCAGCCAGCGTGCAGGATATTCAGGTAGTGTGTCTTGTTGTTTGGGAAGAGCGTTGCGACCAGCGGATTCACCACCGCTTCGCACACACCGTTACCGATGGCGAACATAAACATGCCGGTGTACAGGCACCAGAACGTTGCATCTTTACCCGAGGCAGCGAAGACCGCCGGTGCCGCCAGTGTTACTACGGCGGAGAGGAAGTGCAGAATGAAAGCGAAAATCAAGAGACTTCCATAGCCCACTTTCTCTGCAATGAAACTCGAGAGAATGATCACTACGCCGAAGCCCACGAAACCACCACCGGTGATCCCTCCCAGTTCCGTTTGGGTAAAACCGAAGTCTTGGGACCAAGCTTCAAGGACGCTGGCACTGCGCACAGAGAAGCCAACGCCAGCGGCCAGAATGGCCATGAAGCCCGCCCAAAGCAAACGTTTGGCGTTGGGCGCGATCGCGTAATGGGGAGAGTTTGGGTCGTTTGACATACAGGTCTCACTAGCAATGCGGGAAGGATGGGGTGGGAGGAAACACGTTCAGCATGTGCGGAATCGTCGCTAGCGTAACTCCCCGAGCCCTTTAGTTCAACGCAACGTGAGCTTTTCGGACCTTGAAATTTCCTAACAGGGGGGCGACGGGTGGGGAAACGCTCCGTTTGGGTAAGGCGAATGGCCTCCAGCACTCGTCGCGTCGAAGACAGACCGGCAGCCGCGACTCCTGATATTTTTCAATATAAACGGGAATAGTCCCTAAGAAACACTCCGTTCATTCGTCTTTTCATTAGGCCGGCCACGGAAGGTCGCTCGCTTGTCTCACCTTCGGGAGCATCCGCCCATGGGCAATTCAACCAACAACGGCCCGTTGCCAACAGGCGATGTGCCGCCGCGGGGGTGGATTGCACAGATGTTCGCACGACTCGAAGTCCCCTTGGTGGGTTACGCCGCGCGGCACTTGCGAGGTGACTTGGAGACAGCGCGGGACGTCGTGCAGGAGGCCTTCGTGAAACTTTGCCAGCAGCCCTGGCCCGAGATTGAACCCCAAGCAACCGCTTGGCTCTATCGCACTTGTCGCAATCGCGCCATCGATCTTAACCGACGTGAGGGACGTATGAGCACAACGACTCCAGCTACCGATGTTTCCCAACTGCCAGACCAGCACGATCCACCGCCGCATCTCCGCGCGGAATTGACCGAACAAATCGACCAAGTTCGCCTACAACTCGATCAACTCCCCGATCGTCAACAAGAACTCTTGCGTCTGCGCCTGCACGAGAACTTGAGCTACAAACAAATTGCCGAGGTCACCGGTTTGACCGCAACCAATGTCGGCTACCTGCTGCATCAAGCGATCGCGACATTGAGAGCCAAGTCGGTGATGAAGCGGTGACATAGTAAGCGGTAAGCGGTAAGCGGTAAGTAGTAAGTAGTAAGTAGTAAGCAGTAAGCGGTAAGTAAAAAAACAAAAAAAATTATAAGAGGCCTTTGCGGATGAACGTTCCAAATTCAAGAAAACCGGCGTGGGAAGAGTGGCAGTTGACCGCGTTTGTGCTCGGGGAACTCGACGAAACCACCGAGACCCAGTTGCAGCGGGCCGTCGAGAGCGATCGGGTGTTAGCGGCTGAGGTAAAGGCCATACGCCAGACGATCGCCCAGGTCAGCGCGGTCTATCGCCATGAGTCGCAGGCCGCATCGCCGATCCAAGGATTGGGGGCAGGCGGGTTACAGGCCATTATGCAACGTGCGGGTACCGCACACGACAATCTGCAACCGGCCGACGTGGCCGCAGTCGCTCCCCGGTCCGGATTGTCAGCGAGTTCATCCGGTCACCCTCGAAAATCGGCCACGACCTGGATTGGGTTGCTGGCCATGTCCGCCTGCTTGCTAATAGCTATTGGGTTGTCAGTGCCCAGCTTGTCCAACTGGATGTTCGCGGAAAAGGAGCAAAACCTAGCGTTAGGCAGAATTGAAAGGTTAGCAACAGACACCTTTTCGAAAGATATGGAACCGATCGAAACGCAAGCGTCCGGTGATAATTCAATGCCCAAGCGGCTTGACGAGTCGGATGGCAAGCCAACGGAGTTGAGCCAACAACTTGATGCTGACCTGCCGGAACTCGCCGAACTCCAAGCGGAACTCGCCGAAGTCCAAATGGAACTTTCGGTCATATCCGCAGAACGCGTGGCCTCCAGCCTTCCGCCGCAAGCTGCCGATAGCCCGTTTTCAGCCGACGCACAAGCGGAGATGGCTGAGTTGCTGTTCGCAGAACCGCAGCCGGGGCAAGCATCGTCTGAGCTACAGGATCTTTTCGGCGACGCAGAGACATTAGGAAGAGGTGGTTCCGCGGTAACTGGCCCGTCGATGGGCGGCATGGGCGGGATGCAAGTTGCAAATGGCATGGAAGGTGGCGGCATGGATAGCGACATGGATGGTAACATGGGAGGTGGCATGGGAGGTGGCATGGGTGGTGGCATGGGTGGGATGATGGGTGGCATGGGTGGTTACGGTATGGGAGCGGAGCAACCGGCGGATGAGGCGAAGACCGCGATCGCTTCCAGCATGGGGATGGAAGGTGGGATGGAAGGGGGTGTTGCCTATTATGATTCATTGGGCCAAGGTCTTGGACGAGAGCGACGGTGGGACGAGCGTGCACGGAGAGGTCGCTATGCCGAATCATCCAGCAATCGTTTTGACACGATCGTTGAAAATAAGTTTGAACGTGTAACCGACGCACCCCTTAGTACCTTTTCGATCGATGTCGACACGGCCTCTTACGCCAAGTCGCGACAATTGCTGATGGAGAACAATCAGTTGCCCCCAGCTGGTGCAGTCCGCATTGAAGAATTCATCAACTACTTCGACTACGAGTACGCTGGTCCTGAGAACCAAGATCCGTTTGCGGCTCATCTGGCGGTTGCCAGTTGCCCCTGGCAGCCCAAACACAAACTGGTGCGGATTGCCTTGCAAGCACCCAAAGTCGACTTGTCGCAACGCCCTGCCGCCAACATTGTTTTCCTCCTGGACGTATCGGGGTCGATGGACGAAGCAAACAAATTGCCGTTGGTCAAAGAGTCGCTGCGGATGCTGATCGAGCACCTTGGGGAAAACGATAGGATTGCCATGGTGGTCTACGCCGGCGCGGCAGGCTGTGTCCTAGAAAGCACACGGGGGGATAAACAAGCTGAGATCATGGGTGCTCTTGAACGACTCAGCGCCGGTGGCTCCACCAACGGTGGCGATGGTATCCAACTGGCTTATAACATCGCCCGCGATCACTACATCCCCGGCGGAATCAACCGAGTGATCCTGTGCACCGACGGAGATTTTAATGTCGGCGTGACGAGTACTCAGGCGCTGGTGGATTTGGTCGTCGAGAATGCCCAGAGCCGCACGTTCCTGACCGTACTTGGCTTCGGCACTGGGAATACCAATGATGCGATGATGGAACAGATTTCCAATCAGGGAAATGGAGTCTATGCCTTTGTCGATTCCTGGCGAGAAGCCAACCGGCAGATGGTTCAGCAACTGGCCGGTAACCTCTTGACCGTTGCCAAAGATGTCAAGCTCCAGGTCGAGTTCAATCCGCAACAGATTCAAGCCTATCGTCTGCTGGGTTATGAGAATCGCATCATGGCCGCCGAGGACTTCAACAACGACAAAAAGGATGCGGGGGAAATTGGTGCGGGCCACCGGGTTACGGCTTTATACGAAGTTGTACTCGTAGGGACGAAAAGCGATGCAGGACGACCACCGATCGATGAACTTCGCTATCAGACGCGCGCTTCCCAGTCGCAGTCGACCGTCCCGGACCAGCGATTGAGTGACTCTGAGATTGCGGCTGATAAGACGGCAGAGGAGTTCAACGCAGAGTTGTTGGCGGTGAAACTGCGGTACAAGCAGCCGGAAGGAGATAAGAGCGAGTTGTTGGTTTTCCCGTTGAAGAACTCAGAGGTGAAATTCAACGCAGCCGACCGCGATTTCCGCTGGGCCGCGTCGATGGCTCAGTTCGGCATGCTGCTTCGCAATAGCCCACATGCTGGTAACAGCACGTGGAGGAACCTGATTGAACGAGCTGCGTCGGCCGCCCGCGAAGCGAGTGATCCCCATCGCGAAGAGGCGGTGCAGTTGATGCGTCGCGCCGCCCAACTCAGTCGCGGTCGATGAATGCGGTGACCATGGCATCTACTGACACACGAGATCATGGGAGAAATGGGGCTTGGACTATGCTAAAGTGGTCCAAAGTCTCTATCACCCCTTGGAAATGACTCGCATGCCATCCACTCGTCGCGACGCTGTCACTGCCCTCGGTGCACTGGCAGGTGCCTGTCTGCTCAAGCCCTCCCTGTCCCGCGCGGAAGCAACGCAAAGCCCCATCAAAATTGGTCAAATCGGAGTGGGGCACGCGCATGCTACCAAGCTCTCGGTCTATCGCAAATCGCCCGATTACGAAGTGGTCGGAATCGTAGAACCAGATCTCACTTTACGAAAAGCCGCCGAAGCGTCGGAAGTCTATCGCGGGCTGCCATGGATGACCGAAGAACAATTGCTCAACACGAGCGAGCTTCAAGCGGTGCTGGTGGAAACGCAGGTCCGCGACTCGCTCCGCACCGCAGGACAATGTATTGCGGCTGGAAAACATGTGCACCTAGACAAGCCCGCGGGTGCGTCGCTGCCCGTCTATACAAGCCTGCTCGAACAAGCAGCTGAACGCAAGCTGATGGTGCAGATGGGATACATGTATCGCTACAATCCAGCGATCTTGAGGCTGCACGAATTCATTGAACAGGGCTGGCTGGGAGAGATTTTCGAAGTGCATACGGTAATGAGCAAAGTGGTCCCGCCAGCTGATCGAGCCGAATTGGCCGAGTTCGCCGGTGGTATCATGTTCGAACTGGGCTGTCACATTATTGATCTAGTGGTTGGCGTGTTGGGTGCCCCAGACCGCGTCACACCGTTTGCCAAGCAAGTCGACCGTTCCGATGGATTGATCGATAACATGCTGGCGGTTTTCGATTACCCTCAGGCTACGGCGACGGTGAAGACGAGTGCCGCGGAGGTCGAGGGTTTTGCAAGACGGCATTTCGTTGTCTGTGGTACCGCCGGCACGTTCCACATCCAACCACTTGACAATCCCCAGGCACGCGTCGCTTTGGCTGAGCCCCGGGGGGCGTATCGGCAAGGCTATCAAGATATCGAATTCCCACGCTTCGAACGTTATGTTGCGGATGCCGCCGACATGGTGCAGGTCATTCGTGGCGAAAAGCCGATGTCGTTTAGCTACGCGCACGACTTGGCCGTGCAAACAGCCGTATTGAGAGCGAGTCAAATGATCTGCACGGATTTCTAACTTACCCTCCCACCGAAAGTCATGTCGAGTTATCCTCGATAATAACTGGCGACTTGCTTAGGGGTCCAGGTCAGCACTGGATTCTCTAGGCTTTGCTGTGGCAGCCTCCCGTATGCTCGCCGGATTATCGATAGGGAAAAGTGGTTTGGCTTGGGTCAAAGACTTTCCTAACGCGTATAACTCGCTGACTTCGCGCAGTCGGCTTGAAATCGCCTCGCTCGACATGTCCACCTCGAAGGCCCGGTTCGAGTTCGGAGGACTGGTTTCATTCGTGTTCATTTGCGTCGAACCCCATCTGTTTGATATCCAATAGGTCTTGGGCTCTTCCAGCGGCGAGCTTCATCTCGACGAGGCCCGCGGCGGAAACGGTGCATATGGGAAGGCCATTCCAATCAAACCATTGACGCTCCCGCCATGCGACCGTCTCGATGCTCTTCGGGACGAGCAGATCCAGGATTCTGAAATCGGCCCCTTCCGTTTTGATGATGCGATACACATCGGAATCGGTGAAAGGGATGCGCCCCGATTCGTCTAGAAACCCAACGGTCGCAGCAACCTGGCGAGCCCGGTCCAACGAGTCCGATGGTATCAAGAAATCGATATCCTTGGTGAATCGCGGATAACCATGAATGGCTACAGCCATCCCGCCGCACAAGGCGTACTCGACTTTCTCTTGATTGAAAAGTCGGACTAGCTCACGAAGTTCTGTTTCTAGACTGATCAAGTTCCCGCCCCATCACTTAAGGATTCGTTCCACCAATAATGCCTTCCTGATGTGGGACAATCAACTAGTATCTTTTATGAAATCATTCACGGCAAGTCTTCTGCCCTCTCATGCTGTTGTCATTCAAGGTTTCCGGCCAACAGCCGAATCACCACCACCACTTGCGTTGGAATCTCATGAAATGCTCACCGGGCGGTAGCGCGATGTGGATGAACAAAGCGTTTTCCCGGGGAGGCTGAATCGAATTTTCCTCGCCGGAATCGATCGACCAACCGCCGTCATTCAATTGCCGAACGATCAATTGGCTCTCGGTAGTGCACGTGGCATGCACCAGCAGGGTCGTGGAGTTGAGCCATTGCCATTCAACGGAGGATGTCACGGACTCGGCGGGAGCTGATTCCACTGGAAATATTTCGAGCAGTTCGCAGAAGGGCTTGGGATTGGGGACCACCCGCCATTCAACGCTCGATGTTCCGTCCTTGGATGCTGTCTGCACCAAGCGATGCGTAATACCCAACTCGGCCAGCACCGGTTCAAGCTGCGGATGTGGTGCGGTGGTTGAAAGTTGGTCGTGTGTGGCCAGCCAGTGCTTCAATCGCTCGACCGAGACGGGTTCGATCGATTGCGTGGTGTTGAACCAACGCACCGAGGACAACAATCCGAGTTTTCCAAGAGTGCTGAATGGTAGTTGCGAGTCGGGCAGGCTCTTGGCCCAAACCAATGGAACGTCATTCCGTGCGAGAGGAGCGGGCGCAGCCAGAGGCGCTGGTGGTGGGGCAAAGCAGACCCACGGCATCGCCACACAAGTCATTTCGGCGAGCGTTAGCATGGCAATCGTTGGCATGGAGCAGTCGATGCGTGCAATGATCCACAACAGCAGCGAGGGGATCGCGAAGGCCAGCATGGCCGATTTCGATATCGCCTCAGTACTTGGGGCACCCAGCAGTGGATCGGACGCGTGCTGGGCAAGCAACACATCGAGCCCTTGCAAATAGTCAAAGCTTGATAGCAACCAGAAGCTGATGGAAGCCGTCAAGCCAACCGTCGACATGCCCCACAGTCGCTGTGTCCAGTTCCTAGTGCGTGGGTCACTACCCCAACGATGCACCCCCACACTCATCGAATGTGCAGCCAGCAGGCAAGCTGCTGCGGAGAACCAGACGGTCCACTTGGCGGGATAACGAAACGCTCCATAGCCGGGTACCACTTCTGCCAACAGCCAACTGACGGAACCCACGTGATCTCTGGGGAGTTGTCTGGCCCAAGCGTCCCAACCGAGCCCTGAAAAACTTTCTCGCAGCAGCCATACCACCGAATAGTTGCCAAGGGCAGCTAGCAGGGCAAAGCCTATCAACAGAATCAATGGCCGTGTTTGCGAGCGACCAGTCTGCGAGTGACTAGCCCATTGAGTCCAAAGCGTTGTTAAGATCAACCAGCAGGGGAGCAGCCCAAAGTAAATCGACGGGATCCACATGCGACCTTCGCTCGGAAGAGCATCAAACAGCCGCGAATTTTCAGGCATGTAATGACCACCGAGCGTGGGCCAGATACAGGTCGCGAGGTACCACGGTCCGAGGCTAAAGTCGTATTTGCGATGGGGCTTCTCGGGGGCTTCGCGAAGCGCTGGTTCGATCAACGGGTTGCTGACGCCGACCAGGGCGGGTGTCGCCTGGCCCGCCAGGCGACTGCTGTGCGATGTCCACCGGGCTGCAGGAAGCCACTGAATGGTGGTCAGGCAAATGACCAGCGCGGTCGCGCAGGCAAGCCAACTCAGCGAAGTTAAACCCGGCCAACTGCAAGGGCTTTTCTCTGCTGTCCGGGATGTGCGGTATGAGTGCCAGCCAGCAATGCCGCGCACGATCACGGCTACCCCGGCAAACAGCAGGCTATTGACCGAGGCCTGCGGATCACCGCCGAGTGTCATCAGCGCGGTGGCTGCAGCGAACACCCAGCAACTGCGATAGAGTTCTTGATCGGGACGCCAGCAAACGCGGGCGATTGCCCCGAGTGCAAACCCCAGCCAGGCGGCGCTGCACAAATAAATGAGGTTGCTATGTTGAAACAGGACCGGGCAACTCAGGGCATAACTAAAAGCCGCCAGCCAACCGGCCGCTCTGGGTAAGCGGAGGCCTCGTGCGGCGTAGCGCATCCCTCCCGCTGCGATCAAAAGATGGACGACACACACGATCGCGTAGCGCTGCGGTAAAGAGAACCCGGAAAGCCACCATAAGCAGCGGAGCGGATAGTACAAGGCCGAACTCGGTTGCCCTGCCACCGACGCACCCAGTCCCTCTTCTGGATTCCAAGTTGGAAACAGCTCGCCCCGCGTTGCGCGGCGATCGAGCCAGACTGCTTGCGGATAATAGAAGTGAAACCCATCGCGAAAGGCTGGGATTTCCGAGAGGACTAGACCGCGATAGAAGAGCAAGCAGAGGCACGCAGTCAGTGCCGCCCATGGGCCAATTTCAGAACGCAGGTAATTACGCATGCAGCCAGTATACCCTGATCTCTAGGTGCGCTTTGCGACCTGGAGCCAACGGCAGCGATCCCTGCAGACTCTGTTTAGGTGTTCGCCAAACGTTTCATGGCGCGAGCCCTATCGCAAGCCTTTTGTCGGGCAATCGCCTGCTCTGGGGCATCTTTAGGCATCTCCAAGGCTTCACGCATGGCGGCTTCAGCCGACTGAGCATTGATCTTGGACATGGCGATGACACTATCGGTCAAGACCGACACGACATTGGCTGAGACCTGCACGAAGCCACCTTCGACGAAGTAACTGGTGGCGGTGCCAGCGGCATCTTTAATCCGCAAGGCGCCGTAGCCAAGGCGTCCAACCAGTGGGCTGTGATTCTTGAGAATGCCCAGCTCACCGTCAAACAACGGCACCGTGACCGATGTGGCTTGCACATTGATCTCGGTTTTCTCCGGTGTTACCACCACACATTTAATATCGCTCATGATCGATCGCTTGCTTGGAAGGCCAACTTGCTGTTACTTCGCCGCCATCTGCTTGGCTTGGGCTTCGGCCTGTTCGATAGAACCGACGTACATAAACGCTTGCTCGGGCAGGTGATCCCACTTGCCAGCGCAAATCTCTTCGAAGCTGCGAATGGTGTCCGCCATCGTGGTGATCTCACCCGGACGTCCGATAAACTTCTCAGCGACCAAGAACGGCTGCGACAGGAAGCGCTCGATACGTCGAGCGCGATGCACGACCATCTTGTCCTCTTCGCTCAATTCATCCACACCGAGAATGGCGATGATGTCTTGCAATTCGCGGTAGCGCTGAAGGATCGTTTGAACGCGGCGTGCGATCGTGTAGTGACGCATACCCACGTACTGTGGATCGAGAATACGGCTGTTCGAAGCCAGCGGATCGATCGCAGGATAAATGCCCTTTTCGGAGATCGAACGCTCGAGGTAAATGAACGCGTCCAACTGACCGAAGGCGGTGGCTGGAGCAGGGTCGGTCGGATCGTCCGCCGGAACGTAAACGGCTTGTACCGAAGTAATAGCCCCCTTTTTGGTCGAGGTGATTCGCTCTTGGAGCGCACCCATCTCGGTAGCCAGCGTGGGCTGGTAACCTACGGCGGAAGGCATCCGACCCAACAGGGCTGATACTTCCGAACCGGCTTGCGAGAAACGGAAGATATTATCGACGAACAACAATGTGTCCGCCCCGGTCGTATCGCGGAAGAACTCGGCCATGGTCAGCGCGGCCAAGGCCACACGCAGACGCGAACCTGGTGGCTCATTCATTTGACCGAAGAGCATGCAGGTTTGTTCGATGACCATGCGACCGGTGGTACCGATTTCGGTCTCTTGCATTTCGAGCCACAAGTCGGTCCCTTCGCGGGTGCGTTCTCCCACACCGGCAAACACGGAGTAGCCACCGTGCGAACTAGCGATCCGCGCGATCAGCTCGGTCAAAATAACCGTCTTGCCCAGACCGGCACCGCCGAACAAACCGGCTTTACCGCCCCGTACGAAGGGTGTGAGCAAGTCGACCACTTTGATACCCGTTTCGAACAATTCAGTGTTCGTCGACAGTTCGTCAATTTGGGGTGCGTGGCGGTGAATGGGCCAATAGTCATCGGCCTCAACCGGTCCACGTTGGTCCACTGGTTCGCCCAGTACATTGAAAACGCGGCCGAGAGTGGCCTTGCCGACGGGGACCGTGATTGGCTTACCGGTATCGACGCAGTCGAGTCCACGGCGAAGACCTTCGGTGCTACCGAGAGCAACGCAGCGCACCCGACCACCACCGAGGTGCTGTTGGATCTCTCCGGTCAGATTGACTTTGATCCCTTTTTCATTCGAAGTGACCTTTACCGCATTATAAATTGGCGGCAGTTGACCATCAGGGAACTCAGCGTCAAAAGTGGAGCCAATCACTTGAGTGATGCGTCCAACGAATGGTGTGGTGGCGGTTGACATCTCTAATCCTCAGTTGGATCTATGGTTGAGTTGATTTGTTTTTTTAAGGTTGGGAATCGAATCGGGTTTAGGCACTTGAAAAGAATTAGCCTTCAAGCGCTTCAACACCACCGATGATTTCCATGATTTCTTGCGTGATCTTCGCTTGACGGGCGCGGTTGAACGTCATCGACAGTTGTTTGATAATGTCGCCAGCGTTTTCGGTGGCACTCTTCATCGCGACCATCCGCGAGATTTGTTCGCTGACCGCCGCGTCGAGGAAGCACTTGAACAGTTTGGCGCGGAAGCTGGCCGGTACCACCTCTTCCAAGATGGATTCGGCCGATGGCAGGAATTCGTAGTTCGCATTTGAACCTGCCCCTGCGGCAGATGCGGTACCTGGAGCGGCAGGCTCCAGTTTCGGTTGAGCAAATGGCAACAACGTTTCCGAGATGGCCACTTGCTTCGAAATGCTGACGAACTTGGTGTAAACCACGTCCAGTCGATCCATGCGTCCGGATGTAAAGTCATCCATCAGACGATCGGCGATGCGGGCCACGTCGACAAACTTGGGTTCATCTTCGAAGTTTGTGTAGGAGTTGTCGATCCGCACTTGGCGGAACTTCATGGCGTTGACGCCGCGTTTGCCGCTGATCTCAAACTGCAGGTCAGCCCCACTCCCTTCGATTTCACCACGAGTGATCATGGCAGCGCGAATCACCGAGCCGTTGTAACCACCGCATAAGCCTCGGTTGCTGGTCAGCATGAGCAGCGTCGCCGTTTTGACTTCGGCACGCTCAGCCAACAGCGGGTGGGAAACTTCCAAGCCAGCACCGGCCAAATCGCGGACGATCTGAGTGATGCGTTCCGTGTAGTCGTTGGCTGCCGCAGCGCGGTCCATGGCCTTTTTGAATCGCGCGGTCGCGATCAATTCAATGGTCCGCGTAATCTTGCGGATGTTTTTTACCGACTTGCGGCGTTTGTCGAGTTCACGAATGTTTGCCATGAGTTCCTTTGCCTAACAGATTGAGCTGCAGCTACCAAGGTTTAGCTCGGCGTGACTTTTAGCCCGGCTTGTATCTAGCCCGGTTTGTATCTAGCCCGGTTTGTAGCCTTTCTTGAACTCGGCGATGGCCGCCTTGATACCCGACTCGACTTCTGTGCCCAAGTCCTTGGTCTCTTCCAACTTCTGCATGACATCGCCCTTGCGGTCGTGCATGAAAGCCAGGAGCTTGGTTTCGAAGTCGGCGATGTTGGCCACTGCTACGTCATCCATGTGACCACGCGTGGCCGCATAGATACTGATCACTTGGTCAAACACGCTCATCGGCTTGTACTGCAGTTGCTTGAGAAGTTCCACCATGCGGTAGCCGCGGTCGAGACGTGATTGAGTGACTGGGTCAAGGTCGGTTCCCAGTTGTGCGAACGCTTCCAGCTCGCGGAACGAAGCCAAGTCCAGGCGGAGACCGCCAGCGACCTTCTTCATTGCTTTGATCTGAGCGGCACCACCCACGCGGGAGACCGAGATACCGGCGTTCATCGCCGGGCGAATCCCCTTGAAGAACAAGTCAGGCTGCAGATAAATCTGGCCGTCGGTAATCGAGATCACGTTGGTTGGAATGTAGGCCGATACTTCGCCTTCTTGCGTTTCGATGATCGGCAAGCTGGTGAGCGAACCACCACCGAGGGCAGCGGAGAGTTTCGCCGAACGTTCCAGTAAGCGACTGTGGCAATAGAACACGTCCCCGGGGTAGGCTTCGCGTCCGGGAGGACGCCGCATGAGTAGGGAAAGTTGGCGATAGGCTACGGCTTGCTTGCTCAAGTCATCGTACACCACCAGGGCGTGTTGGCCGTTGAACATGAAGTATTCGGCCATCGCAGTACCCGAGTAAGGAGCGATGTATTGCATTGGAGCAGGAGTACTAGCACCGGAAACGATGACGGTGGTGTAATCCATCGCGCCGTACTTGCGGAGTGTTTCCACGACCAGGGCGACCGAAGAGTCCTTTTGGCCGATCGCCACGTAGAAGCACTTAACGCCGGTTCCCTTTTGGTTGATGATTGCATCGAGGGCCACAGCGGTCTTACCGGTCTTGCGGTCGCCGATGATCAGTTCGCGTTGGCCGCGGCCGATGGGAGTCATCGCATCGATGGCTTTGATCCCGGTTTGCAGCGGTTCGTGAACCGGTTGACGCTCTGACACACCGGTGGCGATGATTTCCACTGGCCGTTGTTCGGTCGATTCGACTGGGCCGAGACCGTCAAGTGGCTTGCCGAGCGGATCAAGTACGCGGCCGATGATACCATCGCCCACGGGAACGCTCAGCAGCTTGCCCAGCGACTTGACTTCGTCGCCTTCGTTGATCGTGAGGTAGTCACCCAAAATGATGATACCGACAGAGTTCTCTTCCAGATTGAACGCCAAGCCGATGACGCCGCTGGGGAACTGCACCATTTCGCCAGCCATGACGCCGGATAGGCCGTAGACGCGGGCGATACCGTCGCTCACTTCGAGCACCGTGCCCACTTCACGGACGTCCATTTGACTTTCAAACGTCTCGATTTCTTTTTGAATCACCGAGGCGATTTCGTCCGAATTGAACTTCATGCCCTACCTCGAAATACTTCTGTTATGGATGAAATGTTGGATTGGATAAATTTAGGAGGAAAGCTTTATGAGGAAAGCAACGACTCGTACTTGTCGCGGATCGCCTTGTGGATGCCGCTGGCAACCGAGCTGCGAATTGCGTCGAACTTGCCAGAGACACTGCCGTCGAAGACTTGGTCACCGACCCGGATGACGATGCCACCGAGCAGGGAGGCATCGACCCGTTCGTCAAGTACAATTTGTTTAGCCAGGACTTCGCTCATGCGGGCCACGATGTTGGCCCGTTGCGACTCGGAGAGTGGATGAGCCGAGGTGACCAGCACGCGAAGTTTGCCTAGTTGTTCATCGCGAAGTTCCGCAGCGGTAACCTGTACGGCTCGCAGTGCGCCGATTCGATTGCGGCGGCAAAGCACTTTCATGAAGTTCAGCACGATGTCATCGACGCGACCTTTGAATATCCGGTCGAGCATCGCTTCCTTCTGTTCTTGGCTCACGCGGGGTGAGGCCAAGGTTTTCTCCAGTGCCGGGAATACCGTCAAGCATTCGTCCACGACTGCTTTGAGTTGAGCCACGATCTCATCCGAGCGGTCCCCTGCGGCTCCCAATAGGGCGCGTCCATACAAGCGACCGATCTGCTGCTCGTCGCCGTCGAGTGCGGTTGGATGCGTGATCTCTTGTTCGGAATTTGTCATGGCTCAGGCAGCTAAACAGGTGCAGGGTTTTGGAATTGAAACAGACAACTAATTCTTGCTTGGAAGCTTGGTGAGCATTTCCTGTATCAAGTTTTGGTGATCGCTCGCGTTGACTTCGCGTCCAACAACGCGCTGAGCCAAGGTCATCGCCACGTCGGTCGATTTCTCTGCCAGTTCGCTGAGGGCGATACGTTTTGCAGAGTCGATTTCAGCGACGGCCCGTTCACGTTGTCGCACAGCTTCTTCTTGAGCCGTGGCGATTAAACGCTGACCGGTTGCTTCGGCATCCTTACGAGCCTCTGCCAGGATTTGCTGAGCTTCTTGATTGGCCGAAGCCAATTTTGACTCGTACTCCGACAGCTTGGCCATGGCGTCCTGCGAAGCCTTTTGAGCATTGGCGATGTTACTCGCGATTCCATGCTCCCGCTTTTCAAGTCCTTGCATGATCGGCTTCCAAGCGACCGTGGTCAGGGTAGCTAACAGCACCAGGAACACGATAGCGCTGAAAAATGCCATGTCCGTACGGAAGTCAACAACCTTGTACGTGTCGTCGCGCATGTTGGCGTGCGTTGGATCGAGATCCACGTGTTCGTCTTTTGCGTGGCCAGCCTCTGCATGCGAATCCGCAGTGCCAGTCCCCGGGGAGGCTTCCTTGGTACCGGCGTCGACATGCTCGACTTCTGCCTGCCCAGTCGTCGCTGGTGCGTCTTGAGCGAAGCTCGAAGAAGCTAGCAGCACAACGCAAGCGGCAGAAAACAGTCCAAAAATGAGCTTTTGTAAATTTACCATGGCACCCATTCACACTGACAATGGAAAGCTAAATGAACGAATTCAGTCGCCAACCATCGTTTAGCTACAAACGATAACCGCGTAGAAAGCCAAACCTTCGATCAGAGCCGCAGCAATAATCATCAATGTTTGAATCGTGCCGGAGGCGTCGGGTTGACGGGCAACCGATTCAACGGCTCCCTTAGCCAACATGCCTATCCCGAGAGCCGCACCAATAACCGCCAAGCCAGCTCCAATTTGAGGGGGCACGGCACTTGTCGTTTGTGCAGCAGCGGGCGATGCAACAGCCAACAATAATCCCAGAGTCCACATTGCTGTACGAACAGTTTTAAACACTTATCTCTCTCCTAAAAAACAAACGTAAAGTGGTAGTATCAAAAGGTTGTAATTAACGCGTGTAACTAAGATTTTTAACGTTTTAGTGACCGTGCGAAGCACTGCCGATAAAAAACGCGGCCAGCAAGGTGAACACATAAGCTTGCAGGAACGCGACAAAAAGCTCGAGGAGGCTCAGAACGGTTGTGCCCAAGATGGCAATGATCGACAAGCCGGTCCAAGCACCCACATGCATCGAACCCGCGTGGGCACCGAAAGCAAGTCCCATGATCCCAAGCAGAACCATGTGTCCGGCCGCCATGTTGGCGACCAATCGAATCGACAAGATCGCGTGCTTGATAAACAACGAAGCAAATTCAATGACCCACACCATCGGAACAATGAAAACTGCCAGGTAGATCGGCAAGCCCAGGTCGGGGACAAGCCCCTTTAAGTAACCCACCAAGCCATGGCTCTTAATGCCGACGTAGCTTCCGATGACAAACACCACCAAAGCTAAGACGACGGTGAGCGCAAATGCGGCAGTCGGCGCTCCAACCCAGGGAAGCATGCCCATCAAGTTGCAGCCCAGGATAAACAAGAAGATGGTCCAAAACAAAGGCATGAACTTGGGTGAGTCGTGCGGGTCAACACCCTTTTCGACGATGTCGGTCTTGATGAACGTCAGGAAACTCTCAAGCAGATTCCAAACTTTCCCCTTCGGCGCCTCGCTCTGCTGCATGCGACCGGCCAGCCAGCGGAAGAGCACAATCATGATGATCGCGACTACCACTTCAATGATCATATAGCGAGAAATCGCAAATCCGGACTGAGGTTCGTAAGCGTTCTTGAGCGACCCAAACGGTTGTGGAATAAATACCTTGCCGGAAAGATGGTCGTTGTATTTGGCTAACTTACCTTCCGACCAAGTTCCACGCGGACTGGCCAAGTAGGTATCCAGCACCTGGCGTTCATCCATGCCGGTGCGGACCTTGTTCCAAGCTTTGGTCTGCTCGGCATTGTCGGCTAACTTAACGATCCAGTCGAGTTGTTCGTCTGGCTTCTCTGCCAAAAAGGCTTGTGCAGGATTGCGGGATGCTTCCTCCTCGCCTTTTGCCCAGGCAGTCGCTTGCGTTCGCAGTCCTGCTTCGGCGTCTTCCATGTATTGATCGAATGGACGGCCGTGGCGATGGGGGTCGGCGTGCTGCCAGGTGAGCCACGCGTCCTTGGCGTTGTTCAATGCGGGGGTGTCACCCAAGATTTTGGTGAGTTCTTCGATGAACTTATCGGCTTCCCAGGCTTGATAGTCTGGATCGTTGCGAACAGCCCACGGACCTACTTGATCGGCGATTTGTTCGGACGATTTATAGTTCGCTCGAACCAACATGCGCGGCACATCGAAGTAGTAGCTGTCCTTGATATGTAGGATTGGTTCGGAAGCCATGGGGGGAGTCGCGATGGGAGGGATTGGCCGTGAGACACAAGACCAAGAACAACCGCTACCGACCTACAACGAGGGGTCGTCTTTTAGCGGTCGCCTAGCGTCAACGATTAAGAGCCACGATTCTAATGGCAATGCAACGAAATAACAGGCCAGAAGCGTATTCAGATACCATTTTCTTTCTTCCTCAAAAAAACGTGTTGCCAAGAACAACGCTGGCAACATAATTCCAAGACGCCAGGCAACCACCAGCAGCTGTTTTGCCGCTGCATTACGCATCATTTTGCTGATTAACAACGGTGGAACTAAACCAAAGAGTGTCACGCAGGTCGCGGCGGCAACCGGGCGGGCCACTTGTTCCCAGCCGTGGCTAATTGTCGCAAGCAGGCTCGAGGCGCCTGCGACACCGATGGCCAGGCTGACGATAATGGCGTTTCGCATCGCGCTGGGCCTCTCCAGCGGATCGTTCTCGGTTGGCAGTGGATCATCTAGCTTTGCGTTCATCGGTGGCGATCCTGGGGGGAGGCTATGGGTGGTTCTCGATCGTCACGTGCAGTCTCTTCGTCCCCGAAACCTGCATCGCTCAGCGGTTCACCGCCAGCGACGGGGGCAAAGTGTTTGGCCAGCACCAGGAGGGCGACTGTTGCCAATGCAATCCCGATCCCGAAACCAATCGGAGTGAAGATGCTTAGCTGCAGCCAGCGATCGATAACCGAACCCAGAATGCCAGGCCCCACCATAAAAATCAGCACGGCAATGGTTCTTGAAAGCCATTGCATGGGTTGCTCGAAGCGTTCAGACGGCGGCAAGTTGATTTCTCGCGAGTGGGTAATGTGGAGTGCTCAGCGGCGTTGAGCGTCAAAGGAAGAGGTTGGGTAACGCCACCTGTTTGCCTTGGTAGCGGCCTGAATGAAGGAATATTGCCACACAGGCCAGGTCCACTTGCGGCTCGTTAAGTGCCATCGTGGACCGCCAGTGGCAGTTAACGGACGATAGAATTACCGCAGTCTGTTTCCAGTAGATGGTATACAAGTGTTCACAATCTAGGAAATTGAATCGTGCTTAGACATACTGCTTAGGTGGTCCTGCGTACCATGCCCGCTTGTTCGCGATTGCGTTTGCCAGCAACCCACGCTGGGATTGTTGCAAAGTGACTTATGCGACGACGAGGGGGCCACGATTTGCTTTCGAAGCCAGCGTTCCAAGGAGGGGGGCTACCTTTCTCGTTAGACATTCCAGCCGGAGTTTCAATTTTGTCCACCGCAGCCGATTTAAACTCCAAAACAAAGAACGAGCTTGCCTCGGCCGCCAAGCAGCTGGGGGTGGTCGGTGCCGGGTCGATGAAAAAAGAGGAATTGGTGGCTGCCCTCGTTAAACTCTCCAAAGCCAAGCCGAGCGCCGGAGGCGAAAAGGCCGGTCGTGACGCATCTGCCGGGCGCAGCGAACCAGCCAAGTCATCCAAAGTTAACAGCAAATCGGTAGCAAAGAAAGCGACCTCGGCAAAAGAAGCGGCCAGCCAGAAATCGGCTGCAGACAAAAAAACGGTGGTGAAGGCGGAACCCAAGTCCAAGTCGACCGAAGGCAAATCCGGCAAGGCCGATGCCAAAACGACGGCGAGCAGCCCCAAACCAGCCGTAGCTAAGTCAAATCCCAAGTCGGCGGCCAAGTCGAGCTCTAAACAAGGCTCCAAGTCGAGCTCCAAGCCCGCGATCAAATTGGACGCCAAGCCCGACCGCTCCGAGTCCGGGAAGAAGTCGGCCAAGACCATTGCCGCAGCGGCCGAGGCTCAAACGGATTCCAAGAAAAAGTCGGATGCGAAAAGTGTAGCTAAGCCGACGATAAGCAAGAAAACTGCCGCTGTTCCTCTGAAGTCTGTGGCCAAGCCGGTTCCGAAACCCACGACCACCAGTTCCAAGGTCCTCAAAAAGATCCGCGAGCTGCAACTGCAACGCGAGGCCGAAAAAGACATTGCTTTCCGGCCCACGCTGGTGCGGCCGCCGGGTGCTGCGGAGCCGATTTGGGAGAAAGAACCGCTCAAGGATCGCATCGGACTTTTTGTTCGCGATCCATACTGGTTGCACGCATCGTGGGACATCACCCGCAACGCCGTCGAGCGAGCGCGGGCCGCCATGGCGGAACAATGGCACGGCAGCAAGCCAGTGCTACGGCTATTAAAACTCGATGACACAGGCACATCAAGCTCCGCAGAAACCGTAGAACGGGATATCGAAATCCATGGCGGTCTGCGGAATTGGTACATCGCCTGGACCGGTGAAGCGACTAGTTTTCGAGTTCTGGTGGGCTATCTCTCTGCAAGCGGGCGATTCCATGCGATTGCCAAGAGCAATATCGTGAAGACGACCGCCGGGGGAGCGCCCGATGCGGTGGATGAGCACTGGAGCGATGTTGGAGCCGAAAGCGAGCGGATCTTTGCGTTGAGCGGAGGTTACGATGGCGAACACGAGACCGGTGAACTCAAAGAGATCTTGGAAGAACGCGTGCACCGCAGCCTCGGCGCGCCCGCGCTGGCCAAGTTAGGAGCTGGTCCGGAAAGTCCCTTCCGGCGACGTGGCGAGTTTCATTTTGATATGGAAATCGAATTGGTCGTCTACGGCTCGACCGTATCGGATGGCTATTTGACCCTCAACGGCGAACCTGTCACCCTGCGGCCTGACGGTACGTTTGCTGTCCGCCTGCCCTTCCCCGATCGACGCCAAGTCTTGCCAGCCGTGGCCTGCACTCGCGATGGCAGCCAACAACGCACGATCGTGGTGGCAGTCGAACGCAATACCAAGATCATGGAACCGCTTGAGCAGGAGCGCGATACGGGCGACTAAGCCAGCGAGCGTTTGTAGAATGCGGATTGATGCAATCGCGCCCTAAGGCCACCACTCGGAGCGAGACAATACGATCATGGATGAAGCAACCAGCATGGATGAATCAGTAACATGGCTCGCTCAGCGGCTGGTCGATTGGTTTGAGCCCCAAAGCCATTACGCGATTGCCCTCAGTGGTGGCGTCGATAGCGCCGTGGTAGCCCAAGCCGCCTCGCTCTCGGCCAGCCAAGTCGTGGTGGTCACCGGTCGGAGCTCCAGCGTGGCAGCTCGAGAACTGAACGATGCCATGCAGGTCGGGCAGCAACTGGATCTTCCGCACCGCATCATCGATACGCAAGAGCTGAACAACCCTGCGTACCTGCGCAACGACGAGCGGCGTTGTTACTTCTGCAAGCAACAATTGTTTGCTGCCATGCAAGCTGAGTTTCCGCAGTCGATCATCGTCACAGGTACGAATGCCGATGACCTCAGCGATTACCGCCCCGGTCTGGCCGCCGCCAAGGAGGCTCGCGTCCGCGCCCCACTGGCAGAACTGGGAATCGATAAATCCCAAGTCCGCGGTTTGGCCACGTTCTGGAATATGCATTTGGCCGATAAGCCCGCAAGCCCCTGCTTGGCCTCACGGATTGCCCATGGTGTGGCGGTCACTGCCGAACGCTTGCAGCGCGTCGAGCAAGCCGAAGAGCTGCTGCGAGAACTCGGGTTAGTCGAGTTCCGTGTCCGCCTGCATGACGGGGAGCTAGCGCGGATCGAAGTGGGGTCGGCTGCGCTGGTTCAGTTAGTTGTTCCCGAAACGCGTGGGTGGCTCATCCGCCGTTTTCGAGAACTGGGGTTCCGCTTCATAACGCTGGACCTCGAAGGTTTCCGCAGTGGCAGTTTGAACCCCGTATTTCAGATCGGTAAGCGGTAAACTTGATCTAAGCCTCACACCTTACACCTTCCCCCTAATTCGCAAAGATACCGTTGCGAATGGTGAAGCCTGAGCCGAGTTGGGCGAGTGGGAAGACGCCGTAGATCCCGTCGGTAAAGACCTGCTGGACGAAGTTGTCAAAGCGGGTGATCGGAGTGGGCGGAACGATGATCAAGTCGCTGTCTCGCAACCAGATTTCATCCGTCGGCAAAGCGACTTTACCCAAATGGGCTCCACGCAAGTCGACTCGGGTAGCGAGTAAACGCCAATCCTCGGCGCGGCGGAAGATGACGATTTCCCGCGCGTTGCCCCCAATCCGCATTCCCTGAGCCATCGCCAGAGCTTGGGTGACCGAGGTCGGACCAAGCAGTTCATAGCGATCGGGCCGGTTAACTTCGCCATACACGAAGACAAAATGCTGGGCTTGCGTGTCCATATGAGGTTCAACTTCCAAACCCGAAACGATTTCACGGTATTGCAAGTTAACTTCGCGTTTAACTTCATCGAACGTCATCCCCTGCACGCAGATGGATCCAAGCTTCGGCAAGCGAATCGTACCGTCCGGTTGCACGGTATCGAAAAAGACCTGCCCCCCCTGCCCTGCCCGCGCGTCGACCGATGCGCGGATATCTTCGAGCAGGGTGTTGGTCTTGATCGGGATAATGTCTATAGATGGGTTGAGGATATACTCGAGGTAGGCGTTTTCCAAGCTTTGTCGCAGTTGGGAAATTGTCAGACCATGCGCGCGGACTTTGCCAATGAGCGGCAAGTAAAGCATGCCGTCGGGTTGTATGGCGACTCCTTTGCCTTGGATCAAATCTCCCAGTTTGATCGACGCATCGGAGCCTGAGGTTATTTGAAGTTCGTCACCAACGCGCAAGGGAAAACTATCGGCGAGTACCTCGCGGGAGGTGATGTAGGTGAATCGCAGACGGTCGCCGATGCGGATGCGGTAATCGATCGTGGATGGCAGACGGACTGGACCGAGATGTTCACCATGCGCCAGCGGTTGGAAGTCGTAAGGGTGTAGGTCGCGAAACGTTTGATGCCCACCACAATTGTCAGCGCAATCCACACCCAGCGTACAGACTTGGCATTTTCCTTTGGCGACTTGGGGTTGCGCGGGAAGGTTATCGACCGAAAAGCCCCCGCGATCGACGTTACCAGGGATCGTCCCGCGGAGCATCGGTTGTTGATAAAACATCGGTTCCGCAGCATAAGCGGGAGCCTGCATAGGTTGGTTCGTAACGGTTGCAACACCAGGCGTGGCACCCGGTGCATAGGCCGGGAACTGAGCGCGGGCTAAGGTTGGCCATAAAGTGGCAATGGCTACGGTGCAGGCAATTTGTCGAAGTTTCATCGCGTTCATTTCGATTCGAATGGCTGGTGCGGGGCCGATGGAACGTAGAGCCGTTGACTTAGTGAGTAACGAGTCCTCAGCGTTGATAGGAATTGTTGGGAGCCAGGTTGGCCGTGTGCGCGGCAGCCTCGGATGGAGTGGGGCGTTGAGGCCCAATCGTATATGGACTGAGTGCCATGAACGTCTGTGGGTCAACCTCGGTTACTTGTGGCGTAAGAGTTTCAGGTGGACGCATGTGCCGCAGGTGAGCTAAGTTCTGCAGGGCCCAGTTTTGAGTCGTAGCATCGTTCAGCCGGCGACTCACCTCGACCAAGTTTTCCAGGGCAGGTTCGTTAAGGTCTGCTGCGACCGAAGCGATTAGATGGGTGCGGGCATCCTGGGGCCGATCCATTTGCAACAACAGGAAACCGAGTTGATTGGTGGCAATCGCGCTGCGCGGCGCAATCGCGACTGCGGCCCGGTAAAACGTAACCGCCCGCCATCGCAAGCTATCGGCCTGAGGTGCACCTTGTTCGGCTTGGGCTTGATACGTGCGGCCCAACATGTAATACACTTCGCTTCCCCAGGGATGGTTTTGGCAGGCATCTATCAGGCTCTGCTGGGCATGCTGGCGATAGTGTTGAGCCGCCACCAGAGGCGACATGCGACTCACGTCAGCAGATTTCAGCACATCGGTTTGATGCGATTCGATGACGCGTTCGAGAAAATCTTGGTCGGTGGTCAGGCGTTGCGAGAACGCAAAATCGTCGGCTTCGGTCAAAGCTCGCTGGGCGGACAGCAAACGCGGTTCGGCCAGGTAGCTATTGCTCCCCAGATCTAGCACTCGCACCAAGTAAATGGCGGCCGCCTCCGCCTCTTCTCGCGCCGAGAAAAACGCGTTGCGGCGTAACAGCAATTCGCTCTGGCGAAGATGACGCGTTAGCCGCTCCCCAACTGCTTGCCAACCTGGAGTCGTGTCAACCGAGCGCGCAGGAGCCCGGCCGCTGCGGTGCGGTGCCGTTCCCAAAATCTGGCTGGATACCAAAGCCGCGCGAACTGTCCGCGCCTCGCGCTCCTCATCGATCGCAGCGACCGGAACCGTCGTGGGCGTTGCGTTTGTCTGAGAAATTGCTTCGTCAGGGACTGGCGTCACTGCTTGGAAGGGGGGTAGGTCGTTGGTATCGGCCAAATCGAGTGTCAGCGATTGGACTTCGATCGCTATCGGGCGGGCCATGTTGGCTTCGCGGTCGATCGCTGGAGCAACCCTCTGCACGAACTCAAGTGAGCTGGCCTGCGACATACTCCAGTCGCGACTGCTGTCTTCGGCGTTAACAGCGTGGGAGGCTGATTGATGGACGCCCCGTACCGAACTCCCGCGAGTGACCCACTGGAGTCCAGCAGCCTTTGGCGGGGGTGAGATCGGCGTCTGGCGTTGCGATCGGCTCTGGAACTGATTCTGGCTTAGGCCCGGATGCTGATGGAAGGTCTGAGGCTGGTGGATCGGGGCTGCAGCCGCTGGCCGGTCGGCGCGGAGCTTGGGCTGCACAATGAACGCATCGTCGGCCAACGCGGGAACATACAGCGGCATAGCTGCCAACAATGCCAACCGCATTTTCGATTTTTTCCTCAATGGCATGTTCGCACATTCCCAAGCGGTAAAGCAGTGATCGGCAGCGCCGCAGATAGGCACCGGTGGGGGCTGTAGGGAAAGCAGTGATGGTACCAGCCCTGCAGCTGAAATCGGTTGTGCTGATAGAAGTGTTCAGCCATTCTTGGACTGGAGGAGGGCTGAGTTCCGCTAGAAATGAACATCCCGAATAACCGTTGCCGCTTAACAGTGGGCTGGCTTGCTAGCTTCAGCGAAGCCGGTGTAAGTGAAGGCCACGTTACGAAAAAACCCAGCCAAGATTGGCTGGGTTGGTTGAGCTTTACAGCCTGATTCCGCTCCGGCCTGCCGCGGAACTCACCGACATAGAACTCTGGAACGCAGGACCTGGGAGTTGATTAGCCCGCGTCTTAGCTTGAGTAGCTGCGAGCGTAACTTTGGTCAACGAACGTTTCGGGTTTGCGAGTCAGGCTTGGCAAGCCAGCTTCGGTGAAGGTCTTGTCGAGCGCATCCTGTGCCAGTCCCACCAGCGCGTCGCGGGTAGCGGTCTGGTTGAGTGGCTTACCCATGGCCGTTACCGGCAGCTTCATTTTTTCGTCGGCAAACTTCTTGAGGTAAGCCACATTGTCAATGACACCCGTTGACGAGGGGAGCAAGCAATCGTCTGCGGTGGCTGCAGCGGGATCGACACCTTCATTGCAATCCGCCAAGCGAATGGCAGCGACGCGGTCGAGTCCCAAGGCGTCGAGTTGCGCTTCGGTCCCTCCACCGAGGTGCCAGTTCCAGCTATCGAATACGATCGACAGGTTTTTGGCATTACAAGCCTTGACCAGTATCAAGAAGCCTTCGACATCGCGAATAAATTTGAACTGCTTTTCCTCGGACAAGTTAGGGATCGCATTGAAAGTTAACGCCAATCGCACGTCTTCCTTGGCAAACACTTCCGCAATCTCATTAATCCGCTTGCGGATGATTTCAAAGTACTCAGGGTAAGGTAGGCGATTGGTACCGGTTGGGATCGTCAGAACGGCGATTCGCGCATCGGCCCGCTGAGCGATTTCCGCCACGCCATTCAACGCTGCCAGTTTGATCGCATACGCTTCATCGTCGGCATCTAAGTCGACGGGGGTTTCGAATCCACCAATTTTGAGCTTGGAACTGGCTAAGAAGCGCGAGGCGTTTTCGTATGAGCTTCTTTGACAACGTTTGACCAGGTCCTCCATATCGATGTCGATCCCACGGAAGCCGTAGGTTAATGCAAGCTCGATGATCTCACTCTGTCGTCCGGAAATCGCCAATACTTCGGAATTTAGATTTTTGTACACGCAATACTCCCTATGGGTTAAGTCTCTTACTTCATGTCGCGTCGCTGTGCAAACTAGGGTGGGGATCCTTTGACTTCCACTTCCTGTGGGGCAGTGCCATGCTGGCGCCCCCCCCGTTTGCTAGGTGGCTCGGGCTTGCATGCTTAGCCGCTCAGGCCGAGTGTCCGTCGCCAAGTGGCAGCGAGAAGAGCCTGGAAAAGCATCTTTTTCTGCGGAAGTTCCCACCAAAATAAAACGAAACGCATGGAATGCTGACGGTCTATGACGAATTCACTAGTATGCCACACTGCCCCAAAATGCGACAGGGGACCAGCGTGTGGCGGACGCCAGTAAAGAGGAGTGGCGCGAATGGAATGGAGCGAGCTGGGCTTGATTTTTGGCCCGAATTAAGGAGCTCTTTTGCGCAACTTACGCTGCAACGATCGGCGATGGATACCCAGCCTCCGCGCCGCTTCGCTGATGTTACCACCGCAGTCGGAGAGAATGCGATGGATATGCTCCCATTCGGCCTGGGCGAGCGTTGGCACCGGGAGCTCATCCTCTGCATCAGGTGGGTCCATTTCTGAATCGCCTCGTGCGAAGGCGTTTAGGATATCTTCTGCGTCGGCCGGCTTAGGTAAGAAGTTGGTTGCTCCCAAGCGGATTGCATCAATCGCCGTTGCAATTGAGCCGAAGCCGGACAGGATCAGAAACTTGGTGTTGGGCGAAATCTTCTTCAATTCTTGCAGCAGCGTCAGCCCCGGCTTGCCTGGCATCCGCAGATCAAGGACCGCCAAGTCGGTGGGCGCTCGCGAGAACGCTGTCAGCGCTTCGTCGTAGTCGCCAGCCACCGCCACCTCAAACCCCCGTTCTTGGAAGGCCCGGGCCAAGCGGTCGCGCAGTACGATGCTGTCGTCCACCAGCATGATGCTCTTAGCCAGCAGCCCGAAGCCAACGACTGCGGGTGTTTCGTGCTTGGATCTTCCATCGAGCTCTCGAATAGCCATGGCCTCGCATCTCCCACTACGGTGACAACGCAAAATTACTTCACGATCTACCCAAGACCGTACTTTAGCCTTTAGCGTAACATGAAAGCCCGAAGGTAGCGAATGCTTTCCACGGCTGTTACTCTCGCGCAATCGGGAGAATTACTTCGGCCACGGTCCCTTGGTCGGGCTTGCTTGTGAAGCCGAGCGTGGCATTCAATCGCCGCAAAACGTTGCCGGTTAGATAGAGTCCCAGCCCCATCCCGCGGCCCGGTTCTTTGGTGGTGAAGAATGGTTCGCCGATCCGTTTGAGCACCTCAGCGGACATCCCTGAGCCCTGATCTTCAACCAGCAGACGCCAATGGGTCCCAGCCAAGTTCGCCCGCACTTGAATCGTGCATCCGACAGGGCTGGAGTCGATCGCGTTTTGCACCAAGTTGCGGATAGCTTGTGCGGCTGCCTGCAGCGGCAATAGACTCGTAATGGGTCGAACTTGGTCGTCGATAAAAATCTCAACCCGTTCGGGCTCGCGTAGTCCCAACAGTGTTTCACGCAGGAAGTCATCAATCGAGACTTGCCGCAAGCGTTCGCCGGCCGCTTCTCCCGCCGCGCTGGTCATGCGATCAAGGATCTGTCGGCAGCGATCGAGCTCCGAGCGAATCAGCGCGACATCTTGGGTCAGGCTTTCCGCAGCTCCCTGTTTTTCCAAACCTCGGCTGAGCTCTTTGGCGACAACCGCAATGGTGCTCAATGGCGATGCAAGCTCGTGTGCGGCACCGGCGGCCAGCGTGGCGAGCCCTTCCAGCTGCCGGTTGCGCATGCGCGCTTCCTCGGCTTCGTTCAACGCTTGCTCTCTCTGGCGTAGCTCGCCGGTGAGTACCGTGATGAAGTACGTGATGACGCCGCTGCAAGTAGCGAACGACACGAGAAAGCCTAACTTGGGAATGGTCCACCGCAGAGAGGGTGTCGCCGAAAAAGAACTGGCCGAACTAAGTTCGGCAATCGGCTGTGAGTGCATGAGTAGTAAAGTCACTCCAGCCACGGTGGCGGCCCAGATACCCCACGCCCATGCCGGTGTAATGATTGCTCCGGCCACCGCGATATTGACGAAGTAGAACAACGCGAAGGGATTGGCGATACCGGCTGACAGATACAACAGACCGGTCAAGTCGATGATGTCGATCAGCATTAAGCCTGAAACGATCTGATCCGTCGGCAGGCGATCGGAACGCTGCAGACCACTGCGGTGCAGGCGGTTCAGCCAAAAAGCGTACGCGGCGTTCGAGAGTGCCGTGATTCCGATCAGCATCAACAGCTTGACTACCGGGATTTCCGTCTTGAGAATCAGTGTCACGACGGCCATCGTTAACAATTGTCCGGCGACTGCCACCCATCGCAAATGCAAGTACCAAATGGCGGTGTCGAGTGTGGGGTGGGCGTACACTTGCGGACGCATCAGGGGAGGCAAGACCATGGTAGGGGGAACTCGCTGAGCCGGAGCCGATTATTGTTTCAGAGAGGGCAGATCGTGAATCACGGTGCGCATCAAGTCTTGACAACCGAGGGGCCGCGTCGTGGAGAATACTTCGCCAGCGCCAAACCCAGCTGCACTTCCAGCGGCGATGGCAATTCCCCGCACGCGATCGAGGGTGCCACGCTTCTCCGGAGGGAATTGCGTTTGATAGCAGAGGATGGAAGCGATCTTTTGCTCTAAATGCTGCGTGATGTCGACCGTGACGCTACTGCCAAACTCTGGGTGCATGACCGACTCAAAACCCAATTGGAAATTGATGTGCGCCGCGATCGTGTGTACCGGCAGACCGCCGAAGTGCTCCTCCCACTTGGTCAGTCGCGAATAGAAAATCGCTGCGTCGGTGATCAGTAAGGCTTGGTAATGATCAGGCGAAGCCATCGGGGTCTTCCGTCCAAACCCAATCACTAATTTTGGGCGATAACGTCGGAACTCGGTGGCCAGTGCGACCCGCTCCTCAAAGCCGTCGAACAGCCTGCGGTTGGGGAGTGGCAGTATCTTGCGCATCGCGATACCCAGTGTTCGTGCGGCGGCATCGGCCTCCGCGACTCGAACCTCGGGGGACGGACACCGCGGCGTGGGCTCGCCATCGGTCAAGTCGATAATGCCCACGCGGTAGCCTTGCGTCACCAACTTGGCCAAGGTCCCGCCGCAGGCAATTTCAACATCATCGGGATGCGCGCCGACGGCGATCACATCCAGTTCCATAGGCTCATGGTCGTTCATCTAGGGTTTTCTGGCGATTAGCAAGAACGAAGGGTTGGCAGCTTCTAAACGCAACGTGTCGAGTTGTTGTTGACCGCGCGATAAGTTAATCATCAAAATCTGCGGATCGCAAGATTTAGCCCGCAAGGCTTGTTCGGCAGAGGTTAGGTTATCAAGGGCTGCGATGCTTACCACGATTCGTCCACCCGGTCGAAGCCGTTCCCAGGCCGCCTCGACCAAGCCGACGACGGCCCGCCCCGTTCCTCCCACAAAGATTGCATCGGGATTAGGCAAGTCGTGCCACGCAGCAGGAGCCTCACCCAACACAGGCTGAACGTTGTCGGTGCCAAAGGTACGCGAATTTTCCACCAGTAAGTTGTAGTCTTCAGGATCCATCTCGATCGCATAGATCTGTCCTTGCGGAGCGAGTTGCGCCGATTCAATGGCCACCGAGCCACTCCCTGCGCCGACATCCCAGACGGTGCTGGCGGGGCCCAGATCCATCTCGGCCAACGCAATGGCGCGGACCTCGCTCGGCGTCAGCAGCCCGCGTTTAGGACGACTTTGCAGAAAGCACTCGTCCGGATTGCCGAATAGGCGTTTGCCAACCATCCGCGCTGGGCGATCGGGCATGTTGGGCAAGCGGACCAGGATCATGACATTCAAGCTGCTAAATGTTTGCGTCGCGATCTCGGCCAGGGACCCGCGCGTTACGCACTCATCGCGCGAGCCCAAATTCTCGCAAACGTAAGCTATGAAATAATCGATGCCTTGGTCTAAGAGGGCTTGGGCCAAATGCTGAGGTGGTTCACTATCGGTCGTGAAGACCCCTACTTTTTCAGCAGAGCGAATGCGGCTGACCACCTTCGAAATTGGCTGGGTTGCCAAGTTGGTGAGATAGGCCTCATCCCAACTCTCCTTGACCCGTGCAAAGGCGAGCTGCATGCTGCTGACGTGAGGTAAAACTTCGAAACGATCTTTGCCCAATTTCTCGCACAAGTAGCGGGCCACCCCATAAAACAATGGGTCGCCGCTGGCTAGCATCACTAGCGGAGTCGGAGAGGGGGTGGCAATGGTCGCAGCGACTTGATTCAAATCGGCCGTGAGGGGAACAAGCTGTTGACCCTTGGGTTGCACCTTGTTTAGCAGGCTCGCTGGTCCAAACAATGAACCCGCGTGCTCGATCAACTCCAGCGCTTGACGCGTCAAGCCATCGAAGCCGTCGTCGCCAATCCCGATAATTGTGATTTTCTCGCTCAACGGCGTTCCTCTCCAAAGGCAGGAATGAAAAAAACGGTTGCGGGCCGACCCACAACCGTTTCTAGCTTGAGATTGTTTCTAGCTTGAGATTATCGCCGGTGGAGCCTAGGCCGAGAAGGAGCTACCGCAACCGCATGATTTAACCGCGTTGGGGTTCTCAAAGGTAAAGCCTTGCTTTTCCAGGCTGTGGAACCAATCGACGGTGGTACCATCTAGGTACAGGGCGCTCTTCTTGTCGACCACCACGGCCACGCCATGGTGCTCGTAGCGGCTGTCCCCGGCGGCGTCAAATTTGTCGTCAAAGGCCAAGGTGTAGTTGAAGCCACTGCAGCCGCCACCCGCGACGCCAATTCGCAAAAACATTTCGTCGCCAAACTGGTTTTCTTCGCGAAACTTCTTGACCTGATTGGCGGCATTCTCAGTGAGATTTATTGCCATCGATGGGATCCCTCTAGAAACTAATTGAAGTGGCAAGCGATCCAGAAAACCGCCCCACGATTGTTTTGATTGGTCGCGGCGACTGCCGCGACTCCGTTTATTTTATATGCTGGAACAGTCCTTCAGGACAAGGGTTAATCCAATTTTGACATTAATTCTTGTTTTTAATATTTCTTGACTGAGCCTCCACGGGCGTTAACCTTGCTCCGCCTGGGCCTGCCAAACGGTCCACTTCTTTTGGAACCAGACTTGCATCGCGTTCCACAAGGTGGCTGTCTGCCCCGGAACGCGGACCCACACGGGCTGTCCCGGAATCCAGTTTCCCTGAACCCGATCTTCTCGTGCAGGATCTATCCATCCCGGATCTTCTAAATCAGGCTGCTCACAGTTTTCCCCGGACAATACCAGCTCATGGGGCGTTGTCTGCATTCGAATCAGAACATCAAATCGAGGAATCGGGAGTTTCAGAAGTTCGTTCCCCTCTTGATCTTTGGTTAGTTCGACCGTGATGGAGCCTCCATAAATAGCCCCCAGTTGGGGGTCTCGCAGCGTGTCCGAGCATCGCGGCTCGACCTTTTCCACCCAGCCTTGAGCTGCCTCGCCGCTGGCTGTCGTGAGGGTGACCGTCCGTCCCAGGCTCGCGCGGAGGCGCTCCGCATCCGGTTGGCTGGCCGACAAATGAACCTCCAGAGCGTTGGGGAGGGCGATCAGGCCCAGCGGAGTCCCTGGCGTTACGAACATTCCGAGCTGTCGGTGCAAGTCATGTTGCACGAGCGCTCCGTCGGCGGGTGCCCGGACTTGCAAGCCTTCGATTTGGCGAACTAGCTGGGCGACTTGTATCTGCAGCGACGCCAACTGTGCTTCGTGCGCTTGCAACGCGGCTAGTTCTCCTCGCGCTCGCTTAGCTTGGATGTTCTCTTGCTCTCGGGCGATCTCGTTGGCTTTGAGCGCCAGTTCCAGTTCCAACTGAGGGTTGTTCAGGATAGCGATTAAACCTCCTTGCCGTACCGGCTGGCCGACGGCGACGAGGACACTCTGAAGGAAGCCCTCCGTCTCTGCGCGCAAAGTGATCGGGTTCTGTAGCGAGATCACCCCCGGAACGCTTGGTTGCACTGGAGATGGGATGTAGAGTGTGAGGCCGACTAAACCGCCAGCGATCGTGCAACCCCAGAGGCTCTCGTTGGCATACCAGCGTGTGCGGATGGCGGGCTTTGTGCTGGGGGGCGCCATCGCGGCTTGTTGTCGGGCTGCCGCTCGTGTTTTCAACCAAGGGGCCACCAGCATCGCATAGGCGCCCCAGGCTACCATGGCGATCCCAAAGCCCTGCCAGACGAGTACGGCCCAAATCGCCAGCGAAAGCAGCATAGCGATTCGATACTGGTAACAGCCGAGTCCATATAGAACGACAGCTGGGTGCAGTGTTCCGTTCGACGGCCGAAATGGTTTGAAGATTCGTCCCACCAAGCGTTTGACCGCCGACTGCCCCTCGGTCCACAGGTTGGGTCGGTCAAGTAGATCGGAAATGAAAAAGTAGCCGTCGAAGCGGACGAGCGGATTGGCATTGAAGGCTACGGTGGACACGGTTCCGAGCGTGGCCAGGGCGCAGCAAAAATACTGCAGCGATTCGTGGGTCGTGTTGACTGCCACGATCGCGGCCAGGGCAGCGATGGTCAGCTCGAAAAGTATTCCGCCAGCGGAGCAAAGCATCCTTTGCCAACGATTCGAGATCGTCCATAGATCGGAGATATCGACATAGGGAACCGGTGCGAAGAAAATGAAACTGATCCCGGCGGCCCGAATGTGGCTCCCGACCTTAACAGCCATCACGGCATGCCCCAGCTCATGTGCCGATTTAAGGACGAGCCAGGCTACCAGCCACCAGAGTCGGCCATCGGGGACAAAGAGCTTACTTGCACCGGTCGTAAATTTATCCCAGTCGAGCAATACGCTGGCGGCTCCCCACAGCCAAGTGATGGCAACCAGCGTAATAACAAACTTGTTAACCAGTGGAAGAAACCATGTTGCGAACTGTTCCAGTGGCGGACCATTTAACAAAGGGACTCGTGTGTAAAGCAAGTTGACAACAATCTTGCGATGGCTGGGCTTGGCCACCGGAGCGTCTGCGGTTTGCAGCATGCCGGCTTTGGCAAGCCAAGCGGTCAACTGCTGCACGTCGGTCTCCGAGGCGGATAGTTCTGGAGCCAAGGCCTGCAAGGCGGCGATGAGCTCAGTGACTTGACGGCGACCATTCATGGCGGTCGCTAGCAAATACTCGCGTCGACCGAGTCGCAGGAATTTGCCGGTCAGCGGATCCTGAACCGCGTACCACAAATCCAGCTGTTGTTGATGGACCGTGTATTTTAGATCCTCGCGCAGCCGCGGAAGGGATGACGCCTTGGGTGAGGTGCCCGAAGTATCCTGCGCGGGTGGAGGGGGGCCGCTTGCGGCCGCCTGTACGTCGGTGTCCTGTGCATGCATGATGGGGTTACCAAGCTAACTTCTTCATGAGCCATACATAGGGCCGATGAAACAGCAGCCAGCCAATGGTCCGCGAGCCAGCGGACAGCCGTACAGAACCCTTCATGCCCGGACGCAGTAACGTCTCGCGATTGGCCACTTCCATCTCAGCCACGAACACCACTTTGGAATCAACGACATGAGCGCGCGGGTCAATTCGGGTCAGTGCTCCATGCCAACTGCTCCCTTGGGCTGCGTCCACTCGTACTGTCGCAGGAGAACCAGTAGGGATCTGAGCCAGGTCTTCGGTTGTCAGTTGCGTCTCGATCTGCATGGTTTCCAGCGGTGCGATTTCGAAGAGCGTTCCCCCGCGATCGACCGGGGCTCCTTGGTTGCGATGCCAATCTCCCTGGACAACCACCCCTGCGATGGGGCTGCGTATTTCAAGTGCACCAAGTTGTTTTGTGAGTGCGTCGATTTGAATGCCGAAGCGTTCTTGCTCGAGCTGCGCCAATCGCAATTCGCCGCCAGCGCGTGAGGCCAAGGCAGAATCACGTCTTTTGGTTGCCATTTGGTACTCGGCTTCAGCAGTCGCCAAATCCCAACGGATCTTCTCGTCGTCGATGCGAGCCAACAATTGTCCTACTTCCACTACATCACCGGGCCGCACCTGTGCGTCGCTCACACGGCCAGCAATTGGACTGGCCAGAAATCTTCGCGAGGCGGGTTCAACCACACATTCGCGTTGCGGCCAGTAAGGCACGGGAATGGCCAGGCAGAGCAGCAGTCCCAAGCTGGCGGCGATAGCACATTGTCCAGTGCGCAGCCGATAAAAGGTGGCGTGCGCCGTCCAGCGTTGCAAACGTCGTCCGCTGCGGCAGGTCTTCCAATGTTCCAACCAATCAGGCAGTTCCGCTTGTGCCTCAGTCAGGATTGTTCCGTAGACGTCCTTCTGCAACAACTGCGTTTGCTCTTGCACGCACATCACCAAACCCAAGCGATACCCTGGTTTCCCCGCACCGATTCCAAGCACCAAAGCTGCTTGCTCTTGGTCTTTTACATTGCGGAGGACCCCCGAGGTCGCATTTTGATCCATGGCGAACAAGCAGTTGTTCGAGCGCGAGCTTTCAAGCAAGGCCGAATGGAGTAAGGGGGAGACCGCTTGGTCGCGAAAACCCGCAGGTCGAGTGCCAAACGTGTGGAATCGCTGGAGCCCGTGCGAACTGTAGCCGAGGAAGATCTCGGCCTGCAACAATTTTCCGAGATGTTGTATCAGCTTTTGAAGCGATTCGTCGGAACCATCCGGGATCAACGTGTTGCGATCGAACAGACGCGTCGGAGTGTGCTTAACAGGCGGTTCAGCTGTCGGAAGAGCTTGGTTGAGCATGGTGTGTTTGGCAGCCCGTGCGATCGTAGAACAGCGAGAAAAGTCAAGTGATCCACGTTGAATCTGCTAAATTTGCGACCCATGCAAAATGAGCGAGCATCGCGAACCTCGAATCTTCAATTCAGGATTTTCGACTAAGACGCGCACTTCGATTAAGCCGCTTTCGCTGTCCGCTACCGGCGCGACGTGTTCAAGCACTGCGTCGACAAGACTGCCGTTGTTCAAACGGACCTGCAGCTTTCCATCGACTGGAAGGGTCTGCACCTCCTCCACCTGCAGAAAAAAACTTGTCCGCAAGCGAGTCACATCTACCAACCGCACGAGTTCAGGTGTGTTGGGAGCCACCAATTCCCCAACTTCTTTATGGATCTGCACCACGATACCTGCGAAAGGAGCCTCAACGCTCCGCTGACGCAGTTGTTGCTTAAGCCGTTCGACCTGCAGCTTCAGTATCTGTTGCTCTTCAAGTTCGCTGGCGAGTCGTGCCTGCGAGATCCGTAGGTCGGCCTCGGCCCGCTCCAGTTCAAGACGGGAACTGTACTCCTGCTGGCGAGCTTCACGAATGGCCGAAACCTTGCGTTGCTGAAGGTCCAACTCGGCTTGCGAGATGGCTTGGCGTCCCACCGCTGCAGCTTGGGCTTCCGCCACGGCGATCTGTAACACCAGAGTGTCCGTGTCGAGCTCAGCCAGTTTGTCTCCGGCTTGTACCCGCGCGCCACTGACTACATGCAACTGCTTGACCAAGCCCGTTTCGACACATGCCACTTCGGATATCCGCCATGGTTCAAGCACACCGTCGGGCGAGTAATGGCCGTCGACCGAGCTGCGTAGCGGATGCGACTGCCCATACCCGCACTGACAAATCAGCAGGATGAACGCGAGCGTGAGTAAGTTGGACTGATAACGAAGCATGGTTTGCTTGGGGATTTCTAAGGCCGTGCTTGGGCGGGCTTTGTTGAAAGCGCTTTATTCGCACTGTAGATTAGGACAGGCTTAAGGCCCAGTGGCGATTTCACTTTCAGCACATGCCTGAAACAGAGGTAAGACTGGAACAAGGCTGCAGCTTGTAGCGATTGTTCTAGTCCATGTAGCCGGTGGCAAGGCTAGTCCAGCGGCCGCGCCTCTGCGGGTAGGGCAAAGGGCAAAAGGGTGCCGGAAGCCAGGCGTAGCTTGGCGAGGGCGAGCATGTGGTCGGCTTGGGCGCGTGCCCAACTGTTTTCTGTTTGAATCAGCTGGAGTTCGGCGTTAAGCAACTGATCGAGCAGCAGGCTCGACTGAGTCCCATCGAGAAACGCATTCTGCCACCTGGCAGTCAAGTACTCGAGTTCGGCGTGGGTGGCCAGGGTGGAACGGACTGCCGATTCAAGTTGCTGATAGGCCGCCTCGACGTTAGCAATAGCCCCCTCGACATCCGCGGCCACGCTCAGTAGTTCGTTCTCGAGTTCCAGTAGGTGACGCCGCAGTTCGAGTCGTCGTTCGCGGAGGGCGGCCCGGGCAGCGACGTTGCGGTAGGGCCGCGCATAAGAAAGACCCGCGGCATAGCTCATAGCCCCCTCAGAAAATTGATCGCCAAACGATTGGGCTGCAGCGAAGTCGCCATTGAGCCCGCGGACGTAGCTTTCCATTACCAGGTCCAGCGTCGGCCGTAGTTCGTGCTCAGCGACTTGCAGACGCGTCCGTGAAGCTTGCAAGCTCGCTCGTATTGCTTGGATTTGCGGGTGACTTTCCAACGCGGCCGTGAGTTCTTGGTCGCGTTGGATTTCCATACGCCAATCGGCGGTTGGCGTGGCTGGGACCACGTCGCCAAGGCTGCGATCAAGCACCTCAGGGGCTGCCACGGCCGCTCGCAAATTGGCTTCCGATGTTTTGATTTGCGCTAAAAAGCGTGCCAGGGCAGCCGACTGCTTGGCGATCGCCGCTTCACCCCGTAACTGTTGACTGCGCAGACTGTCCAAGTCCGAACGCCCCGCCAGTTGACGATTGAGTTGGTGGAGCCGTTCCAAGCCGCGTTCTGTCTGCGCATAACCTGCGCGATCAGCGAACAGTTCCCAGTAAGCACGGGTAATGTCAAAAGCATGCTGCTGGATCCTAGCTGAGACATCGTAGAAACTTTGGTTGGCAGCTAGGCTGGCGACTACGAAGGACGATTGGTTATACACTTGTCCGCGCCCGCGCATCAGCGGTTGGGTATAGCGGAGAAACATCTTCGTGTCAGCTTGATTGCTGGGTAGGAAAAAGTCGGAATTGTTGTCCTTAAAGAGAAACTGTTGGGAAAACTCGGTCTGGCCACCCCGTATGTTTTTTCCTCGTATCCCTGAGCGGTTATCCCACTGATGCTCATTGAGGCGCTTGGCGGTGCCAGTCACCAACGTGTTACCCACGGGATCGGAAGTGTCATGGAAGATGGAGTCAACAAAAGGTTGGGGGTCAAACTGACCCAGAACCGCTGAAGCTCGCGATTGAAGCACCTGAGGTTCGATTCGTATCGAACTGACAAACGGCGAATGCTCAACAGCTAACCAAAGTAGCCGCTCGAGCTCCCACGGTTGGCCAACAAAGGCTGCGACCCGTTGCTCGGAACTGGAGGCTGCCGCCGCTTGGCTGGCAATCGCCAGAGACCACCAGGGCTTCAGCGGTACATTCGCTTCAACGACGCTGGGGGCTGGCGAGTGATCAGCATCGACTAGGCTGCCAAACTTAAAGCCGGGATCGACCATCGGAATGGCCTCTTGCACGACGCTGCAGGTGGCAAACGACTGCTTGGCATCCGTCGCCCCAGTTCCAACCACCGAATCGATCAAGCCCGACTGGTTTTCAGACGTCGGTCGCACGGTATCCGGAGAGAGTTGAAATCGAAAGGTAGCATTGACTGCGGGGAATGAGTCGAGCTGAGTGGAGTGAACGTCGCGAACCTGGTTCTGGGCAAACACAACTTTCCCCTCGATCGCAGCTGCGATGAGCAAGGCTAAGGTCGATGTTAGCTGCCAGAACCTCGCCACGTAAGTTCCTTCGTTCGCGTAAATACGTTAGCTGGAGGTTACAGGGTCTCACACAGGCATTCCGGCTCAACTTGGAGCTCGTAGCCTTTTCTGATTCGGCAATTGCGATCTTAAGGATTATCCCCAATACACCATTTGCCCTGCCGGGCAGGGGACTCCTGAGCTTCAACCCATACAACCCGTACAAAGGCATCCACTGGAACGTATTGGCACTCAGTTTCGGAGGAGATCTCGGTCAGTAGGAGCCTGTTAGATCGACTTCGCCGCATTGCATTGACAACCGTCACAATCGTCACAATCGGCGTAACTTGCCGAGAGTATTCGGTTAGTGAGCTCAGATCGAAGGGAGATTAAAGAGATCACGATTAGGGCAATTTTGTATGAGCAAGAGTTGACGACTTTCCATCCCGGTTAAAGGTTGGAACCACTTATCCATTTTGTTGGTCAACGCATCGCTACCATGCAACGCCTGAGTATTACTTACCGATTGGCGCTCTTGTTGGCCCTGCTATCAACCGCCCCTTTGGTGTTATTGGTATACAATCGCACCAACGAGGAGATAGCCCGGCAATGGGAGCAACGCATGCAATCCTGCGAGCAGATCGCAATCAGCAGTGCTCTTCACTTACGGCGCAAGGACTATGTGGCGACCCGGCAGCTGCTCGATCATTTCGCCGGTAAAACGGAGTCAGTCACTGGGCTGCGACTGGTCCGTTTTGACGAGTTGATTATTCACCAACTCGGTTTGATGGACGCTTCCGAGCGCGCTACTGGGGAAAACCCCAATTACGTCAGCGTTCCGATTACGCGCGACAACCGGAAATGGGGACGTTTGGATGTTAGCTTCCGCGACAGCTTAAACGAATCGCAACTGTGGCTAATCGGCAAAGCCTTTGCCATCACCCTGGGATTGAACTTGTTGATGTTCACCCTGTTGCTGCGTCGCTCGTTGGCCGTATTGGATTCGGGCAGCGTCGTTCCGCGGAGGGTTAAGAACACGCTCGATACAATTGCTGGCGGCGTAGTGATCTTGGATGGCAAAGGACGTATCGTGATGGCCAATGATGCATTTCGCGCAAGTTGTGGCAGAGAAGGTGAAGACTTGATCGGACAGTCGCTCAAAAGCCTTCCATTCCGTTCGGAGGAAGATGTCCTGCCGTGGGTTAAAGCCAATCAAGACCGGAATCGCGTATCAGGGGCTACGCTGTTTTTGCCCAGCGGTGTCAATGGCGAACGGTGCTTTGTCGTCAATGCAACTCCCATTTTTGATTCCAAAGATACCCTGGCCGGCACGCTCATTAGTTTTGAGGACATAACCACACTGGAACGTCAGAACAAGTCGCTGATGCTGACGTTGGCCGAGTTAGAAGTTTCCAAAGAGCAGATTCAACAACAGAACTCACGGCTCCAGGAACTGGCTTCCAAGGATGCGTTGACCGGCACGTTTAACCGCCGCTCTCTCTTCGAGCACCTCGAAGGGGAGTGGATCCAGTATCTGGAGAAAGGTGCCTTGGTCAATTGCATCATGCTCGACGTGGATCACTTCAAGAAGTTGAATGACAATTATGGGCACGCTGCCGGTGACCAGGTACTGCGCGATGTTTCGCGGACCATTCAAGAGGCAGTCAATGGCCAGGGCTTTGTCGGTCGCTACGGCGGTGAAGAATTCTGTGTGGTCCTTTCCAACATGGAGGCAGAGGCGGCGGCTGCGGTCGCTGAGACCGTGCGATCTGCGATTGAGTCGAAGCTCGCTCAGCCCTATGCGGTTACCGCGAGCTTTGGAGTTTCTTGCAGCAGTTTTGGAGCGATTAGTTATCAACTTATGCTTGAGCAAGCCGACTTGGCCCTCTATGCAGCCAAACACGGTGGTCGCAATGCCGTTCGCTGCTGGAGTACGGAATTGGCAAACGCAGCTTCCCAGCCCCCCTCCTCCGCCGCCGCAGTCATTCCGCACGCGGAGCAACCCATTTCGTATCACGCGGTTGCCTCGTTGCACGCCGCCCTGGCATATCGCGATGCCGATACGGCCTTGCACAGCCAGCGCGTGGCGGAAATGAGCGTCTCGTTGGGACGCGGCCTGATGCCCGTTAGTCAGCTATATGTTCTTGAAATCGCGGCCTTACTGCATGACATCGGCAAAATTGGCGTTCCCGACGCGGTGCTGCTGAAACCAAGTAAGCTGGATGTGGATGAGTGGAAGGTCATGGAGGCTCATGCCCGCATGGGGGTCGAAATTGTCGATTCATCATTCGACTCTGTTGCGTTGTCTGAGATCGTCCGCTATCACCACTACCGCTTTGACGGTTCCAACACACCGACCGGTGGCCCGCTGGGCAAAGATATTCCTATCGGAGCGAGGATTGTTTGCATCGTCGATGCTTACGATGCGATGGTCTCCAATCGAGTCTATCGCAAAGGCCGGCCAGCAGAAGCTGCTTTCGAAGAATTGCGACGCTGCGCTGGCAGCCAATTCGATCCTGAGTTGGTCGAGCGTTTTATCAAGATGCAGGTTGGCTGGAGACCCGACAGCCGACACGTACAAGGTGACTTCGAAGACCGCTTGGCGATCTCGGTGGGGCACTTCACCGAACGCACGATGTCAGCTTTTGAATCCAAGGATACTGCCGGATTGGTCGATTCACTAAAAAACTTAGGTCGTATTGCCGATCAGCATGATATGCCCGCGATCAAGCACCTATCGAGCCAACTGAGTCGAGCCATCGCGGCCACGCACGGATCCGACTGGGAGTTGGCGGCTCCCATTCTGCAAGACTTGCTCGACATGTGTTTGGCGGTTCAACGGGCCCACATCCGCGACGTGGCTGCGCGACCCCAGGTAACTGAAAATTGCCCGCAAAGCAGCTACTACTCCGTGGCCCGAGCTTGGTGGGAAGCGGACCAAGTTTAAGCGAATTAGCCAACATGCCAACATGCCGACGTGAGCGATCACTTGAGATCAATGCAAGTGCAGTCGAATGCCGAGGCCGCTGGCACTAGCCACGGTTTCTTCGTGTGCAGAACGCACAGGATGTAGAAACCGGGGCTAAAGCTCTGCGGCTAATCGAGTTCTTTCGAATCAAAAATGAACAACGGCCTGCTTTAGCGAGTGGCATTTGTCTTGATGCGGCAAAGATAGCTATCGGCGGTGATGTAGAGCCATCCAGCGGGTCCAAAGCCGCAGTTGCTGGTGCGTTCTCCCGTCAGCAATCGTCCAAGTAACTTGCCGGAACTGGCAAATACATAGACTCCTCCTGGACCCGTAGCCCACAAGTTTCCAGCCTTGTCCACTTTCAATCCGTCGGGCAAACCAGGCTCGTTGGCAACCCGATCGGTAGCATCAAAGAGCAACTTGCCAGCACCCAGCGAGCCGTCGGGTTTGACGGGAAAGGCTGTCCAGTTCGCTTGCTGTGGATCCGACTGGGCGACATAAAGTGTCTTCTCATCGGGCGAGAAGGCAATGCCATTGGGGCGATCGATGGTTTTGGTGAGCAGACTGACTTCGCCGCTCGGCGTAACGCGGTAGACGCCACAGAAGTCCAGTTCACGCATGGGATCGTCAAAACGGTTGGGCAGACCGTAGGGTGGGTCGGTGAAGTAGATGTCGCCATTGCTCTTCACGACGCCGTCGTTGGGGCTGTTGAGACGTTTCCCCTGATAGCGGTCGGCTAGCGTGAGCTTACCACCACCCTGAGTCAGCACACTGACGCGGCGATCTCCATGTTCACACATCACCAGCCGGCCTTGTAAGTCCAAGAACAAGCCGTTGCTCCCCGCTTCGGCGCCGTAGTAGTCGACGCCCGTATAACCCGAGGGAGACATGAATAGACCGATTCCCTCCCCTTCTTTCCACTTGAAAATGCTGTTTCGGGGAATATCTGAGAACAAGAGATGACCATCGTCTTCGCCAATCCAGACGGGACCTTCGGTCCACGTGAAGCCAGCGGCAAGTACCTCGATCTTGGAATCGGCGGGGACCAATTGGCTAAATTCAGGTGTCAGTGGCTCGAGCGAACCTAGCGTACGTTGTGCCATGAGCAGCGACTCTTGGGAAGCGAAAAGACCGAACGCAATCAATCCAAAGAATGCCAAACCGTAGCGATGCATGGTGAAATCTCCGGGAAAGGAAGAGGGTATGGGGGGATGAGCATAATCGTCGGACTCCGCCAAAGCTACACCCGATAGCGACAATCACCAAGCCGTCTGTTCCAGTAGCTTGATCCATGGCCCGACGTAAAAACCGTTGTCGTGGTATGTTCGTCCACTGATCAGATTGCCGTCAATGACGCAGGGTTCGTCGACGAATATTCCGCCACACACTTCCAAATCAAAGCGGCACTTGGAGACTGTCGCCATCCGTCGACCACGAACGCAGTCGGCATAAGCGGGGATCTCAACACCATGGCACACGCTAGCGATCGGTTTATTCTTGGCAAAGAAGTAGCGCGTGATGCGCACCAGATTGGCATCGTAGCGAATGTACTCGGGAGCTCGTCCGCCAGAAAACATGATCCCAGCATAGTCCTCTTCAATAATCTCTGCAAAAGGGAGGTCGCACCGCAGCGTGTAGCCCTCCCATTCCTTGGTGATCGTCCAACCCGGCTTCACCTCGTGCAATACCAATTGGTACGGCCTCTTTTCCGGCGCCGTCACCACCGGCTGAAACCCAGCCTCCTGTAGCCGATAGTATGGATACATCGTATCCATTAGCTCCGTAGCGTCACCAATGACAATCAAAACCTTTTTCATTTGAATCACGTCCAGGCATGTAGGATCGGTCGGGAAAAACACTGTAAATGGCAAAAAAACTGCTTTAACCCGGAAGCAAGGCTTCGATGTAACTGCGGGCGGCATTGATTTCATCGCTCACTTCGCCGACGCTCTCTCGAATGGGAATCCCGCGCGGCACGGGGTGCATGAAAATCTCGGTCCACCCCTGATAGTTCATCTCCACCAGTGCCTTGACCAGCGGTGCAAAATCTAAAGTGCCTCGTCCGGGCAGTTGCAGCAACTCTTGCTCCTTGGGCAGTTTTTCCATGCACCCCGCCCCGTGCTGCCAAGCGTAAAAGACTTTGACGCTATTCCCAAGTTGACTCAGCAAGCTACCTAGGAACTCAGCGTCTTGCGGCAGATGGTAGGGGGCAAAGGCAATTCCTAGGTGTGGGCTGGGGGCTAAATCGCGGAGCCATTTCAGCGAGTCGGGTGAGGCGATCAAATGGTTGGCATGGTTCTCAATCGCGATCGTGACTCCCGTTTTCGCAGCGACTTCCAAATGCGGTTTCATCTGCTCAATGAACTTGCCAACCGCCAGCTTTAATTCCGAGCCTGTGAGCCCCACTGGGCCCATGCTGCTGGTTACTATCGTCTTGCAGTTCATGCGCTGCGCCACACGCATTTCGTCTTGCAGGCCAAAGGGCCCCAATTTGTATTGCGTGATGCACCCCAGTGTGACTTGGTGTTGGGCTAGCATGTGCGCAAACTTGTCTTCGCCCAAATCATCCAACTGCTCGCGTTGATTACCGTGCACCTTCGGCCAAATATCGATGGCTGTGGCTCCGGTGCGCTGGACTTCCGGCAGAATCTCACCCAGGTACAGATAGCCATACATGCAAGATCCGAGCAAGTAATTGAACTTGAATGGCACCGTGGCACGGGCTTGAGTGGCTTGTGCGAGTGGCCATGCGGCCGCGCCGGCGGCAAGCAGTTGTGTGAGCTGGCGGCGGTTCAGTAATTTGTTTTTCATGAGTTGGCTACCTGCTTACCTTTGCTTACCATGTTTGTATGCACAAATGGGACTGTCGCCTTGACTACGCAACTTCATAACCGGCGCGTTGTGGGCGAGTCAAGTATTGGTTAGCTTCACTATCATTTTCAAAGCATTCATCCACGGGGTTCCACGTCAGCTTGCGTCCTAACCGTAAGCAGATGTTCCCTAGGTGGCAAATGCTGGCACTTCGATGTTGGCTTTCGATATCCGAGATCGGACGAGTACGCGTTTGCACACAATCGAAAAAATTTCCCATGTGATTGATGATGGCGTCGAGCTTACCCGCTCGCTCTGGACGGTCCAAGTTGTCGAATTCGTAGAGTTGCCACTGTTCACGCGTGAGCGGAGTATGCTTCAGTTCTTCGACTGGCTTTCCCTCAAGGGTCCCACGATTAACAAAGATGCGTCCTTTTTCTCCAGTAAACAGGATACCATTGCGCCCCGTATCGCTGACGCTGAGCGTCACGCTGTTGGCAAACTTGTAATGCACCTTGAAGTCGACTGGTACGTTGAACCCATCAGCCTGCTTGGGCCAAGCAGCTTGGCCTTCGACTTCAATTGGCAAACTGTTGATGGCCCACTGGGCAATGTCTAAGTGATGGGCGCCCCAGTCGGTCATTTGTCCGCCAGCATATTCGTACCACCAACGGAAAGTGTAGTGGCTGCGTTCTGCGAGATAGGGGACGGAAGGAGCTTGTCCCAGCCAGAGATCCCAGTTGAAGTTGAGCGGTAGCTCACGCGGTACAAACGCTCCTCCCACTTCATTTTTCCCAAGTATCACCTCCACCGATTGGAGTTTACCAATACGACCTTGCCGCACCAACTCAGCGGCTTGACGAAAACGATGGTCGCTCCGTTGCCATGAACCGACTTGCACGATCCGTCCCGTTTCCTTGACAGCTTCGCGTAGGACTTTCCCCTCGTCGATGGTCAAGGTGAGCGGCTTTTCGCAATACACGTCTTTACCCGCGCGGCAGGCGTCGATGACCATCTTGGCATGCCAATGGTCAGGCGTGCCGATGGTCACGATGTCGACGGCTGGATCCGCTAAGAGCTGTCTGTAGTCTTCGTAGTCTTTGGGGGTGCTGCCAAATGCGGCCTTGACGGGATCGCGCACGTTCTTGTCGACGTCGCAAACTGCCACAATGTCGCCGAACATGGCGGCTTTGTGCGCAATGACACTCCCTTGGTAGCGCAAGCCGATCGCCCCCACCCCCAGACGCTCGATGGCTGAGTGTGAGTCTTGCTGTGCATGGCTCAAGTGATAGCCCGGAAGGCTTAGTGACCCACCAAGTAGCGCGGCCGCGCTGAATAGTTGCCTCCGGTGCAGTGGTGTGCTACGATGCAGTGGTGTGCTACGGTGCATTCGCGATCCTTAGTTGTTGGTGGATTCGATCGCGGCTCGTAGGATCGGCGCAAAAGCTTCTGCTTGCCGCATGAAGCCCAGATCGCTGGCATGCGAGGCATCGGTTGCCCCTTCGCTGTCGGTTCCGTAGAGTGTATCACCATCGATGTAATGCAAATTCGTTACTCCGTCGGCTTGCAATTGTTGAAACGCGGCCGCCAAGGAGGCATGATTGTCGGTATGGAATTGCCTCTTCGCCGGCAAAATCCAGTCGTTGGTGAAGCGACGATCTTCGACGAGCACGATGGGAACGTCGGGTTTGGCCCGCCGCAGTTGTTGAATCAATGGAATGCACTTCTCGGTGACTTCGGCCGGTTGCATGTTCGGCAAGCAATCGATGACATATGCGGCGGCATCGATTTGAACCAAGTACTCACCCACGGCTCGATCCATCCGGCCATTGCCTGAGAAGCCGAGATTGACCACGGGCATATCGAGCCATCGTCCGAGGATGGCGGTGTGGACCATCCCGGGACGGCTAGCGCAGGCGCCGTGCGTGATGCTTGTTCCGTAGAAGACAATCGGCTTCTCGCGTGGTGGGTGCCCGTCAAAGCGACTCCCTGCCGCCACGCCAATGCTGAGCGCATCCACGCCGTTGTAGAGCGGCAAATAGGCTGCATACTCGCGATAACCCTCAGCCAGTCCCGACACGATCTCGGCCTTGACCTCTTGAGCGTTCGGTCGGGCGACTTGCACCCACCGCCAACGGCCGTCGGCATCCCGCGCATAAAGATCAACACCACTGACCCCAGTTGCAGGCATGTGGGGCATAGCGAGTTGATCGTCTAGGAGCTTGTAGTGCACGTGAATGGCCGTTGCATCGGTCGAAAATCGCACGAGCATGCCGGCACTGTCGCGGCTCAGGTTCCAAACGTTAGAGGTCACGGTCTCTTGAGCGGAACTCGGCAGGCGGTCGAACCATCGCAAACGGGGTTGATCCGGGAGAATGCGTCCCTCAACACCCCACGCGGTGACGTTGTGCCAGTCCAATCCATCGGCCGCGGCGCGATTGACATCCAGAGCAGGATCCAATTCGGCGATCTTGGGCTTTTCTTGGGCTACCACCGTTTGCCGCGGATGAAGTTCCAGCGGAGCCGCTGCCGCTACGAGCCAGAGGCAGAGCAGCACCAGCCAGGTAATTCGCAATCTAATTGTCGTCATGTTGTTCAGGCTCGTTAAAATAATGGTGCAAGATTCCAATGCGGGGCGATTCAGTATAACCTTAATAGAGCCGCGTCTCTCCCCTGCCCTGCGCCGGACTCCTCCTACCCACCCAACGCTCCATGCAGAACAAAATTTCGCACTCCACTGGCACAGCTCAAACTGCCCTAATCCAAACTGGGGCCCGAACTCGGGCGTTTGGACAAAGAAAAGTTAGAGGTTCAGCGATTCTAAGTGGTATCCTGTGGCTGCTTGCTGGATTTGGCAACTGGGGCACCTTGCCTATAGCCTGTGCCTCCCCGGACGGTGCTTCTAAAGTCAGCTTCGCACGCGAGGTGCTGCCTATCCTGTCGAACAAGTGCTTCGTCTGTCATGGACCCGATGCCGAAGAGGGGGCGCTGAGGCTCGATTCGCTTGAAGGTGCTACCGCTGACTTGGGTGGCTATCACGCGGTGGTACCAGTCGACCCAGCGCTTCGCAAATCGCCCGACAGCGAACTGCTCAAACGAATTCATGATGTCGATGACCCCATGCCCCCCGCCGATGCGTCAGTGAAATTGACAGAGGCGGAACGCGAGATTTTATCGCAGTGGATCGAGCAGGGTGGTGAATACAAACGGCACTGGGCATTCATTCCACCGCAGAAAGTGTTGCCCGCTTCGCTACGCGATGTGCCCGTGAATGAGTTGCCGCTCAGCAACTTGCCCGAGAAAGTAATCGATGGCTTCGTGAAAGAAAAACTAGCCACGCGACAACTGCAACTCGCTCCGCCGGCTGAACGCGAAGTATTGGCGCGCCGCGCCGCTTTCACGCTGATCGGACTCCCACCGGAACCCGAGCAACTATCCGCATTTTTATCTGACACCTCCGCCGAAGCTTTCCCAAAGTATGTGGATCAATTGCTGGCAAGTCCCAGATACGGCGAGCATCAGGCGCGTTACTGGCTGGACGCAGTCCGTTATGGAGACACGCACGGTTTGCACTTGGACAACCGGCGAGGCATCTATCCGTATCGCGATTGGGTGGTCTTTGCCTTGAACAATAACTTGCCCTGGGATGACTTTATCACCTGGCAACTCGCTGGCGATCTGCTTCCCGAACCTTCGCTCGAACAAGTAGTGGCGACGGGTTACGTGCGGATGAATCCCAGCACGGCTGAAGGGGGGGTGATTCCCGCCGAGTTTCAGGCGAAAAACAACTTTGACCGCACCGAAACGTTGGGAACCGTCTTTTTGGGACTGACCCTCTCTTGCGCGCGTTGTCACACGCACAAGTACGACCCGATCGTGCACGCGGAGTACTACCAATTGTTTGCCTTCTTCAACAGCACGCAAGAGAGCCCCTTGGATGGCAATAGCTACGCCTACGCGCCAGTAGTCAAAGCTCCCAGCGACATCCACGGCTGGCAGCAATGGGCCGAACTGCAGAAGCAACGCGCCGAGGTGGTGAATCGTTCGAAAAGTCAATTGGAGAAGCTTAAGGCCGAACTGGACAAGGCGCTGAGTGAACTGCCGAGTTCGCCCGTCGATCGTCAAGAAGACTTGCTGACCGAGCTTCAAAAGCCCGTTGCAGAGCTACAGACCGAGCTGAACAAAGCCAACGAGATGCAACAGAATTTTGCAACCACCTTGGTAGCAGCCGAGCTGGAACAACCCCGCACAACACAGCTCTTGTTACGAGGGGAATACGACCAGGCAACGGGTGAGCCCTTGCAGCCCGATGTGCCCGTAGCCATTGGGACGTTTCCCGCCGATGCGCCTCGCAATCGACTGGGGCTGGCCCACTGGCTGACAGCGCGCGAAAACCCGTTGGTCACGCGGGTGCTGGTGAACCGACTTTGGCAACAAGTCTTCGGTTACGGCTTGGTGCGAACCCCCGAAGATTTTGGTTTGCAAGGTGAGCAACCAACCCATCCCGAGTTGCTCGATTGGCTGGCGGTCGAACTGCAAGACAATAGTTGGGATGTTAAAGACTTGCTGCGTGCGATGGTCCTGAGCGAGACGTTCCAGCAAAGTTCGGCATGGCGGTCCGATATCGATGATCCTGAGAACCGTTTGTACGCCCGCGGTCCAAGTTACCGCCTGGATGCAGAAGTCTTGCGCGATACGGGACTCTGGGCCAGTGGTTTGTTGGATCCACGGATGGGTGGTGAAGGAGTCAAACCCTACCAGCCTGATGGCATGTGGGAGGCTCTCGCGCATCCCGCCAGCAACACCAAGCAGTATCAGCGAGACAGCGGTGATAAACTCTATCGCCGCAGTATTTATGTCTATTGGAAACGTACCAGCCCGCATCCCATGATGATGCTGTTCGATGCACCCAGTCGCGAAGCGAGCTGTGTGGGGCGTTCGCGGACAAGCACTTCATTGCAATCGCTCGGCTTGCTGAACGAAACGATGCGCGTCGAAATGTCGCGGAAGCTGGCAGAGCGTTTGATCGAAGCGGCAGCCGATGATGGGGCACGCATCGACTTGATCTTCAAGTGGTTGGCCTGTCGCTCGCCGAGCGAACAGGAACGGCAAGTCAGCCAGGAGTTATTGGATGCCATGCGGTCGCGCTACGCCCAGGCTCCTCAAGATGCGGCCGCGTTGCTGGCTACCGGTGAAGCTCCCGCGAAGCCCGAGTTGGATCCGATCCAAGTGGCCGCCTGGACACAATTGACCTCAACCCTGTTGGCCAGCGATTTGGCCATCATGCTGTACTAGTTACGGAATTTTTAAAATGCACAAAACACTCAAGTTCGCATAGAGAACATTGATTAAGGCATACCAATTATGGAACATCCGCTCCGCGAAAATGAATTGTTGCAAACCCGCCGCCAGCTGTTTGGGCGAGCCAGTTTGGGGATCGGCACCGCTGCCATGGCGCAGCTGTTTCGCAGTGAACTCGGCGCTGCTGAGCCGGATCCCAAGGATGATCTGAAGGGTGGTATTCACCACGTCGCCAAGGCCAAACGGGTGATCTACCTCTTTATGAGCGGCGGACCGAGTCAACACGATATGTGGGATTACAAACCCAAGATGAAGGAGCTGGCGGGACAAGATCTTCCAGCTGAAATACGCGACGGACAACGCATCACAGGCATGACCAGCGGGCAAGCTACCTTGCCGATCGCTCCAAGCAAGTACAAGTTCAACAAGTACGATAACCATGATCAGGGAGTCTGGGTCAGCGAATTGCTCCCCTATACGGCCAAAGTCGCTAAGGAGCTGTGTGTCGTACACAGCACGTTCACCGAAGCCATCAATCACGATCCGGCCATTACGTACATTCAAACCGGTAGCGAAGTTCCAGGGCGTCCCAGTTTGGGTGCATGGCTGAGTTATGGTCTGGGGAGCATGAACGAGAACTTGCCGGGCTACGTCGTCATGCACGCGCACAGCAAATATGCCGAGCAGAGTCTGTTTGCCAGGCTGTGGGGCACCGGCTTCTTACCCTCCAACCATCAAGGGGTGTTGCTCCGCAGCACGGGCGACCCCGTTCTCTATTTGAGCAACCCCACTGGAGTTTCGCGTGATGATCGCCGCGCCCAGCTCGACGCCCTGACGGCCCTCAATCAAGCTCAGCACGCGAAGTTCGCCCACCCCGAGATTTTGTCTCGCATTGAACAACACGAGATGGCTTACCGCATGCAAGCCTCCGTACCTGAATTGGTCGACTTTTCGCAGGAGACTGAAGAGACGCTGCGGCTCTATGGAGACGATGTGCGGACACCGGGGACGTTTGCCGCCTGTTGCCTCAATGCGCGGCGTTTGGCCGAGCGCGGAGTGCGGAATATTCAGATTTTTCATCGCGGCTGGGATGCGCACAATAACTTACCCGCCGAGCACGAGTCGCAGTGCAAGGATATCGATCAAGGTTGTGCGGCACTTATCCAAGACCTGCGTCGACTGGGACTGTTGGATGATACCTTGGTTGTGTGGGGCGGCGAGTTCGGGCGGACGGCTTATTGCCAAGGTGGATTGACGGCGGACAACTATGGCCGTGATCACCATCCACGTTGCTTTACCGTCTGGATGGCTGGCGGTGGTATCAAGCCTGGGATCACTTACGGTCGCTCGGATGACCTTGGGTATAACATTGCGGATGCCGATGGAAATCCACTTAGGCCGCAGCCGAACAAAGACAAGTGGACACCGGGGACGATGCATGTTCACGACTTGAACGCGACCATGTTGCATTTGTTAGGAATCGATCACACCAAGCTCACCTACCGCTATCAAGGCCGCGATTTCCGCCTCACCGACGTCCACGGCCACGTCTTGCACGATCTAATTGCCTGATCCACTACGGGGAGGTTTTGATTTCGAAAATGGCTTCGACTTCTACGGCGGCGCCGGTTGGCAAGGCGGCGAACCCGAGGGCGCTGCGGGCGTGATAGCCATCGCCTTCCTTACCAAAAATCTCGTGAAGTAAATCGGAGGCACCGTTGATCACCAAGTGCTGATCGGTGAAGTCCGAGGCTGAGTAAACACAGCCTAACAATTTGATGACCCGGAGGCCATCCAATGTGCCGTGGGCATGATGCACGGACTGCAGGATCTTGATGGCGCAATCCTTGGCCGCTTCGTAACCTTGCTCGACCGTTAGCCCCTGCCCGAGCACTCCCTTGAGCGTACTGACATGTCCTGAGGTGATCAATTGGTGGCCACTGCGAATGCAGAGATTTAGGTAGCCTGGCTTGAGTTCAGGAAAATCGATACCCAGATTTCTGGCCCTTAATTCGGCGCTCATGATGTCTCTCCTAGGAAAACCAAAAGGTGCAATTGCGTTCGCCAATGCGCGGCTCGTGAGGCTCGCAATCTTGGACGATCGACACGCGCTGGTCAACTGGGTGTAGGAGGATTGGTGACGGTCCCGGGCACGGCCTGTTTTTTTTCCTGTCGGCTCCGCAGTTCTTCGATTTCCTCACGGAGCAATTCAAGCTCCGTTCGTTTTTCTTCGTAATCTGCCTCTAACTTGGCTAAACGCTTCTGCGGGGATACGCGGAGCAGGCGTTGGATTAAGTCGAGCACCAATAGGGCGCGAAATGCCCGCATCGCAACGCCCCGTAGACGATAGACGCGAATCAAACGCGAGAGCTGCTGCAGCTTGCCCATCTTCATGAACTTGGCCGCTTTGAACAAATGCAACGATCTCAGAAAAGAGACGAGCGGCAATGCAATAATGACAATGTCTAGCCAATGCTTTTTGCAATACTTAAGCTTTTTATCGGTCACCGATACCAAGACGATAAACTCGGTGGCAAACGCGAACCAGATCACTCCAGTACCAACAAACAGCGCGATGCGGAGGGCGGGATAGTTGACGATGTCGTCGCCGAACTTCAGCTGCAATCCTAAAATAGGAAGGATCAACAAGGCCACGCCCATCATGGGCACACTGGTCTTGCGCTCGAGAAAGCGGTAGAAGCTGAGGGTCGGCTCCTGCCAGCCAATCACGGGGAACCAGATCGCACCAACCCCTTCCCGATCCCTGGCGCACATGCGGAGCGGCGGAGCCAGGCAGATGATCCAGGCGTAGGGATAATCGCGGCGGAACTGACGCCAGCTACTCGCTAGGATCGCGTACACCAATTGTTCGAGGATGAACAGCGGCCAAAGCGCCAGCAACAGCCAAGCCACCCACACCCCCCAGCTCTGAGCCCGCGCCTGAAAAGCTTGTTCTTCGGCTGACAACTCCATCGCGGTCGGGACTACACCCTCCGCAAGCAACTCAAGGTCGTGGCTATCGACATCGGGTACCACGTAAATCCAAATGACGATGAGTATTGCCACCAACGCCAGGAAGGTGAGTGACAGGTAAAACATCGCTGGTGATACAGACCGGCACAAAGTTTGGCGGGCCGCTTGCTTGGGCTCGAGCAATCGCGAAATTCCTTGGTCGGTGAAGCATGATTAAGGCACGAGCTCTATTTTACAGGATGAACGCCTACGTTTGTTAAACGGGCGCCGCGTTTAGGCCGTCCTGCGGAGCGCCACGTCGTGCCGTATCCGTGTGGCTGTCAGCCAGCGGACTGTTTGAGGACAATTCACACTCAGGCCCGTAGCGGGCCTATGCATCGCTGAACAACCAGCCTTGAACTGGAGGAGGCCCAGCCGGGGCACCGCGCGCGAGCGTTCCCAAGACTCTCCCCGCAGCCGCTAGACCACTCAGAAAGGCCCCCTCCACCCGCGGACCCGCGCACCAGTCACCGCAAGCTCCGACGTGCAATTCGGAATTGAATAAACAAGCTTCGGCCAGCGGCTGCTGGGGAATCGCAAATCGCCACAAATGGGCCCGCACGTACTGGACTTCAATCGCTAGGCTACCCGTTGCCTCAATAAATGCATCGACGAGCCGCTGGGCTACCTCCTCCGGCGATGCGTCCAAGTGATCCTGGGACCACCCCGGCGTAGCATGCAGCAGCCACGTTTCTGGGCTGGTCTCACGCCCCGGCTTGCTGCTATTGCAGGCGATCCAGGAAAGTGGTGAATCGGCCACGAACGCGCCCGCGTAGGGGAGCTCCAGGGGGGCCTTCGTAGCCAACATCACCGACCAACAGGGCTGCAAGACGCTGGCCGCAGCTCGCGCCGCCAGATCAGGTGCAACTTTTAGTATTTCTTTAGTCTGGTCTGCCGGAGCGGCCACAATGACTGAATCGAAGGTACCCAGCTCCAAGCCCTCACAAGTATCCAGCTTCCAACCCAGTGCGGAGCGTTGCAGAGGGGCGATGCGGGTATCGAACTGAACGATCAAGCCTTTGGCCAAGTGTCGACACACGGCATTCATGCCGGGCACAGCCACATAGCGGGTTGTTGGCCCACTGGCCTTGGTGATCTCTCCGGCGCACAGGCTGACGATGCGACCCTCCCAACGAGCCACGATGCGATCGTGCAGCCATGCGTCAAGGTATCGCTGAAACCGCGCATCGCGGCAGGTGAAATACTGCGCTCCATGATCAAACTGCAAATCGTTCTCTGCCCGCCGCGTGGCCATCCGTCCTCCCACACCACCGCTTTTTTCAAACACCGTCACCGGTAGGCCATGGTCAGCCAGAGTGCGGGCGCACATTAAACCCGCGATCCCGGCACCCACCACGGCCACTTGAGGAACCGGATTGCAAGCGGGGCGGGCGGTCTTGCGGGCGTAGGCAGCGGTGTCGAGCCGCCGCGCATGCTCAGCCGCGGAACGATCGCGGAGCGTCCCAAGTATCGGACGCTCGGGGGGAAAGGGACGATCGAATTGACCAAGACACCACAGGATCCCGCCGTAGGAAGCCGGGTCGCGGCCGTCGAGCGCGTAGCGATGATTCAAGTCGATCAGCATGGCTAGAGCTTGCTGGGCATCCTGCGTCCAGCCAAGTAGCGCTTTACCCCAAGTCATGCGGACATTGTTGTGCAGTTCGCCATGAATCAACAGCGAACGCTGAGCTGCATTCCACAATATATCACCGGTCTGCGCCCGAGCCAACGTTTCCCAGGAGTACAACGCCTCGCGCCGGTCGCCAAGATGCTTGTCCAACGTCGCGCGAGCCCACTCTGGCAAGGCGGTGATGCGCGCGTGTTCGGGTCGGTAAAAGCAAAATGCATAAGCCAGCTCGCGCCAGATCAACAACTCATCCAAAAACTTCTCGGTCCCGGCGTGATTGAGCAAGGCAGCTTCGCGCGCGATGCGCATGGGTGAGACCATGCCATAATGCAGGTAGGGGGACAGGCGACTCACCCCGTCGAGCAACGCGTCGTTTCGCAGGCGTGCGTAGCTCCGCAGCCCGTTACCTTTAAAGGCCTCCCAACGTTCATAGCCCGCCACGCAGCCACCTCGCGTATGAGGAACTGGACCAACGGCATGGTCTATGTCACAGCTTGCAACGATCTCGGCGATGGACTGCCGCTGAAGATCCACCGGCTCAAAGCCGCATGTCTCGGCGTTGAAATCACTCGGCTTAAGTTCTGTCACTGCCGGTTCGATTTCTACGGGTGGAAGCGTCAGTCGCTTGGCATATTTGTCTTTGGTTGCGTCTCTAAATGCAAACGCACGATCGTGAGCACGTCCCACCAACTGCATTGGCACAACACAGGCCGTGTCGACGGCCACGACGGGAGTTGAAACACGCCGCGCCAGTACACGCACCCAAGCTGCCGTGGGAGCGACAGGCATGTCATCGGTAACCGTGAGTGCTGCACGCTCGGCCAATTGCTGCAGCGGTTTCGTGACAGCTGCGTTCCCCCGCTCGACATTGAGGATATAAGTGATCCCCCGCCGCGCGAACTCGGCTTGAACGTCGCAAGCTCCCTGCAAGATGAAGGTGTGATGACGATCCGAAGCATACCGGTACTTGGCCGAGAGCCCCTGGTAGACCAACAGCGGCAGTTGCAGCTGGTTGGCAAGCTCAGTGGCCACAAGCAAAGCTGGGTTCTCCGACACGCGTAAGGCGGTGTGCATCCAGTAGAGCACGAACGGCGCTTGTGGATTGCAGGGATGGGCGTTCAGCGGCCGCGTGCGCTCACGCAACTGTTCAGGAAGCGTCTTGAGAAGTTCGTCGAAGTCTGTCATAAGAGCGTCGCATTTTCAAGCGGGTGAGTCGCGCTAACCAGGAGTGGAACCGAGCGCACGTGAAATGATCTCGACAAGGGCGCGTGGCTGTTGCATAGAAATTAGTATGCGTTTCAAGCAGTTCGATTTCCGATTTGACTTTCGCCAAGCCCCTGGAGACAGTTGCTCGCTACAATCAGCCCACCGAATTCGGTACGCTGGGCCGCACATCCGTTCTTGGCCGGATCCGGGTTGTTCGCGTCTAATAATCTGTTGGAAGTATAGCGAAGCGGCTACGTATCCCCTTGAAAGCAAACATGTGACTGAGAAAAAAATTCTGTTGACGGGTACGACCGGATACATCGGTGGGCGCCTCCTGCCACTCTTGGAGTCGCACGGAGCGCACGTGCGGTGCCTGACCCGCCGCGCAGCGTCGCTTGACAACAAAGTTGGACCGGCGACCGAGGTGGTGGAAGGGGATGTGCTCGACGCGCCATCGCTTGGGGCTGCCTTACAAGGGATCGACACGGCGATTTACTTGATCCACTCCATGGGCTCCACTACGGACTTTGCCAGCGAAGATCGTCAGGCTGCCACAAATTTCGCCACTGCGGCTCGGCAAGCAGGAGTGCGCAGAATCATCTATGTCGGAGGGCTCGGGAATCGTGACGAGCAATTGTCAAAGCATCTGCGCAGCCGGCAGGAGACGGGCGATCTGTTGCGCGAGTCTGGGGTGCAAGTGATTGAACTCAGAGCGTCGATTGTCATCGGTTCGGGTAGCCTTTCTTTCGAGATGGTGCGCGCGTTGACCGAGCGATTGCCTTTCATGATTTGTCCCAAATGGGTACGGGTGGCCTGCCAGCCGATCGCCATTGAGGACTTGCTGTCGATCTTGAGCGAAGCGGTGGAGATGCCGGGTGAGGCGTCGCAGATTTTCGAGATTGGTGGACCGGATCAAGTGACCTATGGGCAGATCATGAAGGAGTATGCGCGGCAACGTGGCCTGCGGCGAGTGATGCTGCCGGTCCCCTTCCTCTCTCCCTTTCTCTCCAGCTTGTGGCTCGGGCTGGTGACACCACTTTATGCCCGAGTGGGGCGCAAGATGATCGACAGTATGAAAAATGCGACGATCGTCTCGAGCAATCTCGCGAATCTTAGTTTCAAAGTGAAAACCAAGTCGATGCCGGAGGCGATTGCCCGGGCACTGGTCAATGAAGATCGCGAGTTTGCAGCGACGCGCTGGTCCGATGCCCTTTCATCGGCGGGCAAGCCGTCTAGCTGGGGCGGCGTCCGCTTCGGCTCTAGGCTAGTGGATTCCCGGAGTTTGTTCGTGGAGCTCACTCCGGAACAAGCGTTTGCACCTATTCAACGTATCGGCGGTGCCTCGGGGTGGTACTACGGCAATTGGATGTGGCGCGTGCGTGGATTCCTCGACCTGCTCGTGGGTGGTGTTGGCGTGCGCCGCGGACGGAAGCACCCTGAGCAAGTGAGCGTGGGTGACAGTATCGATTTTTGGCGAGTGGAAGCGTTCGAGCCGAATCACCTGTTACGACTGAGGGCCGAGATGAAGGTCCCGGGGAGGGCCTGGTTGGAGTTTGAAGTGACCGAGGCGGAGGGAGGAGCTACAGTGCGTCAAACGGCCTTGTTCGACCCGGTCGGGCTCTTCGGGCTCTGTTACTGGTACTCGCTTTACCCCGCCCACCAATTTGTTTTCAGCGGCATGCTCCGCAATATCACGCAGGCGGGACATAAATTCGTCGATCTTCACTGTCGGGACCATTCGAAACCTGCTTGACCGACATGGTAGTTGTGGCACTGTGTGCAGCCATCGCCAGCGCTGTTCGGGCGATGGCAGGCAGTGCACTGACTCTTCTCCATCGGTTTGAATTCCAAATGCAAGTGGTGGTCCAAGGAGAGGGCTGGTAACTCCGCGAGTGGAGAGGGCTTGTGCTGAGACACGCTCGAGCTCAGTCGCTGGTCCGCAGCTGAAGCGGGGTCGCCCAAGGCCTTGTTCGATGAATTCAGCAAGTGGCAGTAGCGACAGTCGCGAATCAGGGGTAGCGTCAAGTGTGGCTGGTGATCGAATTTCGTAAACGGTCGAAGCGTGCGTGCTCGCTGAACCGAGCTCCACGACGATGAGAGGCTGCTGGTCGACACTGGCATGTGAGCTGCATCGCTAACAAGATGGCAACTGGTGCATCCCCCGGGAATCAACTGGCTCCTTAGCTCGGTCAATCCGTGGGGCGCTGACGAAGCAGCACGGTGTGCCCCCAGCAAAACGGTGTACTCCGTCCACGCTGCCAGCAGTGGGTCGGCATGGCCGCTCGGGCGGTAACGCACCGCCAGCAAATCTTCGTCCAAATACCAGCCACCCTGAAGCACATGCTTCAGTCCGCTGAGCTTCGCAAACGACTCACGTTGCTGGTTGATATCCGCCTTGTTCGACGGGGGTGTGGCCCGCGCGCCGTCAAGCAAGTCATCTGCGAGCAAGTCATCTGTAAGCAGTTCATCTGTAAGCAAGTCATCTGTAAGCAGTTTATCTTGATAACTCACTGCACGGGCCGGGGGACTCAGCACTCGACCGTCAGCGGCTAGATTGCCAGGTGCTTGGAACCACTCGCGTTCGATTTGCCGAAACAGGTCGGGTGGCAAGCCGGCGGTCATGCGTTGGATCAGTTCCTGTTCGTGCTGCGTCAGCTCGCGTTTCAAGTGGTTGACTGCGACGGTGGTTAGCCGGCGATGCCAGGCTGCCTGTCCCTCTGCGGCGATCTCTGCCAGCAGACGTCGCACACCGCTGGCGATGGTCTGCGCCGCCGCGACTTGTTCTGGTTTCCGAGGATCGATGTCGGCCAGTTGGCCGCTGACGGGTACTCGTGAGAAGGCTTCGGCTACTTGAGCATCCGCCGTCAAGAGGATGCGCATGGGGAGTGTCAGAGGTCCATCGTAGCCGAACTGAGCAGCCCTTGGCCAGGCTTCCAGTTTGAGGTCAGGCCGCTGGGCGTCTTGCGGTTCGATGCTTGGGATTTGGATGAGCGCCCAGCCGTCGCTCATCGCAGCTTCCAAGGGTTGGGCATGGCACTGCGCGCACCCCTTGTCGAAGCCCACGGTGCGAGAAACGGGCCCCACCTCACCTGGATTGCTAGGGTCGAGATGGCAGCGTTTGCAGTCGAACGTTTCGGACTTCTGCGCAAAATGTTTTTCTCCGTGCGCGCGATGGTCAAAAGCAATTCGTCGCTCGGTGCGGTAAGGGAAGTTTTCGAACTCGGGATGCCCATTCCCAAACGAGGCGAACTGGGTTTGATGGCAAGCTTGGCAACGTTGGTCGGTTATGGCTTGTAGATCATGCGCCGAACCTTGATGCTCATTGTGGCAAGTGGCGCACTGGGTCGGGCTATGTTCCGCATGGCTGTTGCGGCTCGACACCCACTTGGCTCCGCTGATCAGCTCGGCTTGCAGGCTATTCAACTGGGCCATCGTCAGGTCATGTGGGGAGCGATGCACGGCATCTTGCAGATCGACCTGGTGGCAGTTAATGCACAAGTCATCTTGAGTCACTGCTTGATTCAAGTGTTCGCCACCGCTGTGCGCATGAGTGTTCGCATGTAAGTTCACGTGCGAGTTAGGATGGCACTGACTGCAGCGATCCGAGACCAATTGATTGCCCAGGATTTGAGCGTGCTTCTTGGACAGCGGGCCCGGTACGAAGATCGCTTCGCGCTGTGGCAAGGCCATGCAACACAGCAGAATCCCCCCCACCAAGATAGCCGCGTTCAGGGCGAGCACCTCGCGCGAGAACCAGGTGGCACGGGTGGGAATGCAGGGCCCCATGCTATCGTTGGTAAGCCGACGACTTTCAGGTCGCAGTTTGGCAATCTCGCAGGTGGCTGCACCCGCGCAGGTCTGCATGCAATCGTGCTCAGTCTCCGTCCCCGCTGTGTCGCATGACTTGCGAGCCTCGGTTTGGCAACAGACTCCCTTGTTGGTTGGCCCTGCCGAACAGGCCATGCCTAGCGGTTCCAAGCCGCATCGCCAGCGCGAGTTTGGATTGGTGCGGGGAGTGGTCACATCGTCGCCAGCGGGCGTTTGGCTCATCACATAGCTCCCGAGAAGCGGTAGACGAGCACGACATGGACTCCGATCAGCAGAGCGAGGGCCCAGGTCAATGAGATATGGAATGCAAAGAGCATCCGCAGGCGTAGTTGGAGCGCTTCGTGATAGTCCAGATCGTCTTTAACTTTGACCATGGTGGCCAGTTGTTGTCGCCGCGCGGTCCCTTGCTCGGCGAGATAACGATCGAGGTCATTCAATTCACGCAACAGATGCCGGCGTTGGACTCCGTTGGGAATGCAGCGGTAGAGCAGACTTCGCGGGGTTCGAAAGAAGGGGAGCAGGCGTCGTTGATAGAACTCTGCCAGCGTGGCTCCTTCGCCCAAGTTGGCCGAGCCCAAGGCCACTTGATGGGCCTCATTGGCAACGGCCGATTGCAACACCGGAATTCTCTCCAACTGATAATCGCGATCCAGGGCGGCCAGTTTGCGCGGCGTCGAGCGACTCATGTATCCCAGTAGAATCCCACTACCCGCTACGATGGCAAAACAGGCCGCTAGAGACGTTTCAAAGATTCCGCGAATGGGCCAACCAATGTGCATCAAAAAGACGAGCGAAGCGAATGAGCCCAGGTAGACATGCCATTGCAGCCAACTGGCTACCGGGCCCAGTGGCCGTGCGATCATGCGTTTACGCGCAGTCAACAAGTACAGGCCAGCTGTGGAGACCAACAACGTCCAACCAGTCAGTGTCGCTCCGTCTCCGAGACGATTCTGCGTTGCGTCAAGGGCAAGCCACGTGGCCGCAACCGCGCACAGCGTCAATGATGTCGAGAGCCACCGTTTATGTTTGAGCATCGTAGGAGCTAGCCTGCCTTCCTGCGAATGTAAGTGCTCACCTGGTTGATGTCGGCCATGTCAATTCTTACCAAAGCATCGTGTGGGCAGGCGGCCTGACAGGCAGGTTTTCCGCCTGACGAAGCACACAGGTCGCACTTGGATGCTTGCAGAATCGGTAACCCGTTAACGGCATCGATGCACGTTCGACCCGCTGCGTCTTGGGTGTTCACCATGCGAATGTTGTCGTAAGGACAACTTTCCGCGCAGGACTTACAGCCGATGCAACTTGAGTCGTTGATCTTAACCAGCCCCGAATCGTGGTCGCGATGAATGGCGCCGGTCGGACAGCCGATCATGCATACGGGGTCTTCGCAATGCATACAGGCTTGAGCGAAAAGCCATCGCCCATACTGTGGGCCACGGCGTTCGAAGACGGGAGTACCACCATGCGTGGACGCACAGGCTCGCACGCAGTCATCGCACCGCGTGCAACGTTCGGTATCAATAAGCATCGTCTGACGGCCATTCATGAGCCGTTGATCGACCAAGAATTCCAACAGCCCCGTTTCCAGACTGTGCTCTGATAACTCGAGTGGTGCATCGACGACCGGTTGGCCAAATTGATAGCGTGGTGAGGGAATGGGAGCTGGCAAATCGGCGGAACGAATGTACGGCAACACGTGCTCATGGACGACTTGCTTGGGGATCCACAGCACATCGACATAACCGATCGCGCGCAGCGATTCCTGGTACGGAAGAGGCGTTGCGTGGTTGCCTCGCTCAAAGTTGTGTGCCAGCTCGCGCAACCCATACATCTGCCCTTTGCCCAGGTAGGCCAGCGTACGGTGCCCAACACCTTGACGCCGGCTCAGTCGCGCAAAACCTCCTCGGACGATCCACAGTCCCGTGGCATAACTACCCTCATCCGCAATCAAAGGCTCCGATGCGATCCGGGTGCTGGGAGCTTGAAGCGTTTGTTTTTGATAGTTCGCGTACCACTCCAGCTCACCGAATTGTTCCATCTTGGTCGACAGCATCACCTGGTCGAGATGTTCGTCAGGAATGAAGCGGAACAGAGGGGTTTCGCGGAGGTGCGTCCGCAGCACTTCGCTCCGGTAGCGTTCGTCGAGCAAGCGTCTGAAGGTAGGATCTTGCTTAAGGAGCTTGAGTCCCTGCCAACGGATCTCGAGTACGAGGCAATCGGTTTCAGCGGCGGCGGTGAATTCGCGCGGCGTGCGTGTGACCGCAGCCATCTCACCGAACAGTTCCCCAGCTTCGATGGCGGAGGTAGCGTGTGCGGAGAGGACCCCTGGAATATCCTGCAAGAAGACACGTGTGTCCGCTCCTGTTCCGCGATAGCCTAGTTCGACACGTTCGGGCTGAGCCTCAATTCGAGCTGCTTGGGAACGGGACCGTTTGCGGCGGTCACTGGAGGAGACTCGCGGCCGAGATAACTTGGGGAAAACAGAACGCCAAACTCGCTGCTTCCAACTACCTGCCTGCGGTTGCCGATCCTGTGCGAGTAATCGCGAAAGGAAAATCCGGATCGTGCCGCCGAGTACCAGGTAAGCCGAGCCGCCGTATTGCCCTTCGCGAAAGACCACATCGCCAGCTTGCAGTGCCAGCAGTCGTGTATCGTTGCGCAGTACATCGAGCAGTGGAGTGTTCTCGGCGAAACGTCCTTGATCCATTAAAGAAAAGGGCGATTGACGCAACAACCATGCTGCCGTGTCGGTCGTCATGCTCGCATCGAGTGGGTGATCCCATCGATCGGGGCGTTTGACTTCGATGGCTTCTTGCGTCATCGTGGCTACCGATTGCAAACGAAAAAATACGATCCTTAGAACAGGTGCTCAGGACGGGGCCTGGTAAGGCTACTTGAGTTGTATACTGTTCGCGGCAGACAATGTCGAGGTTGACTTGGTAAACGCGTTGGGCTGGGAGCCGCATCGACTGCGTTTACGGGTTCGTCGTCGGTGGGCTCGCTTCCACGGCGGCACTGGCCGGTGACACGGCCTCCGTGCGCATATTGGCTTCGGTAGGCTCAGCACTTTCCCCCTCAGCGGCAGTCACGACTTCTGACGCTTTCTTTTTTGCTTTGGCATAGCGTCGTTGGCGATTGTAGTCGGCAAATGCATTGCTGCTTCGGAGTTGCTCCGCCTCAGGATCGACATCCTCCAAGACGCCGCCACCCGCAAAGCGTGTCCCATCGTGAATGGTCCCACGTTGGAAGGGGCCGACCCCAAGTACCCACGTGTCCTTGGCATCACTGACCGATTTGGCGATCCCCGATTGCCAATAGGGCTGACGCGTCTCGCGGTCATAAGCGAAGACGGCAAGCTTCGAAGCTCCCTGACGACCTTCGCGTCGCGCGAACGAGATCTCCGGAATGGTGGGAAGTATCGGTGTGCCTGCAAAGGCCGCAGAGGCCGATGACAAGGAATTACTGGCGGGAATACCGTAAACCACATTGTGTCCGTCCATTCCCAAGGCACCCATCCGCGCTTCGGCCACGATATCCGCCTCCTCGCGCCCCTCAACCAACAATACTCCTGCGCTAACCATTTGCTGCCGAAGTGAGCTGATCACATAATCGGAATCGATCAGGACAGCACTTTTTACCGTTCTCAAGTAGGTCGAGTCGAGGTAGACCCGCTTGGCTGTCAACGGACTGAAGTCAAGCTGAGCCACGGCCGCATCCACCGCATCGCTAAGTAAGAGTTGTTCAGTGGCGGTATAGCTCTTCGTCGTGCCACAGCCGGTCCAGATCAGCGTGCTAACCAGCAGCCAAATATGCAATAGACGAACCCCAACGCCCGCAGGACGCCGCAATGGAGGCTCGGTGTGACTTTCCGTTTGCATAAGCTTCGACGAACAGGTGGGCAGCCAACCTCGGGAGCTGGCTCAGATTAAAACATAAGGTCATGCTCGACACGCATGAGGCTGCTAGACTAACGGTTACAATTTTTCGACCCTGGGATGCAAGTCGAAAATCGGCTAGTAGCCCCAGATCGCCGAATTTGATTAGCCTAATCATCGCCACTTGCCCCGCTGTTGTTGATTTGCCTGGTTTTACCTATTCGCCTGGTTCGCCCTATTCGCCCTATAAGCTCAGAAGGTCGCTCGCATGCCCACGAACGCTCAGCAGCCACTTCAAACCATCTTGGATGGATTGATGCGCCGCTATCGCCAACGGGTCCCCGATGTGGGACAGGTGCTCGAACAAATGCTAGCACAAGGGCTCATTCGGTCCGAAAGCGACATCGAGAACGATCACATCGCTTTTCGTACCATGGGGGTTCCTCAGTTAGGTATTCAGTCTTTTGAAAAGATTTTTCTGCATTGCGGCTACCAGAAGCGGGAGCCCTATCACTTCGAGCACAAGAAGCTGGACGCATTCTGGTACTCCCCTCCCCTTCCTCATTTTCCCCGCATCTTCATCAGCGAACTCCGCGTGGGTGACTTAAGCGCCGACGCGCAACGCATTATCCACTCCTATACAAACGAAGTGAAACGCGATCCGGCCGACGAGCTTGACTTGAACTCGGGTAGTGAAGTGGATGAGTTCTTGCATCGCCCGTTGTGGCGGCGACCGACCTGGTCTGACTACCAACGCTTGAGCGAGGAGAGCGAATACGCGGCTTGGGTCATCTACAATCGTTACTATCTCAATCACTTCACAATCAGCGTGCACAACCTCCCCGCACCCTACGACACGGTTGAGAGATTTAACCTGTTCCTCGAAGCGGCGGGGATTCGGCTCAACGATTCCGGGGGCAAGGCCAAGATCAGTCCCGATGGGCTGCTCATTCAAAGTTCAACGGTAGCGGCGATGGTCGATGCCGAATTTGACGATGGACAAGGCGGAACCGAGATACACAGCATCTCAGGTTCTTATGTCGAGTTCGCTGAACGCCGTGTCTTACCCCAATTTGCTGCATTGCCTGCGGAAGAAATCAAACGCGAACATCGACGCGATGGCTTCGAGGCGGGCAATGCCGACAAGATTTTCGAGAGCACCTTCAGCACCCAGACGCAACGCGAAAATCCTGCTTAGGAACGACCGATCCAAGACTTCAAAACCAATCGGCGACTTCGCGTAAACCCGCTTCGGCGTCTTCGAGCGGCCAGTATTCCAAGCCAAAGTGTCCTGAATAGTTGGTGGCGGCGATCGCTTTGAGGACTTCAGGGTAATTGATTTCGCCGTTGGTCAACTCATGCCGGCCGGGATTCCCGGCGGCGTGGAAATGGGCAATCTTGTCGATGTGCGGCAAGATGTTATTGATCAAATGACCTTCGCTAATCTGTTGATGATAGATATCGAAGGTGACTTTCACGTGCTCACTTGCCACTTCGTCGATCACCTCAAAGGCTTCATCGCTGCGAATAAGATAATATCCGGCATGATCGACCAATTCGTTCAGCGGTTCGATAGCTAAGCTCACGTCGGTCCCCGCCAGCAACTCGGCGGCCGCTCGTAAACCGGCCACCAGACTGGCCCGTTGCTCCGCTCGCGGAACTCCTGGAAGCCCATCGCCGACTTGGGAGATCAACACCGGGCAGGCAAGTCGCTGGGCTGCAGCAAGCGACTCTCGCAGCCCTTGCAGGTAGGCGTCGCGACAAGTGGGATCCACCAAGCTTACGAAGCGGGTGCAGGTCGCAGCTACTTTCAAGTGCAGGCGGTCGCGGAGCTCAAGCAGTTGCTCGAGATCCTTTTCCCACCAGCACCAGAACTCAAACGCTTGATAGCCGCTGCGGGCCACCACCTCCATCGCGTCCTCCAGACTACGCCCGGCCAGAACCGCGTCGATGCACACAGATGCTTTGATAGTCATGATCAATCCTCGACTGCGGTGTTGGGTAAGGTCGTGTTGGGTGAGGCCGTGTTGTGTAAGACATCGTTTTGCAAGACGTCATTTTGCGAGAGGTCATTTTGCGAGATATCGGCTGCCACGGCCGGTTTTGGTGGCGCGATTACGGACCAATCGGCGAAGTAAACGTAGATGGAGATGACGGTTACGATCAACCCCACTCCCACATGCGGAGCGAACTTCCAAGGGGTCATGTCGACCGCCTTAACATCCTCTTGCACGAATTCCGTTTCCCGCGGATACAGCTCGCCGATGACCAACATCATGATCACCAGCCAGCAAAACAGCGTTCCAAGAAAGAAAAAGGTATGCATCGATTCAACGATGTAGCTGAACGGCGGGACGAAGTAACCGACACCGATTACCACCACGCCGACCAAGAGCGTTATCTTGGCAGCCAACGCCGAAGTGCGGCGGGTTAACATACCCACCAAGACCACCGCAAACAGGGGAATAAAATACATACCGTTCATCTTCTGCAAGTAACCGAAGATACTGGTTTGTCCGTCCAAGAGCGGCGCGATGGCCATGGCCGCTACGGCTACAATCCATCCAAAATATTTGCCGGCACGTACCAATTCCGCTTCGCTCGCATCGCGTTTGATGACTTGTCCATAAAGCCCAAGGCTGAAGAGAGTGCACGAGCTGTTGAGGGCCGAGTTAAAACTCGAGAGGATCGCTCCCAGAATGGCGGCGGCAAAGAATCCATTGAGATAAGGTGGCAACACCTCCTGCACTAGTTTTCCATAAGCATCGACCGAACGCACCGGTTCGGCGTCGTTCGCGAACATCGAAAAGGCGATCATCCCGGGAAGTACTAAATACAGCGGCCCAAGTAGCTTGAGAAAGCCGGTGAGCAGAACCCCTTTTTGCCCTTCAGCCAAGCTGCTGGCTCCAAAGGTCCGTTGGATGATTTGTTGATTGGTCGTCCAGTAGAACAAGTTCAGCAAGAAGATGCCAGAAAAGATCGCCCCAAAGGGAACTGTCGTTTCTTTGGTACCGATCGAATTCAGTCGAGTTGCTTGCTCGGTCGCGATCCGCTCAATGCCTGCCGTGACGCCACCCTCGCCACCGAGCCGTGCGAGGGCAAACCAGGTTACCAGCAAGCCGCCGGTCAACAGCCCAACGCCGTTGAGCGTGTCCGATACGGCGACCGTTCTAAGACCGCCAAACAAGGCGTAGATCGAGCCAATCACCCCTACGGCAATCACAATCATCCATAACAACACACTGGTCGATTCAATCCCAAGCACTTCTTTCAAGTTGAGAATACCGATCATACCGGTGGCGCCGGTGTACAGGATGATCGGCAACAGCACGACCACATAGGCCAACAAGAAAATCAGGTTGGCAATCAATTGGGTTTGCCCATCGAATCGCAGAGCCAGGTACTCTGGCACAGTTGCCACACCGCTTTTTAGAAAACGTGGCAAAAAGAACCAAGCCATGAAGACGAGGGCCACGACCGCGACCACTTCCCAGACCATCACACACAGCCCATCGGTGAAGGCATCGCCGTTGAGTCCGATCAGTTGTTCGGTTGAGAGATTGGTGAGCAACAGCGAGCCGGCAATCAATGGAAAGCTGAGGGTGCGGCCAGCGAGAAAATAACCTTGGCTACTGGTGTGGTCGTCGTTTCGGGTGAGCCGCCACGTCAGGTAGCCGACCAAGCCGGTGAATAATAGGAATGAGATGAATGAGATAATCGCCGCAAACATGAAATCGCCTTAGAGAGTGACTCGCTTTCCGCCCAGCCCGATTTAGGAAACGCCCATGATACTCGCTCTCAGCCCGTTTGCTCAGAACCGAACGCAAAAGTCCCCGTAGTGGATCTTGCTATAGATCCTGTAGGCGGGGATCTTTAGCAAGATCCACTACGCTAACATCAAGCCATGACAAAGCATTAAATCATCTTCCGCAGCTTCTCAGCCGCCTCGACCAACCACTGGGCGGCTTGATCGATCTCGGCTGCTGTGTTGAAACGTCCAATACCGAACCGCAAGCTGCTGCGAGTCTCTTCTTCGCTCAAGCCGATCGCCCGCAGTACGTGACTGGGAGCCGGTTCGGCACTGGTACAAGCACTACCGCTACTGACTGCCAACTCCGGTACCTCCAGCATCAGACTCTGTCCTTCGATCGGATAGAAACAGGCATTCAGATTGCCACGCAGTCGCTCGCCGTGCTGGCCCTGACTGCCGAGGGAGGGACCGTTGAGTGTGAGCCATGGTAGGGCGGAGCTCAGCGCCCCCCAGAGTCGATCGCGCAGTTCGGCCAAGCGTTGGCTATCCGCTTCCAGGTTCGAGAGGCAAGCTTCAAGGGCGGCTTGCATCCCCACGATGCCGGCTGTGTTGAGTGTCCCCGAGCGAAAGTTCGATTGTTGCCCGCCCCCAACGATTTGCGCCTGGAGTTTGACCCGTCGGCCGCTGCGTCGCACGTACAGACCGCCGATTCCCTTAGGACCATAAAACTTATGCCCTGAGAAACTCAGCAAGTCGACATCCAACGCAGCGACATCGACTGGAATACGTCCAACCGCTTGGGAGGCATCGGTGTGCAGCAGGCAATCATGTTTGCGACAAAGTTGGGCGATCTCTGCCAGTGGTTGCAAGGTGCCGATCTCATTGTTGGCCAGCATCACGCTGACCAGCGCGGTGTCCGCGTCGATGGCGGCGGCCAAGCTTTCGAGGTCCACTCCACCCGGCAGTTCAGAGCCCTGCTGATGGACCGGTAGCAACTCCACTTGGAAGCCGAGTTTCTGAAGCCGCGTGAGCGGATCGAGGACCGCTTTGTGCTCGGTCATTAGGCTCAGCACCTTGCGCCGCGTTTGACGCGGGTGCAGGCAGCTCCCGAACAGAGCCAGGTTGTTGCTTTCGGTGGCGCCGCTGGTGATGATCACTTCATCGGCGGCGGCACCCAGGCAAGCGGCCAGGCGGGCTTGGGCTTGCTCGACGATCTCTGCCACTTCGCGTCCTGCCGCGTGCGTCACGCTGCCGGCATTGGCGAATTGCTCCCGCATGAGCGGGACCATCGCGGCAAAGGCGCTCGGATCGAGCGGCGTGGTGGCATGATTGTCCAGATAGATCATCGTAGGCTAGTACAGATTCTCCAAGCAGAGTTGTGACCAAGTTTCAAACCGCTCGAGTGACTGTTTCAGTTGTCCCACCGGCTCAAAGCCACTTTCCACCAAATCGACTTCGCGGGCCCGGGCGTCGGGGGAGCTTAGTTTTAAGCGATGGACGACACCTAAGTGCACCCGACCGACGGGCGAAGTGTCATCGAAAATAAAGCCGACTAACTCTTCTTCGTACTTGGTGTTGACCAGCATTTCCTCCGCTAGCTCGCGCAACATGCCGGAGCGATAGAGATCTTCGCCGTCAGCATCCTCGCGAGAAATGTGACCACCGATGCCGATGCTACGTTTGGCGTGCAGCCGGGCTTCTCCTTGGCCTTTGCCGCGCGTGTACTGAAAGACAGAGGTTTGACCGGCCACTTCGGCTTCCAGGATGGCGTAGGGAATCAACTGCTTGAAGCTCGGATCCTCTTCGACGCTGCTCCGCGGACGGAACTGCATGAACTCGGGATTAAGCAGCAACTGGAAAGCATCCGGACAAAACGGGCGAAAGCCACTAAACATGCCGAACTCAACCAAGCGACTCTCAGGAATCACCAGGACATGCTCTTCCGCCACACTTTGTACCGTCACGTTTGAAACCTTAAAAATTATGTTAAATGAACTGGATTAGACGATCAGCATGCAATCGCCGTAGCTATAAAAACGGTAGCGTTGCTCGATGGCTGCGTGGTAGGCGCGGAGAATCAATTCTCGGTTGGCAAAGGCGCTGACCAAGGCCAACAAGGTACTCTTTGGAAGATGGAAATTGGTCATTAGCGCATCGGTGGCTTGGAATTCATAAGGCGGACGAATGAAGATATCGGTCGAACCTTTCCAGGCCTGCAAGGCTTGCCCGGTTTGCTGTGCGGCCGCTTCTAGCGTGCGCGTCGAAGTGGTCCCTACGGCGATGACGCGTCCTCCACGTTGGCGACACTGCTGTAGTTTGGTCGCCGAAGCTTCCGGCAACTCGCCCCATTCGCTATGCATTTTGTGCTCACTCAGGCGCGCTGCCGACACAGGGCGAAAAGTGCCCAGACCGACATGCAACGTGACCGGCGCCGTTATCACCCCTTTGTTCTGGAGATGCCGAATCAAGTCGGCGGTGAAATGCAGTCCAGCAGTCGGAGCGGCCACCGAGCCCGGCTCTTTGGCGTAAACGGTTTGATATGTCTCTTGGTCCTTGTCGACCATCTGCCCATCGCGAATGTAGGGTGGAAGTGGAACGCGTCCAAAACGTTCCAAAACCTCGTCGAGGGTCAAGCCATCGAGGGGCCTGACCGCCAAGTGGCCATCATCCAAGCGCGCCACCACCGTCAACACCGGTAGATCGCGGCCGTCGCGGTCACGGAGCGAAATGGTCTCGCCAATCGTCAAGCTGCCGCGCGTCTTACTGAGTATTTCCCAAGTGCCTGCAGAGTCTTTCCGCAAGAAGAGACCCTCCCAGCGGCCGAGCGTCGAAGTGCGGGTGCCGGTAAGCCGCGCAGGGATGACTTTGGAGTTGTTGAGTACCAAGGCGTCGCCGGGCTGAATGAGATCCGGTAGGTCGCGAACATAGAAGTGTTCGAGCGTTCCCGTTTGGCGATTGATCAACATCAACCGCGCGTCGATGCGATGTTCGACCGGGTGTTGGGCGATCAATTCGCGCGGGAGCTGAAAGTCATAAAGCTCAAGGCTGTCTTGATCAACGTCTACTTGTTTCATAACGATACTCCGTTTTGATCCGAGATCCTGCTCACAAAGGATAACCAGACAAGTTAGAATGCGAAACAACCAGGCCGCTTTTCATGCGCTTTGGGCCTGCGCCTCACCGCATTTCAGAGCGACCATCCAGCACCCTTACTTTCGCCTCCCATTGCCATGCGCATTGCCCTGGTCATAACCGAATTGCATCCAGGCGGGGCCGAACGCTGCTTCGTTCACTTGGCGATCTACCTGAAGAATCAAGGACACCAGGTGCAAGTCTGGGAGTTGTGGCCACCTCCCCCGGCTGGCAAAACGCTGCTGACCGAGAAATTGGATGCGCATGGAATTGTCTGGAATAGTGGGGGAGCGGTCAAACCGTGGCATTTTCTTGGGGCGACCCGCTGGCTACGACGCGAATTCACCACATTTCGTCCCGACGTTGTTCAAGCCTTCCTGTTTCATGCCAATGTGGCGACCGCCCTGGCAACTCGCCATATCGATTGCAAGCTGTTTGGCGGGGCCCGCGTGCGGCAGCCTGAGTGGTGGCGACAACGCCTACAGAAATGGGCTAGTGGGCGCATGCACAAGCTGGTCTGCGTGAGCCAGGGAGTGTACGAGCATTGTCAACAGGTCGAGCGGATTGCGCCGGCGAAACTCGTAGTGATCCCCAATGGCATTGAACTGGCTGACGATGAACTGGCTGACGATGAACTGGCAAGAGACGTGGCCCTGCCCCAGCCCAAGTTGGCTCGGTGGGAAGCGCTCGGGCTCCCACCGTCGGCCCGCGTGCTGCTCTTTGTCGGGCGACTTGATCGGCAAAAGGGAGTCGCAGGGCTGTTGCGCGAGTCCGATCGCTTGCTGCGGGAACTCCCCGAACATCATTTGGTGTTGATGGGCGAGGGACCCTGCCGTGCCGAGTTGGAGAGGGTCCGGGAAACTCAGGAACATGCGGGACGAATCCACTTTGTCGGTTGGCAGCCCAACGCCAGCGAATGGATGCGGTGTTCAGAGATGCTGCTTCTGCCGACGCGTTACGAAGGGATGCCCAACGTGGTGCTGGAAGCGATGGCCGTTAACAAGCCGGTGGTGGCGTTCCGCGTCGAAGGGGTAGCGGAACTCCTGGGCGACAGCCTTACAGGTAGGAAGCAATGCATTGAACCAGGGGATTTCAAAGCTTTTCTCGCAGCGGTCAAGGAGCTGGCTGTGGACCGGTCGTTACGGCAATCGCTCGGGCAAAGCAACCGCCAACGCATCTCCGCACATTTTCAGCTCGCTCAGCAGCTGGCCAAATACGCCGACCTCTACCAAGCGTAGCGGACGGTACATTGCATGTACCGTCCGCCTGGAACAACACTGGTCTAAAAACGCCCGCTTAGGCTTCGGTCTTTTCGGCGGTCCTTGGCATCGACTCGATGGCTTTGTCGATCAAGCCATAAGCCACCCCTTCTTCGGCCGACATAAAGCGATCGCGGTCGGTGTCGCGCTCGATGGCTTCGAGTGTTTGGCCAGTGTGCTTGAGAAGGATCTCGTTCAGCTTCCGCTTGATCCGCTTGAACTCTTCGGCGTGAATTAAGATCTCTTCCGCTGTACCTTGCATTCCCGCCAGTGGTTGGTGGATCATAATCCGCGCGTTGGGAAGTGCATAGCGTTTGCCGCGGGCGCCAGCAGCCAGCAACACGGCGCCCATCGAAGCTGCTTGGCCAATGCAATAGGTAGCCACGTCGCAGGAGACGAATTGCATGGTGTCGTAGATGGCCAAGCCGGCCGACACGCTGCCGCCTGGGGAATTGATGTACAAGTGAATGTCCGCCTTGGGATCATCCGATTGCAGGAACAACAGTTGGGCAACCAGCGCGTTGGCTACTTCGTCATTCACTTGGGAGCCTAGGAATATAATGCGGTCCTTGAGTAGACGACTGTAGACATCGTAGACTCGCTCCTCGCGACCACTCTTTTCAATCACATATGGAATCGTTGGCATTTTTTAAGTTCCGGAATTTTGGTTTGGATATCGTAGAGCCATGGCGAATGTTTAGGGTTTGTCGTCCGTGGCCTCAACCACGGGCTTGGTCAAAATCTCGTCGACCACGCCGTACTCTTTAGCCCCTTCCGCTGTGAGGAAGAAATCGCGGTTGCAGTCCTTACCAATTTGCTCTGGGGTCTTTCCGGTGGCTTCCCCCAAAATCACGTTGAACAGCGTGCGGTAGCGAAGGATTTCGTTCGCCTGGATTTCAATGTCCGAGATCTGGCCTTGGACGCCACCGGCGGGTTGGTGAATCATCACGCGACTGTGCGGCAAGCAAAAACGCTTACCTTTCGTCCCTCCGGCGAGTAGTACGGCCGCGCCGCTCGCCGCCTGGCCGACACAGTACGTGGCCACGGGGCAGGAAAGGATCTTCATCGTGTCGAAGATAGCCAACGTCGCGATCACATCCCCACCTGGACTGTTCAGATAAAAGTGGATGTCCTTGCGGCGGTTCTCGCTCTGCAGATAGAGCAGCTTCATCACGACTTCATTGGCATTGCCCGTGTGAATCTCTCCTTGCAGAAACACAATGCGGTTTTCGAGCAATAAATCCCCTAGGGTGAGCTGTCGTTGCCGCTGATAGCTCTGAGCCGCGTATGAGTTCGTAATCGAGTCAAAATTAAGAGCAGAATTCAACTTGCACTCCTTTTAGATCGCGCATCTCGATCGTGTTGGAGCAAGTGCTACTGCACTTGCTCGAATTGAATGGGTCTACGCACAATGTTTGCGCTTCGGGTTGTTTTGGCAAGGTCACTTACGACACTTTGCCCGCATTTCAGCCAACGAAAAAAGCCGATTTGCCAAAGTTGGTCAAATCGGCCTGTATTGTCAGAGACTAGGCAAGTCAGGTCATTTGGGAGGCTTGGTTTCTCAGCGAATTGGCACACCGCAGCCAACCAAGCCACCGAGCCGACTAATCCTCTTTTGGCTTTTCTGGAAGCTTCAGCGCCCCTGGTATTTGAGCGGGTTCGTTGTTGTGCTTGGCTTCTGGAATATCGTAGAAATCGCCCGCGATGGTGAAGTCAATGTTACTCGACTCGGGGTCGGACTTGAGGAAGGTTAAGTCTTCTTTGTCGTCCAGTTTTGCAGCTTCCGTGATCTTCTTGATGACTTCGCGTTCGATGATCTGATTGCGAATGGCATCCATCTGGCCGGTCTTTTCAAGACGCGCGCGGACGCTGCGAACAGAACTTTCGTTCTGCTCAGCGATCAACGCGATTTCCTTGTCGTAGTCGTCGGCGGTTGGTTCGACCTTCAGATCTTCGGCAATTTTTTCTAGGACAAAGTGTTCGCGCAGCGCGCGAATGGTCGATTCGCGCGCATTCAAGCGAGCGGCATTCAGGTAGGCCTTCGTCTGATCTTGATTGAAACCGCTGCGTTGCAACTCAAGCACCATCCGCTGCAGTTCGCGATTGGTTTGGCGGCGTACGAGCGACTCAGGCATTTCCCAGTTTGCGTTTTTGGTCAATTCGTCGACCACCTGCTTCCGCAGGGCTTGCTGCTGGTGGTATTCGAACTGACGCTCAAGTTCCGAGCGAACGAACTCACGTAGCTCTTCGGTGTCGTCGAACCCGAGGTCGGCCAGCATTGAGGGGCTGATCTCATCGACTTGGATGCGTTTGACTTCGTGCAGTTGGAATTCGATCAGCACCTCTTTTCCGCGCAGTTCTTGGTTGGCGGCGGAGTCTGACAACGTGGTGGTGCAGGTGAACGTGTCCCCTTCTGCTTTACCGGCGATCAGGTCGCCAAAGTTTTCGATGACGGCATCGCCAAACGAGAGCTTCTTCCGCACTACGGTATCTTCTTCTTCGAAGCTGGCGACTTGTTTGCCATCTACGGTGAAGGTCGCGTTGAGAAGGACTTTATCACCCAGCTTACAAGCTCCATCGACTGCGTCCCCTTCCATGAATCGCGTCAGTGTCCGAGACAGGTGCTCATCGATGTGCTTATCGGTCAATTCGCAGACCGGGCGGGTTAAGGCTAGGCCTTCCCATTTCGGTGTTTCAAAGTTTGGCCGAACTTCGATACTGAATTCGTACCGAAAATCACCTTCTTCTGGCAGGTGGACGGCTTCGTAGTCAAAGTTAGGCTCGCTAATGGCGGAAAAGTGATCGCCATCGGTCACGATTTGCAGGCTGTCCATGATCAGCGAACTCTTGACTTGCTCGGTCACCTGTTCGCGGAATCGTGATTCGACCAATTTGCGTGGAGCCTTGCCAGCCCGGAAGCCGGGCAGCTCAGCTTTGGGGCAGACTTCATCGAACGCTTCACGGCGATAACGCTCGACTTCCGCCTGTGAAATCTTGACGACCACGTGGCGTTCGCAAGCCGATTTTTCTTCTACGGTCACGTCGACTTCGAGAAGTTTCTTCTCGGTTTCGGCGGCAACGTCCGTTTCCATATCGGTGGTAGCCATTCAGAATACTCCGGCTGAGCCCATTGACTGGGACATGATTGAGGGAAAACCAGTGCGCCGCTTAATAGCTACTTGTGCTTACGTGTCTCCACAGCGCGCCCTCATTAACTACGGATCGAGCGTCGATAGAAATCGAGCGTCGATAGAAGAGGTGTCCGAGGAAACGTAAACGGCGAGTGGCAAGAGAGCGGGCGATGGGATTCGAACCCACGACAACAACGTTGGCAACGTTGTGCTCTACCAACTGAGCTACGCCCGCAAATTTGCTAGAATGCCACTCCGCCGTTTTGATCGGCGTTTTCATCGTCAGACAAACTGTAACGTTTGCTGCGATCGGGGAAGATTATAGAGTCCGTCACCCACGTTGCAAGACATGATCGTAGGCTCAAGGGCCAAGTCGCGAGTCAAAGTGAGAAATTCCATGCTGTTTATTCCTCTCAAGGCATCCCAAAACACTTTCGGCAAGCCGCAAGTTGCTTGGAGACACCCTGGCAAAGCTGTTGCATCGACTGTTCCAAAGCCATTCTTGAGCTCTTTTGCGGCTTGTCTGCTGGCCGCCAACCTACTTTGTTTGCTGGCGGTTCCTGCCTGGGGAGGATTGGCCAGCTCCGATGTGGTGGTGGTCGTGAATGGGGGCTCGCTCAATTCACGTACATTGGCCAACCATTATGTCTACCTCCGCAAGATTCCCGCCAGCAATGTCGTCGTCTTAAATGGTATTCCCGATTCGGAGACGACCACACTGGCCGATTTTCGCAAGTTGATCTTGCAACCGATTTTTGCTGTCATCGCGGAGCGTAAGTTGGGGCATATTCAGTGCATCGCCTACTCGGCCGACTTCCCAACCTCCATCGACATGCGGGCCGAAACGAAAGCTCTTGGGAAGCTAGAGCTGTACGAGACCACTTCGGGTTCGATCAATGGGCTGACGTTTCTGTACCGGGCGGTGCTGGACGAAAACCCCCGGCAGCTGTTGAGTCTTTACTCTAACTTTTTTGCGCGACGGACCACGGAGAGCTACTTCACCTCGCCGGCGGGGCAGGCAACGCAAGGGGTGTGGAGTTCAATCGAAAAGTTGATGGCCGATGCGAAGCACGTGGAAGCCGCCGATGCGCTTGAGTCGCTGCTTCAAGAGTATCCTCATCAGTTCCCATTCGCCTACTTGGCCGCCACTCAAGCCGCTCAGGCTCAAGATGCCCCGCGGGCCAATCGGCTGCTGCAGGCCGCGATCTCTGGCGGTTGGAATGCGGGCGGTTATCTGGCTGCCGATAAACGCTTTGATCCGATCCGCGATGATCCGCAGTTTCAGGTACTCGAGCTCCTGTTGGAGGCGGGTATTAAGGGCTATCAGCCCACGATCGGCTTCAACTCAAGCGTCTCGTGGACACCCAACGGCGTGGCGGTCCTCCCTCCGCAGCTCGGCAACCGATATGTTTTAAGTATCGTCCTGGGGGTGACCCGGGGCGGTGGTACAACCATTGATGAAGCGGTGGCGGCTCTGCAGCGCTCTTCGGCTGCCGATGCGACCCATCCCCAAGGCGGCTTCTACTTTAGCTTGACCAGCGATGTCCGCACCACCACTCGTGAGCCCAACTTTGCCGATGCCATCGCCGAACTGCAGGCAATGGGTTATGAAGCCGAGATTGTCAAGGAGATTGTTCCCGCGAACAAAGCCGCTGTTTTAGGGGCTCAACTCGGCCGCGCGAATTTCGATTGGGGGGCATCCAAGAGCACCTTGGTGCCCGGCGCGATCGCCGAGAACTTGACCAGCTTCGGTGGCATTATGTCCAATCCAGGTGGTCACACCAAGCTGACTGAACTGATCAAGGCGGGGGCGGCGGGAAGTAGTGGCACGGTGGTCGAGCCTTATGCTTTGCAGGAAAAATTTCCGCATCCGCAGATGTACGTCCACTACGCCCGCGGCTCAAGCCTGGTCGAAGCGTTTTACCTGAGCGTCACCGGCCCCTACCAATTGCTCATCGTCGGTGATCCTCTTTGCCAACCGTTCTCCAATGCGCCAGCCCCAGGCATTGCTACCGAGCTGCGCGTGCTCAAGCCGCGCGAACCGTTGCAGATAGAGCCTAATCTGAAAGCCCCCAGTTACTTGGATTGGCTTGGTTCCGATGAACCACGGGCCAAGCGCGTGGCTCCACTGGCCGCTGTGGGGATCGGGCTCTTGTTCGATAATCAGAACCTGAAGACGGCAGCAATCAAATCGAAGATCGATATCAACGTGGCTGGCTCCGCTCCCGGCTATCACGAGGTTTGCTTACGGTTTTTCGCGGACGATCCGCTGGCGCAGCGTTCCGACACCATCGTCCCCATCTGGCTCGGGCCGCGCGATCAAGTCGAAGTGAAGCTCAGTTCGCTGCAGCTGGGGGAAAGTGGAAAGTTCACCGCTTCGCTGCAATCCGAACTGTTGCGGGCAACCGTTTCAGCCAAAGAGCACGCAGGAAAAAGGGTGGAGCGGATATCGCTCTGGCATCAGGCCGAACAGGTAGCCATAGCCAATGGGAGCGAAAAGGAGTTTGTGATTCGCTTAAGCCAGCTTGGCCTCGGACCCGTTCGCCTACAACCGCAAGCCGAGTTGGCTGGGGGGCTGGTCATCCAAGGGGAACCGTTGTGGATCGACGTGCAGCCCTAAGTCTTGGGCAACCTTAAGTCTTGGGCAACCGTCAATCTCTAGTGGTGGACAAACTAGCGCTCGCACAAAATCTAGCCTCTCACCTCGGCGGGCCCCGGACAGGCGTTAGAATTCAGCTCGCTCACCTCGGGCACATCTTGGGCTTACTCAGGATCGAACGAGTTTTACCCTCACGCCCCAACGACTTATTCTCACTCCAGGCAATCCAGGATGGCAACTGCAGAAGGCAAATCACGGAAATGGCGCAAAGACGAACCGCGACCTGTCCAACCGATCCTTGACCGCACCCCGCCCTGCGACATTTCCGCGGAAATCGCTGTGTTGGGAAGCGTTATCCTAAAGCCCGACGTCTGCGATGATCTGGTGATGATCGTCAAGCCGGATGATTTCTACGATGATGCTCATCGCAAGCTCTACCAGCACATGATCAACATGGTCGAGTTGGGGCAGAAGATCGACATCACTCTGCTGGTCAACCGCTTGAAGTCCAGCGATGACTACGAAGCGGTGGGAGGCAGCGCTTACTTGGCCCGGCTGGCCAATAGTGTTCCCCACGCCGCCCATTCCATGTACTACGCGGAGATTGTGCGGAGTAAAGCCACGCTGCGGAAGTTGATTGAAGCCAGCACGACCATTCTCCGCGATGCCTACGATGAAACAATAGAAGCCAAAGAATTGCTCAGCCAAGCTGAACAGCGGGTCTTTAGTATTCAGGATGAGCGGAGTAGCCAGCAAGCGGATTCGATTGGCGATCTCTTGACGCAGGCCATGGAGCGGATCGACGCCCGCATGAAAGGGACTCATGCCGTCGGCGGGGTCGACACGCACTTTGAGTCCTACGATGCCCAGTGCGGTGGAATGCACAACGGTGAGCTGGTCATTCTTGCGGCCCGGCCATCGATGGGCAAAACGGCCTTCGCGCTGAATGTGGCTGAAAATGTATCGATTTTGGGGCACGCCCCCGTGCTGTTCGTAAGTCTTGAAATGTCTGGCGTGGAGTTGGCCGACCGCTTGCTGTGCTCGCTCGCCAAAGTGAACGGCCACAAATTGCGAAACGGCAGTATCAGTCAAGACGACCGCAAGCGACTGGTGGAGAAAGCAGTTGAAGTGAGCCACGCACCGCTTTATGTCGACGATTCCCCAAGTCGTTCGGTGAGTGAAATCGCGGCAGTGGCTCGGCGGATCAAGCAGCGCGAAAAGCGACTCGGACTAATTGTTATCGATTATTTACAACTAATTGAACCTGATAATTCTCGCGACCCACGGCAAGAGCAGGTAGCCAAGATCGCTCGGCGACTGAAGGGCTTAGCGCGGGAACAGTCGGTCCCCGTACTGTGTTTGTCGCAGTTAAATCGGCAAGCCGAAGAAGGCAAGGATCACCGCCCGAGGATGAGTCACCTCCGCGAATCAGGGGCCATCGAGCAAGATGCCGACGTGGTGATGTTTGTGCACCGCGAAGAGTACTACCATCGTGGCGATGATGCGGCCCAATACGCGGGCCAAGCCGAAATCATTATTGCCAAACAACGCAATGGACCGGTGGGCGAAATTCAGCTGACTTGGGAAAAGGAGTACACTCGTTTCTATGACCGAGCCCCTGAGCGGCACTCCGAGTTCGATAACTACGGCGGAGGCTTTCAAACGCCCGGCGGCATGTAGCTGCGTTGCGCTGGCGTTCACGCTGCAACGTAATCGTGGTGTTGCAAGTTAAGTGCGGCGTTGCAACTTACCCTCCCCGGCGGAATTCACGCGTCAGCGATTGAGTTCCGTCGCATCGCTGTAAACATCTTTGAACTACGAAAGAGGCGAGTAACGGGAGGTCGACGCGGACGCCGCAGGAGCCTCTCCCTCCCGACTGCATTTTCTGCTGGCTGGATCATATTGAAAAATGTTGAGCGCGGTGGGGTCGGCCTCACAGGGCCCGGGAGGGCCCGGGAGGGCCCTCTTTTTGCAGCACCGCTAGTCCTTAGCCCTCTATCTGGAAGCTCGCGCACTCTTAAAAAGTTGCTGCCGCGCTCCCTATCCGAAGGGACCGGACTACTTATCCAAGCCTCGGTCTTTGATAATCACGGCGGCTCCGGGGGTCATGCGGCGCAGTTTCTCGCAAACAATCGCTTTCTCAGCGGCTCCACCCTTTTCGGCGCGGGCGATCAGCTTGGCGACTTGATGGCGGCGATGGCGGCGGCGGCGGAGTTCGCGAGTTCTTTCGGTTCCCATATTTCGTCAACGTTTCGTGGGTTAGGTAGTTATGAGATTTAAGCTGGGTTGTGGGTCGTTCCACGTTGAGGGTTCTTCGGCCCAGCCGCCCAATATCAGCCAGCCCAGCCGCCTAATATCAGCCAGCCCAGCCGCCCAAAATCGGTCGAACCCTTCCAGAGCAGCTAAGCGTAGTGACCCAAGCGAACTTGGTCAATGTCTCAGGCTTGGCAATTGACCTGCCCTGGATCTAAACGAATCGGTCTGGCAAGATATGTTTTGCAAGCGGGTTCGGGCCAGTTACCTGCGGAACCGCTTGCCCCCTTCCCTCCCTGGTCTAATCCCCTTGGACTTCAGCTAAGGTATAAATCCGTTGAGTAAAGCACCCGTTGCCGTTGTCTTGGCTGCCGGAAAAGGGACCAGGATGAAGAGTGATTTGCCAAAAGTCCTGTTCCCCGTTTTGGGACGCCCCATGATCCACTGGGTGTTGGATGCCCTGGAAAATGCAGGAATTCAACAGACCATCGTTGTGGTTGGTTATCGCGCCGACGATGTCAAGCAGGAGTTATTCGGTCGATCAAACGTGGACTTCGCGTTGCAGGCTGAGCAGCTCGGCACCGGACATGCGGTCGAGATGTGCCGACCGCAATTGCTAGGGCAGGCGGGCCCGGTTCTGGTGGTTGCTGGCGATTCGCCGATGATCCAAGCGGCTTCGGTCACGAAGCTCTTAGAGGCCTTTGATGCGGGGGATTACGCTTGCTTGCTCGGTACATTGCTCAAAGCGGATCCGATGGGGCTCGGTCGTATTGTACGGAGTGCCGATCGTAAGTTCGAGCGGATTGTGGAGCATAAGGACGCTTCGCCAGAGGAGTTAGCGATTCGCGAAGTCAATATGAGTACGTATCTGTTCGCCGGTCCCCAGTTATTGACGGCTCTGTCGCAGTTGGAAAATAACAATTCTCAGGGTGAGTTCTATCTGACCGACTGCCCTGCGAGGTTGCTATCGGCCGGGTACTCCGTCGATGCGTTGCCAATCCTGCAGCCCTGCGAAGCTTTGAGCATTAATACGCCTGATGAACTGCAAGCGGTCGAAGCCAAGATGACTGAAATGGGTTATGCTGCTGGCTAGGATGTTTACGCTTCCCGATTGATCCGCGATTGGCGATTCGCGACTGGTCTCTCCGTCCCCACAAATCCGCCCTGCAAGAGAATGGCATGCGTGAATTAAAAATCCTGAGCGGTCGAGCCAACCCCCAGCTCGCTCGGGACATCTGTGTCAATTTGCACCTCAACCTGGGTTCAATCTCCTTGGGGAAGTTCCCTGATGGCGAAAATTTCTGCAAGATCAACGACGATGTTCGCGGCCGGGATGTCTTTCTGATTCAGCCCACCTCGCCCCCTGTCAACGATAACTTGATGGAGCTGTTGATCATGATCGACAGTTGCAAGCGAGCGAGTGCGGCCCGCGTAACGGCGGTCATTCCCTATTTCGGATATGCGCGGCAGGACCGCAAAGACGAAGGGCGCGTCCCGATCACAGCCAAGCTGGTGGCCAACATGATTGCCCGCGCAGGGGCTGACCGTGTGCTCACCATGGACTTGCACGCGCCGCAGATTCAGGGCTTCTTCGACGTTCCGGTTGACCACTTATATGCCGCACCCGTCCTCAATAACTATTTCGAGGCGATGGGGCATGATCCGGAAGAGATTGTGGTGGTGAGTCCCGATGAGGGGAGCATCAAGCGGGCGATTGGCCATTCGAAGCGGTTGGGGGGCCGGTTGGCGATTGTCGACAAACGCCGCTCCAGCGCCCTGGAGACTACTCAAAAGAATATCATTGGCGGTCCGGTTGAAGGTAAAATCTGCTTGATGTTTGACGACATGATTAGTACGGCCGGTTCAATCTGCGGTGCAGCGAAAATGGTACATGAAGCCGGCGCGAAGGAGATTCACTTAGCGGCCACGCACGGCGTGTTGTGCGACAACGCAATTGACAAAATTCGGGATGCCCCAATCAAATCGCTGTGCATTACCAACACGATACCGCTGACGCCGGAAAAGAAGTTGGATAGCATTCAGGTTTTATCCGTCGCTCCCCTGCTGGCCGAAGCTATCCGCCGGATTCACCACCATAAGTCGATCAGCGAACTGTTTCGGCCGCCCATGGACGACAACTCCGGTTCCCCAACCACTTAGCAGGCTAGTCGGATAGCGGGGCAGTCAATTTTCCGGCTTGTCCTTGCGGAAGACAGCCACAATATCATCGACTGGCACAACAAACAGTTGATTGTCGGATTCGAAATCGACAGGAATCGCGTTCTTGGGGTGGAACAGGACCTTGTCGTATTGCCGGAGCGGCACATCTTCGTTGTGTAGGACTTGCTTGCTTATCGTCACAATTCGGCCGGTGATGGTCGGAATTTCGGCGGCGTCAGGGAGTGCAATCCCCCCCTTTGTCTCTCGCTTCGGCTCATCTTTCAGTACCAGCACGCGGGGGCCAATGGGCTCGATGTACTGCAAAGTCGTCTTGGTCTTAGCCATGTTGTTTCATTTTTTGGTCGGATAGGTGGTCTGAAGAGAGGCAAATTATAGAAGGTTCCGGAGTTCGGCAAGTCGCTGGCGGGGCCCAAGGGGCTGCAAAGGAGGCAATGTTTAGGTCAAAAAAGGTGTTGCTCCTAGATAAACTGAAAAGACTTCGCTCCCAAGGTCCAGGTTGCTCTTGAAAGAAAAGAATGTTTTGCGATACTTGCCCGCTTCTAATTTTGGGGGCAGTGTCACTTGGCCTACCGCCAAGTGGGGCTCGCCGTGCAGACTTTCGGTGGCAGGCAACCCCCGGGGTCGAGATGCTACGCGAAATTGCGGCGCGCTCTTGACCGATTAGCAAGCAAGACACAAATACTGTACTGCCGCAACGCAGGGTATGCCGAGTTGCGGTACTCCATAGATTTTTACAGGTTAAGTAGCCGTTAGGTTAGCGATGAGCAGCGAAACACTCGAAGTTAAAAAGCGTGATGAACTTGGAAGTTTGGCATCCAAGCGGCTTCGCATGAATGGCGAAGTCCCAGTTAATCTGTACGGTCACGGCGAAGCCAACGTCAATCTAGCGGTTAAAGCCGATGCGCTCAATTTGATCGTCAAGCACGGTACCAAGTTGGTAAGCTTGACCGGTGGCGTCACCGACACGGCCATCCTTCGCGAAGTTCAATGGGATGTGTTTGGAGTCGATATTATCCACGTCGACTTGGCCCGCGTTTCGCAAGCTGAGTCGGTAGAAGTCACGTTGCCTGTTGAGTTGCATGGTGAGGCTCCAGGGTCGAGCGAAGGGGGTATGTTGAGCTTTACGCTGCACGAACTTACCATCCGCTGCCCTGCGGCTAGCATTCCAGATCATTTGCATGTAAACATCAGCGGTTTGCATCTCGGTGGCGCCATCCATGCGAGCGAAGTTCAGCTACCCGCTGGAGCGACGATGGTGACCCCAGCCAGTGAAGTGGTTGTGCAGATCAACCGACCGGTGGGAATGTCGGCTGAAGACGCCGCCGCCGTAGCCGGTGAACCTGAGTTGATTCGCAAGGAACAGGCTGAAGGCGAATAGGGGTAAGTGGTTGGTCCAGGCAAGGCAGGCTAGTTCAAGTCAGATAAGATTAGTTCGAATAAGGGATCCGAGTCGATTGGAGCAGCGGTGGCGTGTCCGATCTGAAGGATAGGCAGGCAGTGAGCAACGCAGGCGCCAATACGAAAATCGTGGTGGGGCTTGGCAATCCGGGTGCAAAGTATGAGGGGACTCGTCATAATATTGGCTTTGATGTTCTGAATGCTTTGTGCAAGCAGCGGGGAGCACCCTCGCCGCGCGGTAAATATGAGGGCCAGATCACTTCCATTGCGGTGGACGCGGTCAACCTGATCCTGGTATGGCCTTTGACTTACATGAACGACAGTGGTCGCTGTGTGAAGGCGGTCACCAGTTTTTACAAAGTGAACGTGCAGCAAGACTTGCTGGTTGTTTGCGACGATTTGAGTCTCCCGACCGGCAAGCTGCGGTTGCGAGCCAAAGGATCTGCAGGTGGCCAAAAGGGCTTGAACGACATTTTGCGTCTCCTTGGAACGCAAGATATTGCACGCTTAAGAATCGGGATCGACGCGACGCCAGCCCATTGGGAAACGGCCGATTACGTGTTGGGACGATTCTCCAAGGACGAAAAACCAATGATCGACGAGGCGGTGTCCGCTGCCTCGGGTGCAATTGTAGATTGGTGCACCCACGACCTGGCCTATTGCATGAACCGCATCAACTAATCCACATTACAAATCAACCACCAGCAACATAAGTCAATCAGTTCGGGAGATTCGGGACTTTGGTTACTCAATGCTACGACTGCTTTTTTCTCTTCGACAGCAACAAGTACAATCGCGACCCAGGTGGAGTGGCTGCCGCCATCCATAGCAAGATCGAAAGCCACACCGGCGAGATCCTGGCTAGTCGCCTATGGGAAGAGAGAAAACTTGCTTACCCCATCGATGGTCACTCCAAAGGGACCTACTGGATTACGTATTTTAAGATGGATACTTCCAAGCTGACTGAGTTCAATCGGGCTTGCCAGTTGGATGAGACCATCATTCGTCATTTGGTCATCAAGGTCGATCCACGTTTGGTTGAGCCGCTGGTGGCACACACCATGGGACGCAGCCTAGCGCCGCCTGCCGACGGAGCTGCCCCTGTGGCGGTTGGTGTGACCCGCGATCTGTCCGGCCTGAATGTGGACGAAGAAGAAGAGTAAGCCGTTTTATCACCCTAAAGAATCCTCTATATTGTTCGTAAGACGGCCCCACCCGAGAGGCTCGCTCAGCTCTGCGTACATCGAGGAGAAACATCATGGCTAGCTACAACCGAGTTATTTTGATGGGCAACCTGACCAGGGATGTCCAGCTGCGTTACACCCCCAGTGGCACTCCTGTCACGGAAGTGGGTTTAGCAGTCAATGATCGACGGAAGGGTCAAAACGGCGAATGGATCGATGAGACCACTTTTGTGGATGTCACCTTCTGGGGACGCACGGCGGAAGTTGCCGCAGAGTACCTGAGCAAGGGAGCGCCGGTCTTCATCGAAGGACGACTGAAGCTTGATACTTGGGAAAAAGACGGACAGAAAAATTACAAACTGCGAGTCGTTTGCGATCGCATGCAACTGCTCGGGAGCCGCGAAAGTCGTGGCGGTGGTGAAGCACAAGCACAAGGCGCTGCACGCAGTAGTGAAATGCGCAGCAGCGCTCCGCCACCTCGCGAAGAATATGCCCCCTCGCCGCACATTGGTGGCGATATGGGGCATTCCGGCCCAAGTGGTGACGAGATTCCGTTCTAGCTTCGAACGGGCAGGCATTACAAACTGAGTTTTAACCATAGCCGAACTGCACCGAGTTCACACAAATCCTCTTGAGCTGTGAAGCCCTCGAGTCTTTTATAACTTTCCATAGAATCCAACTGCAAGTTACAGCGAGTCAAACGATGGTTGCTGCCAAATCACGCGCCCGACGCCAGTCTTACAAGCGATTGCCCAAGGGAACTAACGGCGGTATCGAACTGCTGCTCATCCAAAATGTCGACAGCGTTGGTCGCCAAGGGGATGTAGTAGAGGTTCGAGCCGGTCACGCTAACAACTATTTGCTCCCGCAAGGGCTTGCAATCGTAGCCAACGCGCACCACAAGCGAATGGTTGAAAAGCACAAGGCCAAGCTGAAGGAAATTGAGAAGAAGCGCTTGGGTGGACTGCAATCGCTGGCCGATACTATCGCCCAACAATCGATCACTATCGAAGCCAATGCCAACGACGAAGGTCACCTGTACGGTAGCGTCGGTGCACCGGAAATCGTCGCGGCTCTCAAGTCGTCTCAGTTGGTCATCACCGAAGACCAAGTTCGACTTCAAGGTCCGCTCAAGGAACTGGGGCTGTACACCGTCAAGATCCATCTGCACCAAGAAATCGAATGCGATCTCAAGGTGTGGGTCGTTCCAACGGCAACTTAGAGTGGAATGTGTTGAACTAAATGCTCACTGGCGATCGCATCGCCAAACACCGGTCGGTCGCAGTAGCTGCTTAAAAGCACCGCTGCTACGGATCAAGAACATGGGGCTGTGGCGGAACTGGCAGACGCGCTAGATTTAGGTTCTAGTACCGCAAGGTGTGCAGGTTCGATTCCTGTCAGCCCTATTCAAATCTGAAAATTCTAGAAAAGCTTGCTTCAAAACGGGCTCGGTTTCTCACTACAAAACGCAACCCCACCGGACGCAATCCCGCAGGCTTGCCCTGCGGATCGTTCGGCTTCTTACTACGCTTTCTTTGTGACTTCCTCAGCGGACTCCGCATGGAAGACACCCTGGCGCCAGGGAACCGCCGTAGACTGCCCCGTCGTCACGGCAAAATAGCCCTTGGCCAAAGTTATCGTCTGCTGCTTGACCAGGGCAAACTCTAAGATTTTTGGGTTGTCGCGGATTTCCACGCGCATGACTTTCGAACATTTCTCATCTAGAAGCTTGGGATTGAACTCTCTACGCTCTCCTGCCGCACTTTGATGCATCGTTAGGAAACCCGCCATGAATAAGTACCCGATGTTGTTCGCCCCGCAACACTGGTCCCCAGCCCTGACCCCCTGGCTGGTTCGCTGCTTGCGCCCTCTACGGCGACGTCGTTATCGCGAAACCATGCGTTTGAACCCGGTGCAAGTCACCGGGGCCAACCATCTGCAGCAAGCGCTGGCCGACGGACAAAGCGTGATGATCGCCCCCAATCATCCGAGCCACTCCGATCCGTTTGCCATTTACGAAGCGTGCGATCAGGTGGGCACCCCCTGCCACATCATGGCGGCTTGGCACGTATTCGCAAAAAACTCAGCGATCATGCAGCGCTGTCTGCAGTGGCACGGCTGCTTCAGCATCGATCGCGAAGCCAACGATTTGACCGCCTTCAGGGAAGCGGTTGGGATTTTGACCCAGCGCCGTGAACCCTTGGTCATCTTTCCAGAAGGTGACATCTACCACTGCAACGATCGCCTAACGCCACTCCGCGAAGGAGCGTGTGCGATAGCGATCGCCGCCGCCAAACGGGCTCAGCGGACTGTGGCTCTCATCCCCACCGCAATTCGCTATCGCTGTGCGGACGATCCGCTACCCAGCATCAAAAAAGTGCTGGCCCAAATTGAGCAGCGGCTGCTGTGGCGCGTGCACGAACATCTAACCCCTATCGAACGCATTCTAAATATCGGCAACGCCGTTTTGAGCTTGAAGGAATTGGAGTTTTACGGCCATAGCCAGCAAGGTTCGCTACCCGACCGCATCCAGCAGTTGTGCCATTTCATTCTCGAGCGGCATGAGAAGCAGCATGCGATTGCGGCAGGCGACTCGGTCCCGAAACGGGTCAAGCAACTCAGGCAATTCATTCTCTCTCGTTTAAATGATCGCCAAGTTCCGGCCGAGGTGAAGCAACATCTGCGGACGGGGCTCGATGAGATGTTTCTCGCACTGCAGTTGTTCAGCTACCCAGGTGACTATCTGACCGGTTCCAGCGTTTCCATTGAACGGATCGCGGAAACCGTTGACAAGTTGGAAGAGGACGTGTTGCAGGTGAGCTCGGCGACCATCCGAGGCCGGCGGGACGTGCTGGTGTCCTTTGGAGAGGCGGTGCAGGTTCCCGTGAAGCCAGCACGCACTGCCACGATTGAACTGACCAACTTGTTGACGTCGCGGGTCACCGAGCTACTCGACAAGTCGCTCTCCACCGAAAAGGAGCAATTCCGCTATGCAAAAATGGCATAGTAGCTATGCAGTTTGGTTATAGCTGTAGCTTGTCTGCGAACGACTCCTTAGGGTTGGGCAGTGCTAGAAGAGCCCTGTCAGGCAGCTCGCCAGCAGCGAAGCTCCCAAACTGAACCACAGGAAGATCGCTCCGAAGCAGCCTGATTTGGGGCTAGGAGCAAACTTTTCTGGCGATTGCTCGAGCAAATCAACGGTCAGCTTTTCGATGAACTGCTTGGCGTCCAACAGGCTCCCTCCGCGCAGTTCTTTGTAGTGTTTGACCGCTTCGATCTTGTGCCCCGCGTAGATGTGGTCAAGGATGACCTGCAATTCGGTTGGGGGAATCTCATCCATGGTTGTCTCGGTTGCAACTGGAACCACTTCGAAAGCCCCAGCATCTCGCAGTTACCCGTGGCTTGCAACCCTGTGCGACGAATGATGTAAGCAACTTGCACGAAACTGGGCGGGGCGAGTCTGCAGAGGGGACGAGCCTAGCCTACTTCTTTTCGCGAACGCAATAGAGTGCTTTGACACCGCGAAAAAAGATCGCATCGTTGGCTACGGCGGGAGTCGCCCAAAACGTATCGCTCAAGTTACCACTGGCCAACACCTTGAACTCGGGCCCCAGGGCAACTGTACAAGCGGAGCCGTTTTCATCGATCAGCAGCAATTGCTCACCCACGACCAGCGGACTGGCTGCCACCATGTTCATCTTCGGCAAGCGGTTTTGATAAAGTTGCTTTCCGGTAGCGGCGTCGTAGCACTTGAGAATATTCTTATCGACCGTGTAGAGAAACTGCCCTGACGAGACAGGTGAGGCCATGCCGGGGCCGGCGCGATCTTCGACCCAGGCACACGAATCAAACTGCTTGTTCTGTTTCTTGGGCGAGACATCTCCCGCGGCACCTGGGGTCATCGCAAACAGTGGCCCCTTAGAGAACGGATCGCTACCACCGAAGTACAATCGCTCGAGATCAGCACAGGGTGAACAAGCGGTGGCCGCCTTCACATTGCTGACGGTCCACAGCAGAGAACCGGTCTCGGGATCGTAACTGTCGACTTGTTGCCCTCCGGAAACGATCAACTCAGTCCGCTGCGAGTTCTTCCAGATCAGTGGGGTGCTCCAAGAGGTTGCGAGTTTGTCGCGCGACGATTGCCACAATATCTCTCCCGTTTCGGTGGAGAGGCACAGCACATCGCCGCTCCCTTCGCTGAAGTTTTGAAGGAAAATCTTGCCGCGATGAATGGCTAGTGAACTGCCGGTGCCAAAGCTATTGCTCGTTTTGAAGACGCCGACATCCCGCTTCCAGCGAAGGCTGCCGTCGTGCCCCACTCCGGCCACGGTGCCGGTTGCACCAAAATAAACGTAGACCCCCTGCTCGTCCGCCACAGGCGACTCGGTAGCAAAGGAATTCGACGGATGAATTGCGTAGGTAGGCTTCCCCTGATGCACACTCGTCTGCCAATGCTGGCTCCCATCGACGGTGCTTAGGCAAACTACTTGCCAATCGATGGAGGTATCCGGGGGCTTGCTAAACAATGAAATCCCCATGCTTTGCGGCGTCTTCACACCATCCTCAAAGTTCTTAGGGCTGAGGTCTTTTTCGGCCACCGCCATCGTGACAAACACGCGCTCGCCAATGACCACCGGTTGTGACCAACCGGAGCCAGCCAAGTCGGCTTTCCAAGCCAGGTTTTCGGAGTCGGACCAGGATGCCGGAATCGCATGCTCTCCAGCGAGTCCCCAACCGTTAACTCCGCGAAAACTTGGGAAGTCTTGAGCAATCAACAGGTTGGGGGCTAACAGCCCGAGCAAGCCCGCACAGAAAAGTCGACTCCACATCATGTTGTTTTCCGTTACGAAAGGCTGGCACTAAGCAGGTAGATATGAACTAGTGGGCAAAACGTCAAAAGCCGTTAGGGGTTGTCCCGGGTGAAAAATTGCAACCGCAGCCAATGCCATACGGCTAATCGTGCGAAAGACTCTCAGCGGATAGGACAGTAAAGTGCACGACCGAAACGCTACCCCACTCATTATAAAAGCATGGCAAGCTATTGTCGGTGCGGCGGAGTGGCTTGCAGAGCTGCCTACAATCTGCCCTACGATTATCATTAAACCATGTCATAGGAGGCGTGATGTTTGGACTCTTCAGAGATCGAAAATCAAAACTGGAAAAAAAGTACCAACAATTGCTGGCCGAGGTTCATCGACTTTCGCACATTGATCGCAAGAAAAGTGACTTCAAGGCGGCTGAGGCCGAGGCCGTACGTTTAGAATTAGAAGCACTCGATGACAGCCATGCCGAAAAAGGGAAGTAAGCCTCAGCCTGTGCGATTTTCAGCTATCGCACTTTGCTTCGGGGATCAATCGGCGGCCTGCGGATTGGGCGTCTTCACAAATGGGATGGCGGCCCACCAGGGTAGTTCGGCGAGATCGATCGGTTCCGCATAGCGTTCGTACGGGGTGACGTCGCTGGGCTCGGGGAAAGCCCAGCCTTCGGCCGGCTTTGGCAGCCCATGCGCTTGATGATACAAACGGTGATTTTGATCGAGCCAAAACAGTGTTTCACTGGGTAGCCGATAGTTGAATGGTCCGCGGGCTTTGAGTAATTGAAGCTTGGCCGCTGGGAAATCCTCGCGAGCGGCTTTGGCGATTGCCAAGTTGTGGTGTGCCGGAGCGCTGAACCAAAAGCGTTTGGACGCTTTCTCCCATGCCTGCTCGGCCTGAGGCCAATCCCCTTTTTTGGCTGCCTTGACCCCGCGTCGCACCAGCCAGGCGCCAGGTTGTAGCCACGGAACGGCCAGGCGGACTTCACCGCGCTCCACCACCGGAGCGATGGTCTTCCAGGTTTCGCGAGCGCTCCCTGCGATGAGCAGTGCGGCGGGGTTTTGTAAGGTCGCCTCCAAATCGGGATACTCTTGGGCCACGCTCCGGGTGTGCATGGTAAACGAATGGGCTCCCAAGGTCTTGCCGGTGGGGACATCGATGATCCGCCACGAAAGCAACATGCGGTGATTCGCCGTTTCTGCTGGCGGTTGGTAGAGGCGCGTGAAGAACATGCGATTCATGTTCGCCTTCTGCGCCTGAGCGGCCGCTTGATCGGCTTCAAACAAGTCGTTGTACGTAACATCGGTCGCAAGGATTGCCCCTTGTACCAAAATATCCGCACCCGTGGCGCGGGCGGCTTGGAGGGCGGTCAGATCGTTGTTGAGGGAAGCGGTCGAGACCAAACGAATGGGTGAACTCTCAATCAATTGATCGGCTGTGAACAGAGCCACATCGGCGCAGGCGGCAGGTCGCTGCAATAGCATAGCCTCTTCAATGCGGCGTGCTAACTCCGGATCCCCGGCCACGGGAGCCAGCGCAAGCTTGGCACCCACCGGCGTACACACTTGCGGCGGGCGCCAGACGAAGATCGGAACCGTAGAGCGGCAACCGCTCAATAGGTTGCAGGCCACCAAGCAGCCAATCATCCAGCTCAACGCATGGCGCGCGCGAATCAGAACGTGGCAAGTCGTGGAGTGGGATGCGGGCATTGTATCTAGACGTCTCGTGCCGAACGGTAAGCAAGACGTGTTGAGCAATAGCACATTCTCGGGTGGCAGGTCAAGCAGAAGTCAGCTTTAAGCAAAAGTCATGCTCGAGCAGAGGTCACTTGGAATTAGCGGGAAAGTAACGGCGACCACCATTGACAGCAATGATCTGGCCGTTGATGAACGCCCCCTGTGGGCTTGCCAACCAAGCGATGGTGTGGGCGACATCTGCGGCTGTCCCCCAGCGTTCCAGTAACGCTTCCCCGCGGGCCCGCTTGTCCCAGTAGGGGCTGGCGGCTTCGCTTCCCCAGGCCGTTTGTATCCAACCTGGAGCGACGCAGTTGACGCGGACTTCGGGTGCAAAGCTCATCGCCAGCGCTGCTGTGCAAGCCATGATGGCCCCTTTGCTTGTACAAAACAACTGACCTGGTTCATCCTCCATCCCCGACCATGCCTGATCCCAACCGACATTGATCAGCGAGGGTAGGTTGGGGCTGCACTGCAGTCGCATGCGGGTTGCAGCCAGTCGACTGAGCCGTAGAGTGCCCGCAACATCTACTTGCAACAACCGCTGCAATCGATCCTCAAAAGAGAGTTGCCGAGCACTTCCCGTCAGCACATCAGCCCCCGCATTGTTGACCCACACATCGACCGCTCCACGCCACTGGAAGGCGGCTGAGATCAGATCGTGGCACGCGGAAACCCGACTAATATCAGCGGTGAGGCAGAGCACCTCCACAGGTGTTTGATTGAGCTCTAGAATCGAAAACGCCGTCTGTTGAAGCCCTGTCACATTGCGATGGGCATGCAGTACAAGGGAGTATCCTTGACGTGCAAGCTCTATGGCGGTCTGGCGACCGATGCCACTGGAACTACCGGTAACGACTGCGACGGACATGTTGGTCTTGAGTGAATTCACTGAGTGCTGAACGTACAAAAACGCCAAGCTTGTTGCCCTAGCGTTCCGGGGATATTGAAAAACAGCCAAAAGGTAATCGCGTCAAACGCTCCCGCTGTTACTAAAGACAATCGTACTCGAACTCGACCGTCCCCCTGCGGGCGAAACAAAAAAAGCCGCAGAAGTTTAGCTCTGCGGCTGTTGTTTCATTCCTGCCGGGTGTGGCAATGAATTGACGGGTACAATGCGAAGCGGAATCAGCTAATAGATGCTGCTGGCGCCGGTGTCGGGATTGCCGCACATGTGGAAGTGGTTATGGTCGATGTAGATGACCTCCGCCGCTTCCTTGTCTTCCAACGTGTAAGGCACAGGCCAACCGTTGATGGTGCGTTCTGTGTAATAAATCGTGCACTTGTAGTGCGCGTGGTGCAAGCTGGCCATTCCGATCAATGGAATGAACCGAGGTGGATCGACGTAGTCGGCGATCTTCTCTTTGACAATCTGCACGTTGTTGCGTTGACGCTCGAACAGCAGCGGGATTCCACCGCGAGTTGGTCGGGCTTTCTCCATCGCCTGCATGACTTCATCATCGCTTGGTGGATCCAGCGCAACGGCAGGTCCTCCAGCAGTTTGCGGTCCAAGAATCGGTACGCGTTCGTACCGTTCGTGGAGGTGAAACTCGAGCTCTTCCTGGTCTTGGAAGTAGGGGCTCACGGGAATTGGAATCCCGAGGGGCCCCAGATTAATGCCATTGGTAATGCCGACACAACCGGTGGTTGTGAGCACGCTGGCGGATAATAAGAGACCCAAAACTGACTTATTGAACAATCGTGACATCGAACGATCCCTCGTATCGACTGAGTTGCTAGAGACTAAGCTGGCCCTACTGCCCACCCGGCTTTCCATACTGTTCGATCATCACGTAACGGCGGGGCGGAATGAATCCGACCGCGCTTCATGACTATCTGGGCAGCTCGCCTCCGATCTACAAGGTTTATCGTTGTTAAGGTGGGAAGGACTTGCGGATTTTTCGCGTTTTAAGCCCGGAATAATTGGAACAAGCGGGCGAAACAATGCTAGCACTGCAGTTTCAACGGCGGAGCGAGGGTATCCAAACAGCCCCAACCGCTAGAATTCCAGCCACGCCACGTTCCTGCAGCTGGCGACGACCTCTCGCAACGACGCCTTCGTGTATTTGTCGCGACCGCCAGGGCAGTCGTACTCGTACTCAATGACCTCCATCAGGTCAATAAAGTCAATTTGAGCACGAGCACGAGCACGAGCACGAGTACCGCGATGCTGAGTACGAGTACGAGACCACCGCAGAAACCTGACGAATCAAGCGGTGAACTGAAGTCGGGGATAACCATCGCGGCCCAAAAACGAAAAAAGGCCTGAGCTGCAGATTGCGGCTCAGGCCTCTTCGGTGACACTTCCAACGTGGAGGGTCAGACCACGCGAGCTTCTTTAACCGTCGGCCAGAGGACTCATCTCCCCTAGCCTTCTCCCTGCAAGATCGAAGGAGCGGTTACTTGCTGGTGAAATCCAAGTACCATAGGCCATCATCCCATTCCAAGGCAACCTTACGCCACCCCAGTGGAACTTGAGGGTAGGGGTAGAATGGTCCAATGTAGGGCCAAGCCGAAGGGCTGTACTGCTTCGGATAAGTTACCGCTGCGTAGTTCGGGTGCGCTGCGTAACTTGGCCATGCGTAAGATGGCATGTTAGGCTGGTCGTAGCGTGGTGCACCGACGCCATATTCGGCACCGGCACCTTGCATCGGCACGGGAGCGCCTCCTCGGTAGCCAGGGTTCATGGTCATGCCAGCCAAGCCCGATGGGGCAAAGGCCTGCGGTGTACCGGTCGCACCGGCCATCGGCATGCTGGAACCCTGACGGACTGGTGTCAACGCGGGGACTTCGGCTGAAGCCGCTGGAACTTCGATTGAAGCCGCTGGGACTTCGTTCGAGAACGCAGGGACTTCGGTCGAAACTTGCCGAATTTCCGCATGCTTGACGGTGACATCATCGATGACGCGAGCTACCCCGCGAACACGGCGAGCGATATCGAGCACATGGTCTTTTTGAGCTTGATTGGAAACGCTTCCCTTAAGCCAAACGTCGCCGTCGATGGTACTTACGTCCAATTCAAAGCCGCGCAGGGTACCCGCCGACTTCGATTGTTGCAACTTGGAGATCACCGAGTCGGTGATCACCACGTCGTTCTCGGACGGTTGAGTCGGAGCCGATGTGGAGGCAGGCTGGACGGCCTGATCTACCGTTTGGGTCTCTCCCTCTACCGTCAACTCATTGACGATGTTTTCAGCGCCAGCGGCTTGAGTCGCAGCGTTGACTACGAGTAAGTGTTGAGCTCGATTGGCCACTTTACCGGTCAAGAATACGATCCCGTCCTCAACTTTGAGGTCGATGTCGAACCCTTTCAGGTTGCCAGCAGCCTTGTGCTGCTGCAGCTCGGACATAACAGATTTGGCAATTTCACGATCGCCACCGAACGCCCAAGCAGGCATTGCGGCGGTGACCGAAGCGATTACCACGCCAAACAGAAATCGTCGCATTGGAAACCCTCCTACGAATCACTATCGAGTGTCCACAATCTGGTTCCTGCCTGCCATGGACCGATATGAGCGGCTCACGGCTGCAGAAGGTTTGCGGGAGAAAGTGGTGCCCTAAAGCATGCGATCAACACACCGATATGTGATTCGCATAATTCAGGAAGAAGTAAATCAATTTGATAAACTGCGTCGCGGGAGTTACCCAAGACGACATTTCACGTAGAGCTGGCACCTAGCCCGCGCTGCGGAAACCGCTGGCAGCTTGCATTGCTGCAACCCGCTGGCGATATCCCAGCACGTTCGCTCTCCGTGCATGCGCGACAAAAGATTGCCCCCCTTTGTACGCAGCTAGAGCCTTTCAACCTCCTCGGTCAAGCACGGCATCTACGCCATACTGGACTGCGAAAGCTGAAGTTCATCCGCTGATAGTTTTCGGCAGCGATGCGAGACGACTGGTAGGGTTTTTTCCAATTTTGCGGGTCTATCCGCAAAAAACAGTCGCAGCGGCATCACGCATCCTGCGGCATGTTAACAGCAGGCAAGAGAGGTTGAGTTTGACGCCGAAGCGGCACTTACTCGCGCTGCTTCGTGAATTTTCGCATCCAACTCACGACCCCAAAGAACATCGATCCGCCGATGAACAGGGCGCCAGCGATCGCTCCGATCCGGGGGCGGATGGCAAACAGCGCAATCACGACCACCAAACCAGCCAGCATGGTTCCCCGGAGACGCTGCCAACCCAAGCGTTCTAATTGCGGTGCCGCCAGCCAAGCGATGAACAAGACGACCCCTACTTTGAGAAGCGTGCCAGCAGCAAAGCCACTGCTTCCATCGTTCATGTAGGGGAGCCAGGGGACCAGAATTCCGGCAGCCAAAAAAAGAATGCAAAACGTCCCCAGCAGCCAACGCTGGATCGAACGGTGCAGTTGAGCGTCTTGGTGCACAGTCGCTGGCCGTGCAGACCTCTGTCGCGACTGCCGTTTACTCTTGTCGGTGGAGTTCATGGGGTGGCTTTGTTCTTGCTTATCAAGTGCACTTTGCGAAAACTCCGCTGTTTAAAGCCGTCCTTGGCCTTCGAGCCAACGGGCGATTTTGTCCAGAGGAATCGTTTCCCATTTTCCAGGTTCAAGGGCCGGCGCGGGCAAGACATTGGCTGAATAGCCACTCTCGCTCAAAGCCGCAGCTTGGCTTTCCAGTTTTTGGGAGTCGCCTACGAATAAGAAATCGAGCGACTGCAGTGGGGCATTTTGTTGTCGCAGTGACATGCGGCCCAAGTCGGTACCCAGCGTGATGGCGCCATGGATCCGCTGACGATCGGCGGTGGCCGCTGCCAAGGCAACCCGACCACCGACTCCCCAGCCACAAGTCACGCAGCGGGTGGTATCGAGTCGATAGGCTTTATCGAGACGGCCGATCACCCGACTAGCCAACTCCACCTCTTCCATTGACCATGCTTGAGGATTGGCTGATTGGATCACCACGACGATCCAGCCGTAGTCCCGCGCAAATGCCTTCCATTGGTTAAGCGTTTTGTCTCGGTCCAATTCTCCCGGCTCGGGGAAAATGAGGCACAACCCTAGCTCGCGGTCAGCGATCGGCGGTGGGACAATGGCGTAAGCTTTGTTCGGGACGTCCCCTAAAGTGACTTCAGTGAGTGTGGCCTCCGCGTTCGGATCGACGGCAGTGGCAATTGGCGGCAAAGTTTCGGGCAAATCTTCCGGCCATGTTTCGGCCAGCAGCTTGATCGTCCTCTCCTGCTCATCACTACCAAGCACCGTTAATTCCAGGGGTTGATCGAGTTCCGCAACGGCGATGGGGCCTGCGAACTCCTCCCGAGACTTAACCGCTTGCTGATTGCATTTGATGATTCGGTCTCCCACGCTTAGCTCCGTTGCTCGGCTGGCAGGCGAACCGGGTTCGATGTGGGTGATCGTCAGTCCCGTGGGATTTTCTGCAAGTCGCAGTCCCAGATAGCGCCGGCGATAAACGGGAATCTCGCTGGTCAGCTCGCATTGCAGTTCAATGCGTGCACCATCGCGTTGCACGGTCAGTTGCAGGCTTTCGCCCGCGTCGACTTGTCCCAAGGCATGCCGCAACTCTGCCAACAGCCGAATCGGTTTTCCGGCCGCTTCGACGATGACATCCTCAGCTTTAATGCCTGCCTTGGCGGCGGGGGATCCGGGAGCCGCGCCGGTCAAACGCACCGGACCAGCCAATTCGTTCTGATTCAGTGAGACCACTCCGAGCTTGCCGGGGTGGATATCGTTGCCCGCTTGCATCTGGGCCAAACGGGGAAGGATATCGGCCAGTGGGATCGCAAAGCCGATGCCGGAATCATACAGTTCGGAGCTATCGCGGTCGAAGAACGTGCCCGGCGTGATGGGGGCGAGGATGCCAATCACGCGACCTTGCAAATCGATTAGCGGGCCACCGTAATTGATCGGCGAGACTTTCGCGTCGGTCTGCACCGCTTTGCCGTAAGCGCGCCCCAGTGCGCTGATGATTCCAACCGACTGGGAGACCTGCGACTTGTCATAGGTCTTTCCCAACGCGACCGTCCAACTCCCCACCACGACCGAATTGGGTTCCGCTGCCACCGCGACGGGGAGCTCTTGTTCGACGTTCACTTTTAATAGCGCCAGTTCGCGGCTAAAGTCCCGCGCCACGATTCTAGCTGCGGCGCGTTGCCCATCGGGGAGTGTCACGAGGATCGACGCGGGTTGTTGCCGCAGGCTGTGAAGCGAAGAAATAATCCATCCCTCGCTTCCCACGATGGTGCCTGTGGTAGGCCCCTCGGCCATAAGCTCCTCACCGACCCGTTCCAATCCACCGAACGTTTCGATTTGCACGACCGCAGGAGCTGCCAGCTCGACCGCAGCCCGAAACGCAGCCTCTTCCTTTTGAAGCAGCCTGGCGCTCTCATCGTCGGCTTTGGCGGGTAGGGCCAGCCATCCGGCCAATGAACCGATAGACAGTAGAAGCCATGAAAGTAGCACTGACAAACGTTGTTGGAATTTTCTCGGCGGGTAGTTCATTTGCCAATCACAACTTCTTTGAGTTCATTGCCGCGTTGGACCAGCAAGGTGATGTCATCTGCTTGGTCGACAAACTTGAGTTCTACCAACAACGCAGCTTGCGAGGTGACACGCGTGGAGTTAATAAACAGAATCAGATCGTCGCTTTGCAGCCCCGCTCGAGCGGCCGCCGAGCCTACTTCGACTAAGTCGATGAAGGCGGGGGTCTTGATGAGGATGTTGGGGATGAGCACCACTCCCAAGTCTCGCAAGTGGATCGGGCGATCCGCGACCGCCCGCGTGGCTGCCGCGCGGTCGATTGCTTGTCCCCGCATCAACCGGTCGGCTGAGTCTCGCAGTTCGCTGATGGGGATCGCATAATTCAACCAAGTATTGGCGTCTGCATCGCGCAGTTCTTTGCCTAGCAAACCGAGCAACTGGCCACTCGCACTGGTCAATGCGCCGCCAGCGGCTCCCGGATTATTGGTCATCGCATCGATCACCAACACGGGGCCTTGGTAGATGGACTCGAACGAACCCCGCCGGGCGCGAAGTTGCGTACGGGCCATGATCACCCCTTTTTGAATGCTCGACATCTCGCTGGCCGAAGCGATTCCGTACAAATTGCTGAATGCGAGCACGCGGCTGCCTACTTGCGCCTCAACCGCTTCCTTTAGATCAAAGAAACTCGCTGGGCGTTCGTTGGTTTTGAGTACCGCGATTTCCAGATTCGGATCGATCCCGAGTACCGTGGCGGTAAACCTTCCTCCATCGCTGCTCAGCACGACGACTTCATCCGCGTCCAGCACGGTGCTCCAGACGGTCAAGATATGCCCTTCGCTGGAAATAAAAATCCCGCTTTGGTAGGCATCTAGACCTGAGCCTCCAGCTCCATACAGTTTGACGGTCTTTAACTCTGTTCCCACCGCCACTTGATTCAATGAACCAAGGCGCGGGCTATCGGCTGGCTCGTCGGCCCGCAGTTCTCCAGCCATGCAAGCTCCGCAGAGGATCACTCCCCAGTGGCTGCAGTGCAGAAACCGCGTTGTTAACGGAGCGAAACTCCAAGTTGCAAGTTGACGAAAAAAACGAGTCGTAAGCGAAAGTCGGTTCAAGGCGTTTCCTCTCCGTGCTGGCTTTCTGCGGTAGCGTTCGTCGTCGCCGCTTGTCCGAGATCGATCGATGTCAGGTCGATGAGTAGCATGGGTTCCGTGCCATACTGCAACCGCAAGCGACTGGGGAACTGCACTGTTTGGTCAGCAAGTTCAAAGTCGGAGTAGAGATCCACATAGAGCTCAATGGGGTCCGCTCCAACATCGCCAAAGACCTCGATGAGTGCCACACGGCCGGTTTGCGGATCGAACGAGAAGCGAACACGGGCATCGTACCACAAGGTTTGCAGGACATCGTGTAGCGGTTGCGAGCTGAGCGCCCGATCGTTGCCCAGATAGATCGGAAACGTCCCCAAGTAGGTCGATGCGCCCATTTTTTCGGATCCGGTCTGCAATAGCTCTTGCAGGGCTCGCAAGGCCAGCAGCAGTCCACTTTCCCGCCGCCCGCCAACGAGCTCCGATAGCGATTCGTTGAAGTTAACCTCTTGGCGTCGTGAGCCGATTTGCAAATTGGCCTTACTGGGCGTTGTCACTAGGTTGACAGGAGTGCTTTCACCAGCCAGCGTTCCAGATAGCTTCCAGTTCTCGCTGGCCGCCGCAAACTTACCCAAGGGCTCGAGCCCCCGTTGCAACTCGCTGCGCCGCAGTCGATTGAAATAGTAGTTGGCGAACCCCGCGCGTTGCTCCAGCATGGAAGCGACCCGCTTAAGGTCCGGTGCTCCCTCTTCTACCGCGCTCGGCGCAGCTTCCTTGTCCGAGTCACGCGCTTCATTCTCATTCGCTTCACTCTCATTGGGCGCGGGCGCAGGTGGAGTCTCTTGCTCTTCTTTACGGCCGTCGGGTGTTTCTCCCGGTTTACTCGATGGTGGTCCCCCCAGTCCGCCAGCCACAAGATCGATCAGTTGCTTCTCGGTATGCACGCCATCAAGTCGCACCAGCAAGGTTTGCAACTTCCCCTCGCGGCGAATCTCCAATGGCACGCGCCAATCTTTGGGGAGTGTTCCCAAAATGTTCTTGAACGTATTCGTCGTTCTGACTTCCCGGTCAGCCAGTCGCACGATTTCATCGCCGTAACGCAAGCCGCGGCGGTAAGCGTCGCTGCTGTTTAAAATGTTACTTACGAGGACTTTACCAGTTTCATCGGTCGAGACGGTGGCCCCCAACGTGGCGTGATCAACCAAGCGGCCACTGCGGAGCGCCCCCATGAAGTGCTTGATTTGATTGGCACTGATTGCGTAGCCCACTCCCACATTGACCCGCCCCCGCTTTTCGAACGAGCAGCGACCGTTGATGCCGATCACCTTGCCGGATAGATCGAACAGCGGTCCACCGGAATTGCCGGGATTCACGGCTGCGTCGGTTTGTATGCAGTCCGCGTACTCAAGCAACGTGCCAGCCGGGTACTGATATCGATTCACGCCGCTGACAATTCCGAGACTCACCGACGGCTGCAGATTGCTTGCCAAAACAAACGGATTGCCCGCCGCAAAGCACCACTGTCCGACCCGCACTTCATCGCTGTTTCCCAGCGGAGCGGTGGGGAAATCCTCTCGGCCCAACAATTTGATCAGCGCGACATCGCCGGTCGCATCGATACCCACGATGACCGCATCGACCATAGTGCCGTCATCCAAACCGCACCGCATATGGTCGCCGCAAGCGCTTGAGACGTGGTAGTTGGTCAAAGCGTAGCCGTCGGGAGTGATGATCACGCCACTTCCGCCGCCGCCGCCGTCAAGTCCGAAGATGGAGATCGTAGCGGCTGACGCTTCGCGCATCACAGCGACCCGTTGCTGCTGGGCGGCGAGCACTTCACTGGGAACCACGAGCCGGTCATCGGCGGCGCCGCAAGAGGCACTTAGCAGTGAACCCGTGAGTAAACTGGTTGCTGCAAGTGCCGAGCGACTTAGCGAACGCAGGAGGTGCCAATTCGTGTGCATAGTAGGCCAACATAAAGGGGGGGCTAACAGTCATCGCAGGCATCGTAAGACACGCACGCAGGCTCGACACATTACTTTAAGAATCGCAATTCGCGGAACAACACGACGTCGCCCACAGGGAGATTCGAATCAGCCTTAACAACGAACTGGACTCGCTGGTCGCTGGTGACAGGCAAGTCAAAGGGGTGCGGCTCTTTGGCTGCGGATAGTCTCTGTTCCCAGACTATTTTTTTCTCGAGCAATACTTGGACAATGCAAGGGGTGACTTTATTGCCTGGGGGATTGAGTTCAACCGAACCGACCAAGCGTGTGAATTCGGCAGGAATGCGATAGGTCGCCGTGCCGCTCCCTAAGAATTGAAGGCTGGGGCCGATTTTGGGGTCTTGGCGGCTTGCCGCCCGCGGTCCAAATAGGCTTTCGCTGCCAGCGACCGTAGTGGCCAATGGAAAACGTTCGGTAGCGGTCCGCGCCACCGGCACAAGCTCAGCTAAGTACTTCATGCTGCCGACCGCAAAGTCGATGTCGAGCGTTTGGGATAGCGGAAGGTTAAAGACCAAGCCGCCACGCAGTGTGAGTTCTAACGTATCGCCTCCCTTAGCGATGGTTAGCTTGGCCGCGTTCCATGTGCTGCCGCTGGTGTCGCGGACGATGGCCGACAGTTTAGCCCCCGCCGTTGCCCCCTCCGCCCTGCTGTAAAATCGTACACCGGCAAGCTTGGTGAGGGGAGCTGGGATGGTCTGCCCACTGAATTCGAACTCGACGGCTTCCGTCGTGATACGGTTGATGATTCCCTCGATCTTATCCAGCGACTCCTCGGAGCGAACGAGCACCAGCATGTCAGCCGTCAGACGTGAGTCGCGAATCGCCTGCCATTGCGTGCGTTGGCTGTCGGTCAATTCGCGCAAGCGTATATCGCTGATCCATTGGGTGGGTGCCGCCAACTCACTGCCGCCGACGAGCTTCATTTTGATGACCGGTCCATCGCTGATTAGGCTGCTGGCCGTAAAAGTCGATCCGTCCCTTAAAGAGATCGCAAAAGGGCCCACCCCCGTTAGCACTGCTCCCTGGAATTGCACTTGGCGGAGGTTGGTGAGGGGGAGCTCGCGAACGTTACCGCCACTCGCCACGGTCAACATGGTATCGGTGAGTTGCTCTAATTCCGCGATAAATGGCGCCGGAGACTGCGTGTCGGAGACCAGCACGGATGCGGCAGAAGTTGGGGCCTGACCGCGAAGGGCACCGGACAAAGCCAAGCTCGCAACTAGGACGAGAAGTCCAAAGCGAAGCCGTAGACATGGGTTCGGTTGCTGGCGAGGGAAGTACATTCCTTGAGATTCCTATCGAAGGCATGCAAACGGGGCGAACATAAATCCGCTGGGAAGGGGCTCTGCATGGTGCGCGAGACTGAATTTTTCTAAAATCCCCTGCATTTGTATCATGATAGGCACAAACCACCGCTGCGCGGTGGTTTGCAGAGGGAGCAAGGCGGAGAAGTGCCGAAAATCTTTGAGGACGTGTTGCAAGAACGCTCCGGAATTGGTTAGATATAGCCGCTCTGACGGAAGCGAATCATCCGTTACGTGAGACCGTGGCCAGCGTGGCTATCCCATCTGGAGAGGTGGCTGAGTGGTCGAAAGCACTTCATTGCTAATGAAGCGAGCGGGTCAAACTGCTCCGCAGGTTCGAATCCTGTCCTCTCCGCTCGAAAAACCCTGGCCTTGCCAGGGTTTTTTCGTATGTAGCCAAGCACTATTGTTCGGCCAGGAACGCCGGCCGAACATTCTTTTCAATCTCTACACCGATTCCCGCGAGGAGAAGCCAACTCCCGACTCGTGGGTCGTCGGTCCAGTTCTGAAAATTGTCGGGGAATTCGAGAAGAGTGTGCAGCAGTTTCCGCTCATTCCCATGGGAACTCCCGATCCCCAGCGCATCCCCATCAGTCAACAACCGCAGTGGTTCGAGGCGTGAGCTTCCCCAGTTTTCAACTGCTAGCAAACGCGGTCGCGGCCATGTCCAATGCCACTATCTCGATCGCGCGGTACGGGAAATGACGCAGGGCATCTAATCGGCGATCGCTGCTAACGGTCAGGTGACACGTCACGACATGATCGATGCGAACGCATATTCTTAAAGAAGTCGTTTTTGTCCACGAAGAATCGTGGCGAACTGCTTAGGAAGCCTGGAGCAATCCGCATAGCCCGCGGGTGAACTTCTGCAACGCCCGCGCTCGATGGCTCAGCACCGACTTGACACCCGTTCCCAACTCAGCAAACGTCTGATGGTATTCCGGGATCTCAAAAAGTGGGTCGTAACCGAAGCCCCCTGCCCCACGATGATCTTGGATGATGCGTCCCCAACAGCGCCCCTCGGCCTCTAGGTGTATCACGCCGCGGGGGTCGGCCAATGCAATGGTACAGATGTAGTAAGCGCGGCGGTCGGCGGGGCTGCAACCTGCCAGTTGCTGCAACAGTTTTTGGTTATTCAATTCATCGGTCGCATTCGGGCCGGAATAGCGAGCCGAGAATACCCCGGGTGCGCCACCCAGGCTGGGGACGCACAGTCCGCTGTCTTCGCCGATCGTCCACTCGCCGAGGTGCACCGCTTGCTGCGATGCCTTGAGCCGCGCGTTCTCAATGAAGGTGCTGCCCGTTTCATCGACTTCGAGCGGGTTGGGGACTTCGGCCAGCGAGCGAAGTTCGATACCCAGTGGCTGCAGGAGCATCCGCAATTCGCCACACTTCTTGGCGTTATGGGTCCCCAGTATCAAGCGATGCGCGGGTGGCTGAAGGGAGGTTGAGGTGTGTGGTGAAGTGCTCATCCCCCTAGAATACCGCCCAACTCAGACTCAGCCAAGGTTTCAAGCACGAAGTTTTAGGTTTGCTGATTAAAGCGGATGCTAGGTTCCGTTTCTCCACGCGTAGCTACGATACGCCAGAGCGTAGGAGCCTGTTCTCGCCTCGGGGAGAGGCCTAGCAACCTAGATCAACAGGCCCAACGGAGCGCGTTGAAACTCGATACAGAGTTTTCTCTCACGCGACAGCCAGCAACCATGGATGCCCAGTCAGCGATATTGGCAAGTTCGCGGAGCGGCATCCTATTGAAACTCAGCAATTCTGACCGAGAGGGACTTTGGAGGAGAGGGATTTTGAAAAACACAGAGGCACAGAGAACACAGAGAGTTCAAATTTCAGCCTGAAGCCTGTGCATCGCCAAGCGCAGGCCCTGGCGACACGCAGATCGGGTCGTTGTTCGCAACACCTTACACATTCCCTATCTTCCGCCGAGGAGTGAGCCATTGTAGATCCCCTTCGATTCGGGGCGCGGCACGGCCATCGGTTTGCCTTCGATATCAAAGGGGACTCGGTTTTCACTTTTCAGTGATGTCTGTTTGCTCTTTGCTCCGGTCAGGGGATCTTCTGTGTCAATCACACGATAACCACAGTACTCATCGAGAACGGCTTGGATTCCAGGATGGAACTTAAATTGACCTGATTCAAGTTCTTGTCCCAGGTTATCGAAGCTACCGATCATGACGTAGCTGCCAAACTTGTCATGGAACTCATAGGCCTCAATTTGTTTGCCCTCAACTTGTTTTGAACGCAGCGACTCAACCATTTTGTGCGCTTTGCTGGCGGCTTTGTCGAGTGCATTGCTGGTGGCGTCCATCTTAGAGGCTTGAGCGCCGTTGCCAAAGTCGGTGACTTCCTTTCCACGGAACGAAGCGACACGGACGGTAAAACGCCCAGGACAATCGAGCAGTGAATAGTTGATGAACTTTTCGCGATTAAGCGCTTCTACAAACTTATCGATAGGCGGTGCTTGAAAGAAATCATCGGGTAGAAGGGGGTTTCGAGCGACGAAAGCGGCGCCCATGGGGCCTTTCTTTTGCGCGAGGCCGCGGTCGGTCCGCGACCAAAGGAATGAGCGTTTCTTTTGCACCAGCTCACCCGGTGTTTGTTCCTCGCCGGCCTCCGAGGTCTCTTCGCGCAGGGCTTTGGGCTGCGCGGTGCGCACGGCGGTCAGGGCGTCCTCAATGCGAGGATCCTCGGTCGAATTGAATTCGCCGACTAAAACCGCAAAAGCTGTGGTGGGGGTGCCATTGGCGTATTTGATCTCCAGTTGATAGGGGCGTTGGTTGCCGTACCTGTCGGTCTTGACACGATCGCGGGTTGCAAGGGTTTGTTTGTCCCCCTGACGCTGCATGACGTAGGTAGGCAGTCGCAGTTCCGTCCGCAATTCTTTGGCAAGTGCAGTGGCTTGGTCGAGGGCACCGTCACCGGAAAGAGTGGTTGCCAGGATCAGCCATGGACCATGCTCGGCCTTTAGTTCCAGCGCCCCCTCGGGAATCGGTTCCTTCTTGCGGAACATCGAGAGGATGCTCGGCGGCTCGGCCGAAGCGGTTGGGGGGGGGGCTAACAAGGTGGCGGTCAGTAGCGGAACCAACACGAGTTTTCGATTAAATGCTTGCATCACACAGCTCCTCCGTAGGTCTCAGTTCAGTCTTGCGGGCGGACCCCCGCCGCTTGGCAATACCAAATTGTGTCGCTCGAAGCGACAGCGGTTTTCCTAGAGAAACCCTGCAGTCTTGGAGATTCGTTAAGGTAGGGGCTTTGGGGTGACTTGGGCGCTTCTTTAGATTACACGTTGTTCAGGTCAAGCAATTTCAGGGAAGGTTTGTACCGATTGTGCCGAACAAACCAGTCATAGGGTGCGTTCTGCTCGCTCCCTACGTTGTATGAGACCAATTCAGAGACCGACTAAGGGATTCACGATGCTGCACAACCAAGCTGGCACCCAAAGCAAATTGGGCAAGAAGACTTTGGTTCGAAATTGGTTGCGAACCGCGCTGCTGGCAGCGTCCGTTGTTTCCGTGGCACCCGCTGCCTACGGGCAATTGGCCTTACCGCTAGCCCCTTTGCCGCCAACCTCCAATGCACCGGCAGCTCGGCTGCAGGTCTACAACGTTCCCTCGAATCATGTGGGAAGCGTGGGAGCCGATTTGCAACTGAAGTACCACGCCCAACCAAATGTCAAAGTCACCACGGAGCCTAAGACGGGGCAACTGATGGTCATGGCCCCAGATGCCGTCCATCAGCAGATCGCGGCTCAGATCAACGCCTTCATGCAGCAGAACCAGATCAAGCCCGGCGATCGAGGGATGAACATCGCCACCAATCGCACGCAACTCTACCAACTCCAGAACCTCAGTTGGCGAGAACTCGAAGATGCCGTCCAACGCTTGGCAGGCGACAAGTTGACCATCACCACCGAACGCAACGGTGAACTGGCTCTGCTCAAACTGCAGAACGTCAGTGGTTTGCAAGACGTGCTGCAGATCGATCGTCGACTCAACCAAGTCACCCTGCTCGGAAACAACGCCAGTGTGGCTGGCTGGTCACAAGTCATCCATCGACTCGACCAGGGGCAAGCCGATGTACAGAATGCAACTCACATCATCCCGGTCGCTCCGGCGGAACCGCATCGTATTCGCCAAGCCATACGTTTAGTCACGGCGACCACCCAAGATCAACTCGGTGAAGCCAACACGCAGGCCGAAGTTCAGCTGGGCGAAGACGAACAAGCCACCGTGGTCGGCACACTGGATGACCTCAATAGCGAAAGTGGTCTGTTTGGCGATGTGCAGATCGAATTTGTGGATGACATCGGTTTGGTCATCATTCGCGGTAACAAACGCGATGTCCAGCGCGTATTGGATGTGATTGAAAAAATCAAACTACAGGCGGTCGAAACACAACCTGAAATCGACGTCTACCCATTGCAACATGCCAATGCCCAAGCGGTAGCAACACTTGTCACGGAGTTGTACACCAACATCTTCGAACCTCGCCAGGGTGCTGTCAGCATCACCGCTCTGGGTCAGCCCAATTCGCTGTTATTGATCGGCCGCAAAGAAGTGATCGTGTCGGTCAAAGAGTTGGTGAGCAAGATCGACCAGCCGCTCGATCCCGCCAATCAATTAAAAGTGATTCGGTTACTGAACGCATCATCGGTCGACGTCGAAGCTCGCATCCGCGAATTCTTCGTTGAAAAACCAGGTGGCGATGAGGAAGATCGTGCCGGCTTAGGAACACGCGTCAAAATTCTGGCCGATTTCCGGACCAACTCGTTGATCGTGCAGGCGGCACCGCGGGAGATGGTCGAAGTCGAGAAGCTGATCGGCGATCTTGATGTGGAGGGGACCACGGCTGAGAATGAAGTGCGGATCTTCCGGCTCAAAAACACGCTGTCGGATGATCTGCAAGCGGTGATTCAAGAAGTGATCACTGGACAGGCTCAGACCGGTGGCCAGGGCGGGCAAGGGGGCAATGCGTCTCAAGCTACCCCACCGAGCGGCAAGTTGACCATCACCACACTCGATGGTGGGCAGAAGATCGAATCGGGCATTTTGGCGGGCGTCGTGATCACCTCGGATCCATCGGTCAATGCGCTCGTGGTGCGTGCTCCCGCTCAAAGCATGGAGCTCATCGAACAGCTCATCGAGCAACTCGACAAACTCCCGAGTGCGGAAGCCCGAATCAAAGTCTTCGAACTGCGTCACGGCGATGCGACCAGCTTGGCGCAAACGCTGCAAAGTTTGTTTGGCTTGCCGGTCACCGCCGGACAAGGGGCTGGGAACAACTTCTTAAACACACTCAGCCAATCGAGTCTAACGACCGGAGGCGAAAGTTCGCTGGTTCAACTGCAGATTGCGGCCGACGCGCGGACCAATAGTATCATCGTCAGCGGCGCAGCCTCGGACCTCGAGGTCTTCGAAGTGCTGTTGCTGCGGCTGGATGAAGATGTCATGGAATCCCGCCGCGCCGAAGTGATTTGGCTGCGCAACGCGGTTGCGGCCGATGTGGCCACTGCCTTAACGACTTATTTCAACCAGCAGGCACAGGCCAATCAACAGTTGAACAACGGTATTAACCAGATTCTGAGTGCGGCCCAGTTGGTGGATCGCCAAGTGTTCGTGGTCAGCGATTTGGCCACCAATAGCGTTTTGATCAGCGCTTCGCCGAGATATTTCGAACAAGCTCTTGCGTTGATCGAGCGACTCGACCGCCGTCCACCGCTCGTATCGATCCAGGTGCTGATCGCTGCAGTGCAGTTGGACGATAACTTTGAACTCGGTGCGGAATGGGGCTTACAAGACGGATTGCTTTTTGACCGTGGCAGCGCGACAGGCGGCACATTATCCTCTCCCGTGTTCGCGTTAGGAAACATCTTGACTGGGCCTTCAGGAGGCATTGGACAGACGCAAAACGTGGCTGGGCAAGGGTTGACCAGTTTCGGTACGGGACGAACCAGTGCCAACGGACCCGGGGGCTTGGTGCTCTCCGCCTCAAGCGAAGCAGTGGGGGTTCTCATTCGCGCCCTGCAGACATCGAACCGAGCAGAGATACTCAGCCGGCCGCAGATCACGACGCTCGATTCTCAGGAAGCGCAGGCTCAGGTCGGTTCGCTGGTACCGCGAGTGACAAGTGTCGGGCAGGCTACCATTGGCGTGCCTCAGACAATCCAGACCGAGGACTTCAATGCAGGCTTGATTGTCAATGTGCTACCGCGAGTCAATCAAGACGGCTTGATTTTGATGCAAGTCCGCGTCGAGAACTCGACCGTGCAAGATGCTTCCACCGGAATTCCAATCGGCTTCGGTCCAAACGGTGAAGTGATTCGTTCGCCGATCATCAATACCACCAACGCGCTCACCACCGTCTCGGCTTACTCGGGGCAAACGGTTGTGTTCGCCGGTCTGATTAGCAAGGAGCGCGGCAGTGCCAGATCTCAAGTTCCGATCCTTGGTAGCTTGCCCTTGATCGGAGCGGCGTTCCGCTTTGATACCGAAGCGGAAACACGCCGCGAACTGTTGGTGGTGCTCACACCCCGCATCATACAGACCGACGAAGATTACGAAGTACTGAAACAAGTCGAATCATCACGGATGAGTTGGTGTCTGGCAGATGTGCTCAACGTACACGGCGACGTCGGACTGTCGGGCGGAAACGGGCTGTGGGGACCGGCCAAGTCGGCCATGATCTATCCTGATTTGCAACCCACGGCACTTGAGGATCGGACTCGTCCGTACGGCACAGCCGTACCAGCCGCCGAATATCCACCGATGATGTTGGATGACGGTACGGGACTGATCAACGAACCTGTGGCCGCACCCGAGCTGGACATGTCGACAGGGGTACGTTCGGCTGGTTCACCCTTTCAAACCGTTGGTTACGCACAGCCAGCTCCCTCGAATCAGCCAGCCCCCTCGAATCAGCCAGCTCAGTTGAATCAGCAACCTTTGCCCAATCAGGCTATGCAAACAGCTCCAAGCACGCAGGCCACGCTGCAGCCACAGCCGGCTTCGCAAACGCCGCCACCGGCGGCTAAACCACGACTTCCATTTAACTTTAGACGTTAAGTTCCTCGCAAGCATTCGCAGGTGCAGCACCTGCGAACGCGCCGCAGACAGATCAATTCGTCCCCGAGTTCCGCCTCGCTGCCAGACAGCCGTTTAGCGGGTGACGATCAGGCCGACGACCCCGCAGCGTCTGGCGTGCAGAAGCATGCCGCTCCATCCCATGCAAAGGAATGCAACCAAGATCATGAAGAAAACACTCACCACGCTTGGTATCTGTACCCTGGCTGTTGCCTGCAGCGGCTGTAGCACATGGAGCAAGGGCAATCCTAAGTCCAAAGAGAGTCCTTGGTCGATCAGCAAGTTCTGGAAGAAAGAGTACCAGCAACCGCAGTCGATCGCCGTAATCTGGGCTCCGGATACCTTGACCATCCCGGGCAAACCGGTCACACGTGGATTTGGCGGACGAATCTACTTCTACAACGCCAAATCGCAAGCGGTTCCGGTCGACGGGGACCTCATCGTCCACGCCTACTTGAAGCATTCGCGGCACGATCAATCCGAACAGGTAGCGGCCGACAAAACGTTTGCCTTCACCGCCGAACAGCTGACCACTCACTTTAGCCCATCTGAAATCGGTGCCTCTTACAGCATCTGGGTTCCTTGGGATGCGGCTGATGGGATGCGGGCGGAGATCACTTTGATACCGACGTTCAAAGGTAAAGATGGTACGATCGTGCAGGGTTCGCCCGCCAAAGTCAATTTGCCTGGGAAGGTCGACGTGGCCAACGACCCCACCAAGCGTGGCCTGATGCAAACGGTGTCGTACAGTCAATCGAGTTTGGCCACGAACCCAGGTCCCAACGGACTGCCAGAGAAGCCGCAAATGCGAACGACGACGATAAACGTTCCGTCCAACTCGACGATCTCAAAGAATAAGCAGGTTCAAGCCTACACGTTAGGTTCGCAAGCACCGCTGCCCACCCCGCAAATGCCAGCAGTAACCGGCATAGGGGTCTCGCTGGGCGGTGGTAGTACGAGCATGAACACCTTGCAGCCCAACAATCTGCAGCCTAATACCCTACAGCCCAATACCTTACAGCTGTCCCCATCGCCAAGCACCCAACGTTCGCCCGAAGTGGAGTCGAACGCGTTCCGCTTGTCGCCGATGGCCAGCAAGTTGCCGCGGGCGGTAACCATTCCCCCGCCTGCCACCATTCCTCCGCCTGCCAGAAGTCGTACGTTGAGTGCTAGTCCGGTCAGTCCTGCTTCGTTCAATCGAGCGGATTAGCTAGTTCTGATTAGAGCAATTAGTTCTGGGTTGGGCTTGGAACCAACTCCGCGGCTTCGGCTGGTGGCGCTGCCCGATTGACCCTTGGTGCGGAGGGTGGTGCCACAGGTAGTGCCGAGTTGTTTCCGGTTTGGCTATTGGATGCACTCCCCCGTGTCGACTCGGCCGTGTAGACGAGCTGGTTGTCGACCCCATCTACACCCGGTTCGAGTGATAACAAACGCTCGATCAGCTTGCCATCGGCGGTCGTTGGCACATTCCCCGTGATCACCGCTTTGCGACCTTGCATGGCGACTTGGACGGTGTTGTATTTGGATGGGAGGGGAATGCGCGCCAACCGCGAGTTGATCGCTTGCGAGCGTGCGGCTGGGATCGGCTGGTCGTAGTCGAAACCAATCTTAACTGTCGCGCGGATTCGGGTTTCGTTTTGGTTGTTCATGTTTTGGCCGCCGAATCCTCCCATTCCGCCTCCGAAGCCTCCGCCAAAACCACCTCCGAAGCCTCCTAGGCCACCCAGCCCGCCAAGACCACCAATTCCCGTCCTACCCAGCGCGCCCCCTAAAGCTGCGTTGGCGGCGTTTCCGCCGATGGCCGTGGCCCCAAAGCTAGGGTCCAACGCCAGCGTGCCAAAGGAACTCTGATTTGACCCAATTCCAGCCGTTCCGGTCCCGGCGGCGGCACCGCCAACTGGGTTTCCAAAGGCAGATTGGCTACCAAAGGCGCTTTGCCCTCCAAAAGCACTGGTTTGCGCCAAGGCTTGGGGAGCAGTGGCAGCACACCCAAGTGCGGGCAGGAGCAGCATGAAATAGCGGAATGCAATTGACATCTTATGTTTCCCTAGTTCAGTCCGTGCGGGTAGGCCTCTACCTGATGTTAATGAAACCCCGCGAGGAACGCCCGGTTTCGCGTGGCGAATGTCGGAATTTTCCCAATAATTCCTAAACTCACACGAAGTCTCAAGTTGAGCCTTCGCTGGAGCTTCGTCATATTTTCGATCGAGGCATCAGTTAATTCCCGGCCTGCCTAGCTGGCGCGGCTTTGCAGGCTTTGCCAGAAATGCGACGAAGTTCAATTGCGCGGCCAAATTCTGCCTTCAATTGAACGACAATATTGAACGACCACTTGGAGCACTCTAGTCCGTTGCCATTTAGAATGATGGCTGACAAGAATACCACCGCCGCCTGAATGCAGCGCCTTAAAGCGAGCTCAATACAGCCTCCTCGGATAGCTCCATTGAGCACCATTCCACCCATGCAATAGGATTTACTTATGCGAGCCATGTTCCGCAATGCAACCTGGGCTATCGCCTCGTTCAGCCTCCTGAGCGGTTGGCAGATAGCCTCAGCGCAGGAGCCCGCGACGCGACTGACCGCGCCGAGACTGTTCCCCGAAAAGACACTGGCCTATCTGCGAGTGGATAATGTGGCGACTCTCAAAGCCGATTTGCAGAAGAGTTCGATCGGGAAACTCGGGAACGACGAACAGCTGAAGCCGATTCTAATGGAGTTCTACGGCTCGCTGGTGCGGACGACCGAGCAGATGCAGGAGCAAATTGGTCTTAACCTCGACGAACTGCTGTCGATCCCAAGCGGTGAGATGGCCATCGCGCTGCTTCCCAACGACCGTGGCCGAGCGCGCGTCGATCGCAATAGATCCGACTCGGGAGATGGTGAGGAGGTGCGGGTGGAGTTCCAGGGACCTGCGGTAGCAGTGCTGTTGGACGCCGGCGAGGAAATTTCAAGTGTGCAAGTGCTGCTGCAGCGAATCGAAGCTGCCGGGCAAGGCCGCATGGAGCACCTGGAGAAACCGGTCGGTCGCTTGACGCTCCATCGCTATGAAAACATGGAACGGGCCCGTGAACAGTTCGCTTACTTTATCGATGGTGGCGTGATGGTGGGCTGCACCGACGCCGACTACGTGGAAGAGCTGGCCGAAGTCTGGTTGGGCAATGGCGGTTCCGATCGCAAGACGCTGGCCGACAATCGCAAGTTTACGCAAATCATGTCGCGCTGCGTGGGGACCGAGGGGGAGCGTCCTCACCTCTCGTTCTTCGCCGATCCCTTATCGATGGTGCGGCAGTTCGCGCCGCGCAATGCCAGCACCACGATGGTGATGGCCGTGCTGCCTGCCTTGGGTGTGGATGGTATCGAAGCGGTCGGAGGGAGCTGGATCGTGGCTCCACCTGATTTTGATTCCATCACTCACTTCCATCTCCTGTTGGGAAGCCCGCGCCGGGCGGTGCTCAGCTTGTTGCGGCCCAAGTCGGGTTCGACCACTCCCGAAGATTGGGTACCAGATACCGTCGCATCCTATTCGACCATCAACTGGGACTTGCTCTCGACGGTGGATGGGATCGAGCGCTTGTTCAACCAGTTCCGAGGGGAGGATGCCTTAGAAAATCAGGTATTTCAGGGAATCAATGACCGCCTACAACTCGACTTCCGCAAAGATATCCTCGAAAACCTAGAAGGACGCATCACCATACTTCAAGGCTTTGTGCGACCCGTACGCATCAACAGTGGTTCCAACGTCTATGCCATTCGCTTGAAGAATCCTGAATATGTCAAATCTCAAGTGCTCCCCAAGTTGTTGGACTTGGTCGAGGCACGCACCGAAGTCACATCGAAGACCTTTGGTGAGCTGAAGGTCAATGTGTTTCAGCCGGGACGTCAACCAGCCAACGCCGATGCGCCGATTCGGCAACCCGAGATCTGTATCACCTTCATTGACGATTATGTCGTGATTGCGGACAGCGAGTACATGATGCGTCAAATCGCCGATGTACTCAACGGCAGTGTCGAACCGCTGAAGGACTCATTGGAGTATCAGTTGATTGCCGATCGCATTTCCGGGCAGCTTCAAGAAAAAGAGTGCTCCGCCATCTCGTATGCACGTCCGGAAGAGTCACTGCAGTTGTTTTATGAACTGGCCCGCGATCCGAAGAACCGCGAGCGGCTACGAGAAGTGTCCGATAACAACGGCTTCTTCAAGGCCTTGTTGGCCGCGCTCGACAAGCACGAGTTGCCACCATTTTCGGTGATCTCCAAGTATCTGGCACCTAGCGGCGGTTATCTGGTCGACGATGAGACCGGACTGCATTACATGACCTTCTCGTTGCGGCGAGAGTAGCGTCGCGCGGGCGTTCACACGGGTCGACGGTCGGAAGCAGCTTGGACCTGCAGCTAACGATCGAAGATCATGACGGAGAAATAGGGGTTACCGCGATTCAGTTGAAAGGCAGCCGGTTCCAAACTCTTGAAGTCTTGGGAATCGGGTGTCGGGGCTGACGTACGAAAGGGTTCGAGCGGTAGTCCCTCAGCGTCTAGGTCGATGCGTCCGTTCCCGTTTAGATCCAAAAAGGCAAAGGCTGAGTATTGCCCAGGACGCAACTCTTGGACGACGGTGACTGCCCCCTCTGCATCGAGTTGAAACTCATGGATCACCGTCGGCATACGTTCGTCCATATCCTCCGCTCCTCCATAGGCGAAGAGCGACAAAATCCCCTTGATTCCTGTGTCCTCCGTGGTGGGGACGGGGCCCAGGATGCGAGCGACGAAGTAGCAAGGGGCGTCCGCTCTATCCCCCAGACGCGTGAATGTTGCTTGGCTCGCAAAATTAAACTCCGGCAGCCACTGCTTGTACCACAGACCACACATGAGCAGTCCTGCGACGCAGCCGATTGCGAATAACGGAGTGCCATGATTGCGCCGCCAAGCGGCTCGTATTTTTTGCAACATATCTGGGATTGGCCGTAACACAGCGAGTGAAGAAGCGATTGCTCAACTGCATTATAGCATTGGGATTCCCACTCCCCCTACAACGCTGTGAAAGTCGGTGACAAACCTCACCCACGGCTGGCTAACTGCCCATAAAAAAACGCGACATCCGGGATGTCGCGTAGTTGAGAGCTTGAGCACACAAGCTGCTTAGCTTGGCTGATGTATCGCCGTTCTCTAGAACAAGATCTGTGCACCGATGCTGCCACCGTGCAAGAATAGATCCGCCTCGTTGAAGACAGTCGTTCCACTGGCCGGTGAGAGTACCGCTGGGCCCTGCTCGGGGACCGTGGCAATACCTGGCATGTACCAGAACTCGTAGCCAGCAGTCAGCCGAACTGAGGGGACAACCTGATAGCTACCCACAACACCCAACTCGATCAATCCCGCCAGCTGGACATCTTCGTCTCCGGTGTTGAGCAGGACCGTACCGGCGTTGCTCAAGAATGTAGCACGCTCGTCAAAGTTAGCGTATACGCCAGCTTTGCCACGGAAACCAAGGCTGGCTCTCAGACTGACTGGATACATAAGATCCGCACCAACTTGGGCACCCAACATGCGATTATCGACTTGTTCTGAGTACAGACCATTTCCTGCGAAACTTGACGATGTGAATCTGTAGCTCTCAGCGTAGTCGACGTAGCGGATACCTATCAATGTCGATAGCACATCCCAGGTCCACCACTTTCGGTTCAACTCGAAGCTCTGCATTTCGGCTTCATAGAGCTGAGCATGGGTGTCGGCGTTATTGAAGGCTGTGATATCCGCAGCGGTGAAGCCTGTCAGCGGATTGACTTGGAATTGGCTCTGAAGGTTAGCGGTTCCATTGATGGTTCCTTGACGTTCCCATTCGTAGGGTCCGGTGTAGACAGCCTCCCAACCATTGACGCAATCAAGGAGACGGCCAACCGTGTAGCGGCCACCAAATTCGTAGTTGAAATCCTCGAGGATTGTATTTCGCGATAGCGAAAACCGGCTGTCACCTTCGCGGCGTAACCAGAGTGCATCGTAGTTGACGTACCAAGATACGTCGCAGCCAGCGTTGCAGGGATCGGCGACATAGGGGGCCTTCGCGGCCAGTAAACGCCCACCGGACGTGTAGCTGGCTGGCTCAATAACCGAAGCTTCCGTCAACAGCGATTCCGTTGACAACGAGTGGGAGTCTGCCTCCATCCGAACTTCGGAAAAGGGAGCACCGCTCACAATTGAAAACTCACCAAAATTGGAGAGCGATTGAGCATACGGTTGCGGCGTTTGAGCGGTAGCAATGCTGAAACAGCATAACGTGACCGCTAAACTTGCTCCGAATGCGGCAAAACTGGCGCGATGAACTACTGCAGACACTGCGGCAACTCCGGCGCGCGGTAACATCAGGATTTTACGCATGGCAATCCTCGAAAGCATCCTTGCTAGTGTGGTCACGCTTGCTGAAAGATCTCCGCGAGATTACTTCCAACACGCGCTCGTAAAGTCGTCCAATTAGTTGGGTGGTACCGCGACGGTACGCGAATACCGTTGCAGCCGTAGCGTCGCATTACTGTTCCTGCGACATCAATTTGTCAATGACAGGCGTCAGTGACGCCTTGCGGACAAATGCGATGATTCGTTTCGCTTCTGCCTCAGAGGTTACTTCCCCCTGCACCAACAGACTTCGATCAACAACATCTATGTCGATCGCATACTGTGGATAAAGTTGTTCGAGCGAAGTCACAATGCCCTGCGCCAATCCATCGAGGGCACTGGGCGCAGCCGCCCGTGGGCCGGCAACGGACACTTCGCGAATTTCAACGCTTTGTTCACCATTGGCAAGCGTAGAGATGAGCGCGACACGCGTGTTGCCTGGTTGCAATCCGATGAGCGAATAGGATTTCTCTCCAGTTTGCAATAATTGGCAGACCAGCGGATTCTCCACCGAAACTTGAGCGACGCCGGTCTCGGTGTGAAGCAAGGTGGCGTTTTGCATCCCAACCCGTAAGGGCTCCCCCTGCTTCATCTTGCTTGGTTGAAGCGATGTTGCGGAAGTTGCCAGGCGATCCAAGGGCACCGCGAGACTCGCCCGTTGGGCGGGACCTTGCTGCGAAGCCGTTTCAACCATCGCCGTTGGAACCTGGAATTCTGGAACCGATCGGATCGACGGATGCTGTGGCTTGGCGCTTGCCACAGGCTTCTGCTTTGGGGCTAGAACGGCTGGGCTTGGTTCACCCTCGATCTGCACCCGCATGGGCTGGGACTCACGAGCCACAGCAGTCGTTGCCATGTCTGGAGTTACTTCGCTTGTTGCCAATGAAAACGGCTTATTCGCAGAGACGGCATTGTGCATATCGGAGAGGCTGAATGCGAGCTCGGCAGCGCCTGGTGCGCTAGAGGAACTGGCTCCGGTGCCCGAGGCCGATGCTACAGAGTCAACAGTGCCGGAGTCTCCGCGACTGCTACGCACCACTTGATTCTTGGATGGCGAGCCCACACGGGGCTGGAGCTTCTCAAGGCTCAGGCCACCCCCTTGGTCAGGACGATACAGTTCCGGTGTTCGCGACTTGGATTCTTCCGGAGCTGAGTCCGGCAATGCTGGTAACGCAGCCTCCTTTACCAACACGGTCGGGACCGGTGCGGCAGAGCCTGCTCGGCCCGTGGATGCTTCCAGCGGTATTTCGATATCGATCAATGAATCGGTAATAGGATCCGACAGCGACCCGTAAACCGGCAGCCCTTTTCGGGGTGGCTGGTTGGGAAGACCGTTGGGGGCGTACGCGCCAGCGGCTTCTGGTTGTGAGAATTGCAGAGCCTTCGAAGTCGCGATGTCTGACGCAGCTGCCATAACAACCATAGACTCCGTACCGGGCAATTTGGCTTGACCGCCTTGCCCCCCGACACTCGGAGGAAACGCGGGAATCGCTGGCACGCTCTCCACGGGCATCTGTGGCTGCGAGGAACCGATCCCAAGCAGCCCCACAACTTTGACCGAAACCGCCCGACGCGGCGACGGGGTTTCAGCAAAGGGGTATGGAACTGGCAACTGCTGCCCAACCTGCGATTGCAGTTGCGGTAGCTCGGGCAGCTTGGGCAACGTGGTCTGCGCGAACGCCGGAGCTGACACAAACGATAGGCCAATTGCAAGCGACAACGCTCTGCGGCGGCGAACCATCGATTCTACTTTCAGCGTTTGTCGTCTCATCGCCCAGCCCTTAACAGTTGAAGAGATTCACTCAGCGAGTGCCTATCGAGCATCCATAAGCCTCCATTTCGAGCACTTAGAATGCGTCACTGTTGGGATATCGGGAAACAGAGATGTAAAAGTTAAACGATTCTAGCGATGGCACGCATCGTATCGAAAGAAGTGACCCAATTGAGTGTTTTTACGACAATTCGAGTGCTAGCAAAAGTGTTGAAAGCGGACGGTAAGGTGGGGCTAGAAGGTTCAGGCAGCGGAGCAAATCGTCTTTTTGCAAAGACTTGGCATAGTGCGTTAAGTTGCCGAGGATGATTGTGTTCGGGGAAGAAGGGAAAGCGGTGGCGCTTGGTGACAGTCCGGAGAAAGGAGAAACGGAAGGAAAGCGGTGACGAGTCCCCGCAGTCCAAGGAAGGAAAGCGGTGACAAGTCCCCATCCCTGTCAAGCTAGCATAATGTCGTTTAGATGATCACCAATATCTTCGTAAAGTATTGATAGAGAATACTTTGCGGAGATATCTATCATGGTCAAATCATTCTTCCAACGGTTCGCAAAGAGAGCTCCAGTAGCTTTACTTTTCAGAGGCCTGTTCGCTCGTGTGTTTAGCCCCGAGCTTCTTAACCGGATTTTCAATGAGAATCGCTCTTGGCAGAACGAATCGGCTCTGCTTTTTTCCAGTGTGGTTGTTACTGTTGGTGCTTTTGTGGTCAAAGGCAAGACTTCAGCGCACGCGGCATTCGTCGATCACGAAGAAGAAATTGGCGTTTTTAAGCAAGCCTTCTATGCCAAACGCGCAGGGATTGAAGTTCCCCTATGCGAGGCGATGGTCGCAGAATGTACGGCGGAGTTATCAGCCATTCTGGCCGAAGCCAAGATCAGCCAAACACTTGCTCCTTACATGAACCAGCTCAAGAGGGTAGCTCTTTATTTTGCTGACCGTAACTTTGGCGCTGGTCCACTTATTGGCGAAAGATCGTCGGCTGCCGGAAGAATAAAGTCGGTGTCGACTCAGCCGGGCAAGTGGTTTACGAACAAGAAATCGAAGTTCAACTACCTGACAAGTCGCGGGTTCGGCTACGCCGCTCACGGTCAACCTCAAAACAGCTACTCGAGATGGGGATACCGAACTGCAACTGTTGACCAATTTGCCAACGACTGTCAGTGCCGCAAGTGTTAGAGAAGGTTACTCGATCACCAAAGAAGCCTCCGCCCAAACGCTCCAGCGGAATAAAACGGGCACATTTCAGCACATTCCGCGCTTTGGAGGAGGCACTATGCTAGCTTGACAGGGATGG
>JBGSHW010000153.1:0-2210 GCA_041751975.1 Pirellulaceae bacterium
CGATCTGGCCGTCGTCATTCACGTACATGAACTGCTTGCGCGCCGACTCCTTGGTCTTGCCACTGATGTAGTCGAGCTGGTTGGCGCCATCGAGAAAGTTCTTGTAAGGGCGTCCGTTGAGTTCGACGCCTTTCTTTAGCTGGGCCACGATGTTGGGGTTGCCACCTGCGGCTGCGAAAGTGGGAAGCCAATCTTCGTGGGAGACAATTCCGTTGCGGACTTCGCGAGCAGGGAAGTGACCGGGCCACTTGATGAAACAGGGCACGCGGTAGGCACCCTCCCAGTTTGAGTTCTTCTCGCTGCGAAACGGTGTTGTTCCTGCATCTGGCCAGGTGTTGTAGTGAGGGCCGTTGTCGGTGGAGTATTGGACGATGGTGTTGTCGGCGATGCCCAGATCATCCAGCAGCTTGAGGAGTTCGCCGACCTGCAGGTCGTGCTCGATCATGCCATCGGTGTATTCGTCGTTACCCTTGTGACGATGCTCTTCCTTCACGTGAGTGCGGAAGTGCATGCGAGTGCCGTTCCACCAGCAGAAGAACGGCTTGCCAGCCTTGGTCTGGCGTGTAATGAATTCCTTGGCCGCAGCGACGGTTTCTTCGTCGATCGTTTCCATCCGCTTCTTGGTGAGTGGGCCGGTATCTTCGATGGTCTGGCCACCCTTGCCGTCGGCCTTACAACGGAGCACGCCGCGAGGTCCAAAGACCTGCTTGAATGTCTTGCCACCTGGCAACTCCAGGTCGCCAGGGTAATCTTCGTTCTCCGGCTCTTCCTCGGCGTTGAGGTGGTAAAGATTGCCAAGGAACTCGTCGAAGCCATGCATGGTCGGCAGATGCTCGTCGCGGTCCCCTTGGTGATTCTTGCCGAACTGGCCGGTGGAGTAGCCGAGACTCTTCATCACGGAGGCCATGGTGACGTCGGTTTTCTGCCAGCCTTCCGGCGCGCCGGGGATGCCGACCTTGGTCATGCCAGTACGAACTGGGACGGAACCGTTGATGAAAGCGGCACGACCGGCTGTGCAGCTCTGCTGGCCGTAGTAATCGGTGAAGAAGACACCCTCGTTGGCGATCCGGTCAATGTTGGGCGTCTGAAAGCCCATCATACCGCGGTTGTAGTAGCTGATGTTCTCGGTGCCAATATCGTCACCCCAGATCACAAGGATGTTGGGTTTCTTATTGTTTTGGGCTTGAGCCGCAGGAAGCACCGCCAACCCGGCGACAAGCGCAGTCGTTAGTGCTAAAACGTTCCAGATTTTACGAGTTTTCATTTCGGTTCTCTTTAGATGAAGAGTCATTTCTGACGAGTCTGACCGCCTAAACAGGCGCTGTGCATAGACAATGAGCTCAATTTTTTCAGGCGGAACGTGTATGTCTACGTAAAATTCGCAAAATCAAAAAAAAGCTGGTAAAATCACCTTGCTGGTCACGTCGTAGTGGCTACGCTGCAAGTCGACTTCCGAGCAAGCATCGGGAAAGCTGTGACCACCACGTTCAACAACTTTGAATCCTATGCTGAGGCCATCCAAGATGTGGACCTGGATGTCCGGCTGCTCCAACCTAACGAGAGGTGCTGGTCGATCCAACAGCGGGAATTGGGGACGCTGCGAGTGCAGTATGGAATCGAGGGCAGTGGCTTACTGACGCGAGGCGCAGTCAAGCCCGATGGTTGGGCATTGTACGTTCAGCGATCTGGAGACCCCGTACCGGTTAATGGCAAGCTTCTGATGGATCATTCGATCGCCGTTTTGCCACCACGGTCCGAATTCTGTTTTTCCGGTCAGGGGCGAATCGAATGGTATTCTGTCTTTGTTCCAAGCGTATTGATCTTTCCAACAAACGACACACCTGCGAAGTCGCGCTCTGTCGAGGTGATTACGGTCCGTGACCAACTTTTTGGCCAGCTAAGGTCTACTTTAGATGCGGCGTTCGACGTGACGGCTAGCAGGAGTTCTGCCGCGTCATCGGAGTTCCTCGAAGCCGCAATTAGCGAGAAGCTCATCTCGGCATTCCGCGGTTTCCGGCCTAGGATACGATTTCGCAACCAGCGGCGCGGCTGGGCAAATCCGGAAATCGAACGCGTGCTCACTAACTCTGTAAGAAGGGACCGACTTGGGAGGCAAAAGGGCAACTCCTAAATTGCATACGGTGAGTGAAACTGATGCGAATTTCGAGGTTTTCTTCAAGTAAGGAGTTGCATCCTCCGACCGCATATTG
>JBGSHW010000154.1:0-8867 GCA_041751975.1 Pirellulaceae bacterium
TGCCCTTACAAATATCCAAACCCCATCCAACTTACAAACCTCGCAGCTTAAACTCGTCCATGCTTAACATCCCCCAACCAAAAACTTTTCAATACACATCGGACACTAGCTTCGAAAATGCGACTAAACCTAAGCGCTAGACCGATGCCCAAACAACGGACTGTCAGTGCTCCAGGACACTTGGTTTTCCGGCTGCTTTTCGGTTGGTTTTCGGCGCGGCAGGCTTCGAGCGGAGCACGCAACAAGTCAGCCTCTTGGCGAGCCTGATTGCAATGCAGCCTGTGTCGTTCAATCGAATTCCCCCGGGGAGGGTAGCGTGATCATTGCGGACGGGTCCTTAGTCGGGGGACTACCTTAGCTCGCCACAATGCGACGGGCTGCTCGGAACTCGCCCGGTGTCAAACCGGTTGAGCGGCGGAACTGGCGTGTAAATGCACTCTGATCGGTGTAGCCAGCTTGCAAGGCAATTGAGGCGATGGACTGCTCTGTTTGCTGCAGAAGACGTTGGGCGGCATCCAGCCGGATTTTGAGTAGCCATTGTCCGGTGGCCAAACCAAAGACATGCCGCATCCGCCGATCCAATTGGTACTTGGACATGTTCGCCACCCGAGCCAGTTCATCCACTGAGGGAGCGGAGCTCAGATGTTCCTCGCCATAGGCAATAGCCGACGCCACCTGCAAGTACTCTTCGGTGGCCACGTCCGGTATCCGCAGATCCTGTGAAACGCCGACGAGCCCCACTACCGTTCCACGGCGATCGCGCAGCGGTAACTTGGTCGTGAGGCACCAGCCGACATCGCCCGAGGGATAGACGTGGAGTTCCATTTGGGAAAGCAGCGGCACCCCCGTTCCAAGCACCCGCGCGTCTTGCGCCGCGAAACGATCTCCGAGTGGCTTACGCAACACCTCGGCCGCCGTCCGCCCGATCAAAGCCGTTTTGTTGGCAACCCCGCAACGAGCCACCAACGTCTTGTTGACGATCAAGTAAGCGCCCTGTGCGTCTTTAATGAAGTAGACGATGTCCGACAGATGATCAAATAGTTCTTCACCAGTGAGTGGCGGAGAGAGCTGCTGCAAAAATGCGGAGATCAAGGGTTGGTTTCCAGCCGGGCGTTGTGCGCATTTTAAAGTTGAACTTAGGCATTGTAGCAAGACGTTGTCCAGCGGATACGTTATGATTTAGAGCTAATTCATTTAGCTCGTTACGTGATTGCGGAGAAAACTGTGCCACAGGCTTCGAACATATTTCAGGGTTGTATTCCAGCGTTGATGACTCCCTGCAACGCCGCCGGGGAACCCAATTTCGAGCAGCTCGTTTCGAAGGCACGGGAATTAGTCGAAATCGGCATGCGCGGCGTCGTTTACTGCGGTTCCATGGGGGACTGGTCGCTCCTGACCGATGCCCAGCGGCAGACGGGCGTCCAGCGACTCGTCGAAGCTCAAGTGCCAGTGATCGTAGGCACCGGCGCTCAGAACCCGAAACTAGCTGCCGCTCACGCCGCACATGCACGCCAAGTCGGCGCGGCGGGACTGATGGTTATCCCACGCGTGCTGTCGCGCGGCACCTCCCCTGCTGCACAACGCGAACACTTCGCCGGGATCCTCAAGGCGGCCGACGGTCTACCGGCGGTCATCTACAACAGTCCCTACTATGGCTTCGAAACCCAAGCGGAGTTGTTCTTTAACTTGCGCTCCGCCTTTTCGAATCTGGTGGGCTTCAAAGAGTTCGGCGGCGCCGACTCACTGACCTACGCTGCCGAACACATTACGACCGGCGATCCCAACCTGTCACTCATGGTGGGCGTTGACACGCAAGTCTTCCATGGCATCGTCCGCTGCGGCGCGGTCGGAGCCATCACGGGAGTCGGTAACGCTTTGCCGCGCGAAGTGCTGCGGTTGGTCGCGCTGTGTACCCAAGCCGCTGCGGGGGATGTCGAGGCCCGGCGGTGGGCCGAAGAGTTAAATAGCGCGCTCATGGTTTTGTCAACCTACGACGAAGGCCCCGACTTGGTGCTGTACTACAAACACTTGATGGTCCTGGAAGGTAACCCGGAGTATCAGCATCAGATCAACAGCTCCGACGCGCTCAGTCGCTCGCAGCGTGCGTACTTGGAACAGCAATGGCAACTCTTCCGCACTTGGTGGGCAGCTTGGCCCGGCAAAGGCTAAGATCCCGCAAGCCGTCTTCCTGCTACTGCCCGCCACTGCTGTGGGAAGTGTAGCGTTGTCGAAACTGATTGGGCGAAATCCCTTTGACCCGTTTGAAGACGACGCTGAAGTATTCGGTGTGCATGAAGCCCGCGCGATCGGCCACTAAGGCTAACGGGAGAGTGGTCTCGGTGAGCAGCTCCTCGGCCCGCCGCAGGCGAACCCTCTGAATCGCCTCGTGTGGCGAATGCCCGAGGTAGCGCTTAAAGCGCGCCTCAAGCACGCGGCGGGTCAGTCGGTTGGCTTGCAACAGATCTTCGACTTTGATCCCCGAGCAAGCGTGCTCGCGAATGAACTGCATCGCCCGAATCACTTCCTCGTCATCGATGGCCAGCGAATCGGTGGACTGGCGAGTCACGATGCCCAGCGGTTTTAAAAGGTGGGCTTTGGCTTCAACGGGCTCGCCGGCCAAGTGCTGCGCCAGCAACGATGCGGCCAGATAGCCTGCGGAGTGCGAGTTGGGGATGACACTCGACAACGGAATCTCTGCCAAGTTGCAAACCAATTCGTCGTTATCGACCCCCAGCACGGCCACTTGCTCCGGGACGGCCCACGCATTCCTTTGGCAGATTTCGATCAACTGGCGGCCGCGGATGTCGTAGCAAGCCAGTACGCCAACCGGCTTGGGTAGCTGCCGCAACCAGTGGCTCAACCGTCGTTCCTCATCTCCCGCCCCGTTCTCGGCCGTGCCACCGAAAGCGTGCAGCGATAAACCCTTGTGGGCCAGGAGCCGCTGCATCCCTTCGCGTCGATACCTTGACCAGGCAAATTGATCGTCGCCGCAGAAGGCAAAATTGCGAAAACCCCGTTCGAGAAAGTGATCGACCGCCAACTGGGCAATCGACTCATCGTGGGTTTCGACCCAGGGGACGCCCGGCAGTGCCCCGGTGGCGCTGACATCGACGATCGGCAGTTGGCAAGCGGCTACGGCTGCCGCAATCCGATCGTTTTCGATTCGCGCAATGATCCCGTCGCCCCGCCAACGCTCGAGAAACTCCGTGGGCAATTCCCCGCGACTTTGCTCTGGGAGAAACGTCGCCCAAGCCCCCTGCTCGCGGGCGAACGAATAAATGCCGCGTAGCAGCCCCCGGGCATACGCATTGGATGTCTCGATCAACAAAGCAACTCGATAACGCATGGCCGCCTCGCTGAAAAGAAACGGTGAAGAAATTGGGGGGGGAACGGTGAAGAAACTCATCTACATGGAAAAATAACTCATAGCTAAAGGTTGTTTTTCGCTCTATCATAGTACATTGATCGCCCGATTTTCTCGGAATTACTGCGAGAAATCGTTCACGAAGGGGCACTTGAGACGTTTTGGTGAAAATCCTCAACTCCTGCCAGCCGCAAAATCCCCACCCTACCAGCCAACTCTTGGAGACGAACCAGTGAATCGCTCTGAACTGAATCGCTTTAAACTGAATCGCTCCCAACGAACGGACTGTCTGCCACCTCGCAATTTCCTGAGCGGTCTTGCTGAAATTGCGTTGTGCTGCATTGGGCTATTGGCTTGTGTGCCTTGCGAGTCGGCTGTGGCTGACAAGCCGCGACTGAGCGTGTTGTTCCTGGGTGACCAAGGACACCATCAACCCAGCCGCCGCGCGGAACAGTTAATTCCGGTCCTGGACCGCGCGGGTATTGACGTGCAATACACCGATGACCTGAGTGTTCTGACGGTCGAGCAACTCAAGCAGTTTGATGCGCTGTTGGTTTACGCCAACATCGACCATTTGGACGACGAACCTGCCCAAGCCATCCTGGACTACGTGGCCGGCGGTGGAGGTTACGTCCCCATTCACTGTGCGTCTTACTGCTTTCGCAACCAACCCAAGTTAGTCGAACTGTGCGGTGCCCAATTCCAGCGGCATGGTACGGGGGAGTTCACCACCCGCGTCGAAGCTCCGGAGCATCCTGTTGTTAATGACATCTTGGCCTTCATGACCTGGGATGAGACTTACGAACATCACTTGCACAATGAACACAACCGCATCGTGTTGCAAACGCGGGAAGAGCAAGGGCGGGCCGAACCGTGGACTTGGGTCCGCACGCACGAACAAGGACGCGTGTTCTATACTGCCTACGGTCACGATCATCGCACCTGGGAGAACCCCGGCTTTCATGCCTTGATCGAACGGGGCATTCGTTGGGCAGCAGGAGAGGCTGAAGTCTTCGATAGTATCGCCAAGCCGATCGCTGGGCCTGCAAATTTTGAGTACGAGACCGACGAAGGGAAGGGACTCCCCAACTACCGCCACAGCGGCAACACCGACGCCGTAATCCGCAAGATTCAAAAGCCGTTGTCACCCGCGGGTGCGACCGAGCGACTGAGCCTACCGAGCGGTTTCACTGCAGAACTGTTTGTCAGCGAGCCCGAGATCGGCAAGCCCCTGTGCGTGACTTGGGATGATCGCGGACGCCTGTGGGTAGCTGAGACGATCGACTACCCCAACGACCTTAAGCCACGCGGCCAAGGACGCGATCAGATCAAGATCTGCGAAGATACCGACGGTGACGGCCGAGCCGATAAGTTCACGGTGTTTGCCGAGGGCTTGAGCATTCCGACCGGCATGGCCTTTGCCAACGGCGGATTGATCGTGCACCAAGCGCCCGACACCCTCTTCCTGCAAGATACCGATGGTGACGATCGCTGCGATGCGACCCAAGTGCTCTTCACCGGCTGGGGTACGTACGATACCCATGCTGGGCCGAGCAACCTGCGTTATGGTCCCGACAATTGGCTCTACACGATCGTGGGCTATTCCGGCTTTCGCGGTACGGTCGGGGGTGAACGCCATCAGTTCGGTCAAGGCTTCGTGCGTTTCAAAGCGGATGGTTCGAAGCTGGAGTTCTTGCGGAGCACGAACAATAACTCCTGGGGACTGGGCTTCAGCGAAGAAGGGCATTTGTTCGGTTCAACCGCCAATGGTTGCCCTAGTGTCTATGCACCCATCGCCAATCGGCATTACGAACGGGTCCGCGGCTGGAACTCCCGCGTGCTAGACAACATCGCACCCGGCTACGCATTCTATCCACTAACGGAAAACGTTCGCCAAGTCGACTTTTTTGGTGGCTTTACCGCCGCTGCGGGACATGCCTTGTACACCGCCCGTAGTTATCCAGCCGGTTACTGGAATAAAACGGCCTTTATCGCCGAACCAACCGGGCACCTCGTCGCCATCATGGACCTGACCAGCCAAGGCACCGATTTTTCGGCGAACTACGGAGGCAACCTGGTAGCAAGCGACGATGAGTGGTGCGCGCCAATCGCTGCCGAAGTCGGACCGGATGGTTACGTGTGGGTTAGCGATTGGTACAACATTATTGTCCAGCACAATCCAACGCCGACCGGCTTTGAGACCGGTGCCCGAGGTGCCTACGAAACGCCGCTGCGGGACACCACCCGCGGACGCATCTACCGCATCGTTCCCAACCCTACGACGCAGCCAGTTGAATCGCTCAATCTGTCTGCGGCGAGTGTGCAACCTGCGGAGCTCGTCGCCGCTCTCAGGCACACGAATATGTTCTGGCGATTGCATGCGCAGCGGTTGCTGGTTGATCGGGGACAAACAGACATCGTGCCCGAGTTGATCGCGCTGATGCAAGATACCACCACCGATGCAATCGGTTTGAATGTCGGGGCCATCCACGCGCTGCGTGTGCTCGAGGGGCTGGCGACGAAGACCGAAGTCCCGGCGGCAGGGCTGACTGCTTGGTACGCCGCGCTGCAGCATCCGTCGGCCGCCGTGCGCCGCACGGCTGCCCTCTCGGCTCCTCATACGGAGCAAACGGTACAACAAATTTTAGCTGCCAAATTGCTGCAGGATGCTGAGCCTCACGTCCGCATGGCTGGGCTGCTGGCCATCGCCGACGCACCTGCCACGCCAGGCGCCGGCGAGGAAATCGCCAGAGCATTGTTCGCTGCTGGGACGGCCAACGATCGTTGGCTGATCGATGCCGTGACTTCCGCTGCAGCTCAGAATGACCAAGCATTTTTGCTGGCTTGCACCCAACTCGCGCTAGCGACCGAGCCCGCTGATTCGGCTAGAGATTCGGCCACAGACTCGGCAGCATCGAAGGCCGCTTCGCAGGCTCCATCGCGTGGCCGGACGCTGGCGACACTCGAACGAATCGCTCAGCACTTTTCCCGCGGAGGTCGCATCGAACAACTGGAAGGTTTGCTCGCGCAGCTCGGGACGGCACCGCCGCAAATCGCGTCGGCAATTCTCGGAGGGATCTCCCAGGGGATGTCCAGCGAGCGTCGCCCCAAGGTGACCGAGAACTTGGAAAGTGCCTTGGTTACCTTGCACGACACGAGCGATGCTGCAGGCAAACTGCGCGTCATCGCTTTGGCTGAACTGTGGGAAAGCCAGTGCTTGAACGAGCAAGCCGAAGTTTTGGCCACGACGCTGATGGAGACGATCGCGGACGACAGCGCGAAAGTCGAAGCGCGTCGTGCGGCGGTCGAAGATCTGGCGAGCTTCCGTCGCCATGACCCGCAAGTCGCTCAGTTCTTGATCGAACGGCTCGACGGGCGGCTCAATCCAGAACTTGGCGATGCGATCCTGCAAGCCCTCAAGGACTCCAACGCCAAGGAACTGGGTGCGGCAGTTGGCGAGAGCTTGTCGCGTTTGACCCCCGCAATGCGACCCAAAGTGCTCACGCTGATGCTCGTCCGCTCGGATTGGACCAACGACATGCTCGATTGCTTTGACAATGGCTCACTCGACATCAGCGACTTGCCCCTGGACCAAAAGCAATCGCTCTCCGGGCATCCCAACGCAGAGCTTGCCGCCCGCGCACAAGCCCTGTTGAAGCGGACCGGTGGCTTGCCAGACGCCGATCGGCAGAGTGTCATTGACACCTACGCTCCACTTGTCGCCAGCGGTGGCAACGCACAGCGTGGCAAAGTGTTCTACAAAGCGCAGTGTTCGAATTGCCATGTGCACAACGGTGAGGGGAACAAAGTGGGGCCGGACCTGACCGGCATGGCCGCCCACCCGCGGCTGGAACTGCTAACTCATATTCTTGATCCAAGTCGCAGTGTGGAGGGGAACTTCCGAACCTACACAGTCTTGACCATCGACGGACAAGTCCTCTCGGGAATCATGTCGAATGAAACTCGCACAGCGATCGAGATCCTCGATGCCACCGCCAAGCGTCACACGCTGCATCGCGAGGACATCGAAGAAATCCGCACCAGCCGCAAGTCCACGATGCCCGAAGGCTTTGAAAAGCAGCTCGATCCGACAGCCATGGCCGACCTGCTTGCCTTTTTGTCGGCCCGCGGCAAGTACTTTCCATTGGATATGCGTAAAGTAGCGACGGTGGTGAGTACCAAGGATATGTTCTTCGAAAGCGACAGTCGCACCGAGCGCTTGAACTTCCGCGATTGGGAACCGAAAACCTTCGAAGGCATTCCATTTCATTTGGTCGATCCACAAGAGGATCGCGTTGCGAATGTGTTGATGCTCTACGGTCCCAACGGCGTTTCGCCACCCAAGATGCCTAAGTCGGCTGAGTTGCCGGTTAGCTCACCTGTGGCTGGTTTGCACTTGCTCAGCGGCATCAGTGGCTGGGGCTTCAACGGCGGCGAACCAAGAAAATCGCTGACCATGATCGTTCGCTTCCATTACGAAGATGGCAGCACAGAGGACCATCGGCTGCTCGACGGGATTCACTTCGCCGACTACATCAATGCCGGAATTGACGTTCCCGAGTCCAAGTTGGCCTTTACGCTGGGCGGGCGTCAGGTGCGATATTTGAAAGTGGTCCCCAAGAAAACCGACAGCGTGGCCCGCGTCGAGTTTGTCAAAGGCCCCGATCAGACCGCTCCGATCATCGTCGCCGCCACCGTCGAATCGCCGTGAGGTCCGAGCAGCGGCAGGGTATCGCATGATGCGGCCCCTGCTCAGCGAGTTGCTCACGGTCTCCTGTGGTGCTGGGCCATGGAAGCAAGTTTAGTCGACGCTGGAATGCCAGCTTGGAACGCCCATGCCTTAGCCCAAATCACGGGAACGTTTAGCACTGGAAAGTATGCCTACACAACCGACACTGTCGCGAACCTACTCAAACGAGAGCCAACCACACATGTAAACTGGCTCTCGGGGGTCTCTGAAGCCTTCAAGTGAGCAAGGCCTTTTAGGAAGTCCCCTTGTTCACTAAATGCGAGTGGATTCAGAGTCTGTTCCGAAGCGATAGTCAAGGCAAATGACCAAAAGCGGTTCAACGCCGCGCGAATGAGAGATTCCATGATGCCAGCGGAGCTGCAATAGACTGAATTCTACCTGCCCATCGTCGTGGCCCAAGAGCTCGTAATAAGAAGGCTGCAACTTGTCACCCATGTACGCCGGGAGCAGTGACCAATTTGGCACATTGGGGGAGGGGATATGCCTTCTGATTTTCCGGAGTATCGGGCATCGATAGGGTGGAGCCATCCTAGGCCAAGACGCGGCGACCTTTCCAAAGCCAGCGCTGGTGAGACTTGTCATCTAACGCTTGTCCCGTTTTACGAGCAACGTCCGAAAAGAACTTTTCGGGGAGTCGCTTTCTGGCTTGGCAGTAAGCGCCAGTTTCCGCAGAGCAAGGACTTTCTCCTCGTGAAACGCGATGGGCAATCAAGCGAGCAACAGCCGCACGACAGGAATGATCCTGGCTCAAAA
>JBGSHW010000155.1:0-65264 GCA_041751975.1 Pirellulaceae bacterium
GTGGCTGAGCGTCCGCCTCTGCCCCCTGCGGCTCCTCGTCGACCGCCGCTCTGCGGCGCGGCATTGGCCAATCGCAGCAGGTCGCTTTCGGTTTTGCGAATCGCTGGTGGCTCAAACAGGGCGCTCAGTTCTCGCGGCGGACTGATCAACACGATCGCCCGCCCCAATTTCCCCCGATACTGGTCGAGATCCTCGGGGGTTTTTACATCGAGATAGATCGGCACGCCGCGCACAGAGCGGGTCGTGCTAGGTGACCAAGCTTTGACGTGCGCAATGATTGGCGAGTAAGTGGGCTCGACCATGCTTACCACGCAATTTTCCAGGGTCCAGCCCCTTCCGAACGGTCCCCAAGGTTCCATTTTCCCACCCGGCAAACCCCATTCATCGAGTTGACGAATGGTCCATTCAGCGGCCACTTTGGAATCGGGTGAACCGGTTAAACGCGGTCCATAGACGTCCGTAAGATAGCTGATCGTTTGCATTACCTGCGAATTGTCCGTCCCCTCGGCTTTGATCTTTGCCACTACCTCTTGGTCGACCGTGTCAACCGGCGGCTGCGCCAGCGCAGGTACCGCCGCGATTCCAAAACAGCAGATGAAGAGGCATCGAAGTTTCCAACTCATGTAAAGTCACCATTCCAAATAAATAGAGCGAGGAATTAGAAGTCGATGATCTGAACGTGGAAGGGGTTAGCGCCAGTTCGAACATGTCCGTGCGCAGTATGACTGAACGGACGGCGGAAAACTATCAGTGATCCGCACCAAGCGGCTGCTTTCCGACGACCTAAAGAAGTCTTCAGGATTGACGCAGGGGAGATTCCTGGCGACGATACTCGGCTTGTAGCGTTCGAGTCCACTTCGAAACCGCGGGCAAAACCGCGGGAGACAACCTTCAATAACAATTCACTGCGCGCAACGCACCCAGGTGACATGACCCATGCAGCAATCCAGTCCACCAGCCTGCTCATCTTTTTCTATCCGCAATGCGTTGCCATTGATGATCGCCGCCGCCTTGATCATGGCGGCTGGCTGGGGAATCCGAGGATCATTTGGCCATTCGCGTGGCGCGATGCTGCCCGGTGCCATGCTGGGCTTGACCCTGGCAGCCTGCGCGATGCGCGGAGACTGGTGGAAACGCGCAGCACTACTCGGTTTTCTAGCCGCCATCGGCTGGGGCTTCGGCGGTACCAGCAGCTATGGGTTGTTGATCGGTTACAGCATGGGCGGGAGCTTCCTCAATAGCCTGTACGGTTACAGTGCTTTATTCATTGTCGGTGCCCTGTATTGCGGCATTGGCGCGGGATTCCTCGCGCTCGGGCTAACAGCCAAACGTTCCTTGCTTGAGTCAGCTGTAGTCCCCATGCTCGCGCTCTACACGACTTGGCTTTTGCTCGATCTCAGCGGAGCAACGGGCTGGGGATTGGGGCTGTTCGCCAAGGATCCCGAGCAACCCACGCAAACCGCGTGGCTGTACGACACACTCTGGTTGCAGGCAATTGTCGCGACAGTGATCGGCGGATTGTTTTACGCGCTGACAACGCGTTACCGAACAGTGGGTGGACTGCTGGCTGCGATGGGATGTGGTTGGTTGTTGGCCATGTGGCTGCTGGTGGGGCTGACTGGCTTTCGCATCAATCCTTCACGCGGCGATGCATGGGCTGGCTGCATCGGCATTCAAGCCGCTTTGATACTTCATTTTTGGCGACAACAAAATCGCGCGGCCTTGATGCTGACCGGCTACGGCTTGCTGGCAGGGGGATACGGTTTTGCAGTCGGGGATTTCATTCAGGCTCTCGGACGCGGCAAGTGGGGTCCGATTGGTGCGTATCCTGTGTTGCAAGAGTTCGGTTACTGGACCCTCATGGAACAATTCTTCGGCGGCGTGATGGGGGCTGGCATGGCCCTGGCCATCTTGCGTTTGCGCAACGGGAAATTGCAAACCGCTGAGGAGGATGTGCCGCCAGGGGGCTTTAACTATTTGGCGGCCTTCGTCCTGCTGGGAATGTTGTTCGTGTTCAATTCCCAGACCAATATCTCGGGCTGGCTGAAGAGCGGGCAAGTACCGGAGGTGATCGTAGGTCTGTCGACCCGCGGGCTGTTGATCGGCCTCGAAGTCATCGCGTTGCTGTTGCTGGCCTACGCGCTGTGGCAAGTCTACCGAGGTCGCTTGCCGTGTTATCCCGCTGCCGATTTGCCAAGGGCCCAAGCCCTCGCATTACTGGTAATTGGATTGGTGCTATGCCTGTACTTGATGCTGCCCGGCAATGCTCTGCCGACTTCGCTGATGATTTACGGCAGCCTGATAATCGGCGCGGCGATCATCGTGAGTACGACGAGTGGAACGGCGGCCCACTTCGCAGCGAGCGCAGAGGCAGCGAGCGGGGCCGGGGAAACGGTTTCTGCCGCCGCGCCCGCCTGGCAGCTTGGCTGGCGGCATGGGCTACTCTGGGGACTAGTCCCCGTCTGCTTGATGGCTCAAGCTTGGCTGACGATGCAACTGGAGATCCCGGTCCGTCAATTCCGCTTTACGAACCTCGAAGCGACATCGCAGCGAGGACCGTGAGGGAGTTGTGGTGGGCGGAAATTCCTACTCGTACTCAATGCAATGGTACTTGCACTCGCAGTGACGATGGATTCTCTAAGTTCTAATTTCTAAGTAGGAGTAGGAGTAGGAGTAGGAGTAGGAGTAGGAGTAGGAGTAGGAGTAGGAGTAGGAGTAGGAGTAGGAGTAGGAGTAGGAGTCCTCAAGCTCAACGAGGAGACTGGAGCTGAGTTTAAGTTTAAGTTTAAGTTTAAGTTTAAGTTTAAGTTTAAGTTTGAGTTTGAGTTTGAGTTTGAGTTTGAGTTTGAGTTTGAGTTTGAGAGAGATTCACTAAAAGCAGGGTGGGCTGGTCGATGCGAGTGATGACTTGCACGGGGAGCCGGTATCCGACAGGTTGCATTTATCCACAGAACAGTTGCGTGTAACGGTTTGTTTAGTTAAGATGCAGTGCCCCTGCAGTCAGGCAGGGGGGTGCCATCCTATGGCCGTTTCGGCAGAGAAAAGAGTGTCCCGATGAAACTGTTGCTGGCCATTATTCAACCAACAAAATTGCACGCGGTGCGCGATGCACTCTATCAAGTGGGAGTTGAGCGGATGACGGTCTGCGATGCCCAAGGTTATGGGCGGCAGCGCGGGCAAACGGCCACCTACCGCGGCTTGGAGTATCAAGTCAACATGCTTCGCAAGATCTCACTGGAGATCTGGGTGAATGACGATTTTGTCGACCGCACGATCGATACGCTTCTGCGCGTCGCCCGAACTGGGACCGAGGGAAGTATCGGCGATGGCAAGATCTTTATTTTGCCGACCGATGAGGCAATTACCATCGATGGCTCCGGTCGCGGTCCTGGGGCCGTGTAGGGAATGGCCAGCAGAAGCTTGCCTGCGGCCTACTTGAGACCGCCACTCGGCCGTCCGCTGATTGCCCCGCGGAGGTCGATCAAGCTCGATGGCTCCCGGGCGACTTTGTCGGAGAAGACCCGCGCATCCTCGACGATCGGCTGCAGTCGCCGGGTCAACTGCTCCACATTCTGCAACGTGTTGATGAAGGTATAGTACAACTCATCGTCGTCGAGAAGCTTGGCCACGGTGCCTTGGCTGTTGTTAATCCGGCCGCTGACTTTCCGCAAGTCAGCCAACAGGGCATCGAGATTGCTCAGGGCGCTTAGAGCATCGCCCACGATTTTGTCCCCCTGTTCGGCAAAGGGTTTGGTAAGACTGGAGACGTTGCGCATCGTCGTTTCGGCTTCGCGGCCAACCCCTTCGAAAGCCGCCAGGGTATTTCGCGTTTGCACCATCACCCCTTCGATGTCATCGACAAAACCTGGCAGACGGTTGGCGACCGTTTCCATGGCGGATTTCAAGTTCGGATCGTTGAAGACACTTTCGATCGAATTGAGTGTCGTGTTGAAGTTGTCGATGGTCATTTCAACCTTCTGCGAAATCTTCTTCAATTCGCCGTCCCCCGTCCCGAGCATTTGGCGGACATCCTGCGCGAGCAAGGTGACTTGGTTGCCAGCCTGCTCGATGGCTACGAGCGTGGTGCCGAAGGACTGTTGCATGTTGACGATCGCATCGAAGGGATCGGGAGCTACCGTTCCGCCGGAAAGGAAATCGCCGTTTTTGATGGGCGTGGAGGCGAGCAGCCCTTCGTTTTCGTCAAGCATTCCGTTGGCGGGTGAACCGCCCGCACCGTCAAAGCGCTCCAGGAGACTCTCCGGCGTGGGGGGCACAAACTCGACGATGGCATCGCCCGTGATGAGCGATCCGACATCGATTCGTGGGAGTTCACCCGCGCGGATCTTGTAGTCTGAGTCAAGTTCGAGTGTCAGGTCGACCCCTTTTTCATCCAACAGTTTGATCGCCTTGACCCGACCAATTTGTACGCCATTTTTGCGTACGGGGGTGTCGGTCGCCACGCCGGGAGCTGCATTGAAGCGAATCGTAACTTCATAGCGGCGCGCAAAAAGATTGGGGGCCGCGCCGAAGAATAGAATCAGGATGATTGCAATCACCATCGATGCAACCACCAGAACTCCCACTCCGAATTTATAGCCTTGTTCGTCCATAGTCCTCTCGTCCTGATTGAGTCGGGCCGGTTCCATTCCCTGGCTACTAGCTGCGTCGCAGCGCGTCAACTGGTGCTCAATGCAGTCCTATCCGTTACCTCTCGTGTGATTTTTGTGCGTAAGTATCCGCCAGCATGGGAGTCTCATCAAAACCTGAATAAGCAGCCTGCCTCAATTCCATCAATCGTTCTCCGGCTTCACCGTTCACGAACTGCTTCACCCGTTTGTCCTTGCAAGTGTCAAGCTCTTCGGGAGGACCATCGAAGATGATTTGATTCTCCCCTTTCTTCAAACGCGCAAAGGGATAGAGCATCACCACTCGGTCAGCCACCTTGCGGGCGGTCCGCATATCGTGGGTGACAATCAAGCTGGTGACGCCAGCCTTCAAGCGCGTGCGTAACATGAGCTCATTGATGACGTCGCTCATGATTGGGTCCAACCCCGTCGTCGGCTCATCGTACAGCATCAATTCCGGCTCCAGCACCAAAGCCCGCGCCAAGCCAACCCGTTTGCGCATGCCGCCCGACAATTGCGAGGGACGTTTGGGAATCACGTTTTCTGGCAAGCCAACTTCGGCCAGTCGATCGCACACGATGCGATGGATGTCGCGGCCCGAAGCGAGACTATGCTGGATCAGCGGGAAAGCCACATTTTGGCCGATCGTCATGCTGTCGAACAAGGCCGCGTTTTGAAATACGAAGCCGAACTTCTTGCGGAGGTCGGTCATTTCGATGTCGTTTAGGCCATGGATATCGCGGGCTTCGAAGAGCACCTGTCCGCCGGTGGGTTGCATCAAACCCACGATCGATTTCAGCAGCATGGTTTTTCCGCAGCCACTTTCACCGATCATCGCCACCGTTTGACCACGCGGGATCGACAGCTGAATATGGTTCAGAATCGTTTGCTTGGCGAAGGTCAACGTCATATCGCGCAGCTCCACAAGTGGCGGCCGGTTGGCTGCACTGATGGATGAGGATGAGAGAGCTGGTTCCAGGAATGACATTAGAGTAGTTTCGCACCGTTTGGCCAAATGGCCGAGTAGATCGCGTCCAACAAGATGTTAAGCATTAGGTCGACTCCGAGAATCAACACAAAACTAAAGACAAACGCCGCCGTCGCCGCTCGCCCGACCCCCTCCGCTCCCGCTTGGCAATGAAAGCCGCGATAGCAACTCACGATCGCGATGATTCCACCAAAGAAAAAACTCTTAAAAATCCCCATGAAGAAATCCCACCCACCCACAAATTTGCGGCTGTTGTTTAAGTACTGGTAGTGGTCGATCCCCAACATAACCACGCTGTAAAAATAGCCCCCCACAATTCCCATGAAATCGGCCATAACGGTCAAGGCCGGAATCAAAAGCAAGCAAGCCAGGAAGCGCGGAACTACCAAATAGTGAATCGGATTCGCCCCCATGCTGGTCATCGCATCGATCTGCTCCGTGACCCGCATCGTGCCTAACACGGCAGCCATCGCACTGCCAACCCGACCCGCTAGCATCGTCGCCGCCAATACAGGCCCCAACTCGCGGACCAGCGACATGTTGATCACCGCCCCTAAGCGGCTTTCAAGCCCAAGATCCTTGAATTGCGCGTAACTTTGCACGGCAAGTACCATGCCGATAAAGGTCCCGGTCAAGGCCACGACAGGCAAGCTCAAGACCCCCACATGATAAAAATTCGGCAGGATCGTCCCCTTGCAGGGGCGCGCGGTGAACAACCACATGAAAATCTTTGAGGCAAAAATCGCCATGTCCCCAAGCGTTGTCATCGCATCGACGACCAACTCCCCCCAGTCGCTAATCCAACGCGTGAGGGCTTCGCGCCACTCAAGTCCGTTGTTCAGGTCGCTAGCGCGGGATGATGAGGGAACCGAAGACACGTAGACGCTCCAATCATTTTGGATGAAACTAACGCGTAGGAATTCGCGCATGTTAAAGTTTATCGGTTGCGCAGCCTGTGCGGCTCCAGCTCGAGCCCGAAACTTGCAATGGCTAGGTGCCTAATTACCCCGCGACCATCGATGACATCCATAATTCGCTTTGACATCCTTACCCTATTCCCCCAAATCTTCCCCAGTTACCTGGGCGAGAGCTTGCTATCAAAGGCGATCGACAACGGTTTGGTCGAGGTGCACACGCACGACATCCGCCAATGGACAGAGGACAAACACCACAAGGTGGACGCCAAACCGTTTGGTGGTGGCCCAGGGATGCTGATTCAAGTGCAACCGGTGGTCGACTGCGTCGAAGCCGTGCGGGCGATGTGCGCGGACCCGGGTGAGTTGATCTTGTTGAGCCCTCAAGGTGAAACCCTCAAACAAGCGATTGCGGCCGAGTTCACGCAAGCCCGGCGACTGATTTTATTGTGCGGTCGATACGAGGGCTTTGACCAACGCGTGATCGATATTCTGAAACCGCGTGAGATCAGCTTGGGGGATTTTATTCTCAACGGAGGGGAAGTCGCCGCGATGGCGATCATTGAAGCGGTGATTCGCTTGATTCCGGGCGTACTAGGCGATGAGCGGAGTAGTGAAGAGGATTCGTTTTCGGACGAGGCGTTGTTGGAGTTTCCGCAGTACACGCGGCCGCGCGAGTATCGGGGCTTGGCCGTGCCGGATGTGTTGCTCAGTGGGAACCATCAAGAAATCGCCACTTGGCGTGCTCAGCAGCGACGCCAACGAACGGCTGAACGTCGCCGCGATCTACTTTAAGCTGACCATGCGGTGCTCATCCGAGAGATTCGCCAGCCCAAGCGACCACCATGGCCATGGCTTCGCGCATGGCCGTTTTGTCGATCTGGTGCACGTTGACCGGGTGGCCGATGTCTTCGAGCAAGGTGATGGTCAACTCACCCCCGAGATGCTGCCTGAATTCTTCCAAGCCATCGAAGATCACTTCTTCATCGAGTGCCTTATGCCACAGTGGGAGTTGCAAGTTTTTAAGAGTGGCAAAGGTCTGCTCGACGACGTCGCGGGGCAGACCAAGACATAGGTGGGAATAGGCCACATCGACAGCGACACCGATGGAGACAGCCTCTCCATGTCGCACCGCGTAGTTTGTGATGGCCTCCAATTTGTGGGCCGACCAATGGCCAAAATCGAGCGGTCGGGCTTGTTGAAGTTCAAAAGGATCACCGCCGCGCGTGATGTGCGCCAAGTGCAACAGCACCGATTCGCGGAGAGCCGAGCGGCAGTGTGGTTGCTGACGCTGCGCGATTTGCTCAGCGGCTTGATGCAGGAACGCAAAGAATACAGGATCTTTCAGCAGAGCCACCTTGACCGCTTCCGAAAAACCACACCGAAAGTCACGATCGCTCAAGCCCGCCAACAAGTGTTCGTCATTGACCACCCCCCAGGGAGTCGCGAAGGTCCCTTTCCAATTCTTTTTCCCAAACCAATTTACGGCGTTCTTGACCCCCACTCCCGAGTCGGCTTGGGCGAGAGTTGAGGTGGGCACTCGCAGCAATCGAATGCCGCGATGGGCGATGGCGGCAGCGTAACCGACCGCATCCAGCACGGCGCCACCTCCGATGACCATGACATAGCTGCGACGGTCGAGGTTGTCCCGGTTAAAGGCTTCGAGCAATTGATGGACGATCGCCGGATCGTTCTTGACCGTCTCACCGCCGGGTAAGCAAGCAATGTCGGCCACCAGTTCAATGGCGCGCGAGCTTCGGAGGTGCTGCGAAATGCGATGGCAGAGCGTCGGGTCCCAGGCGGCCAGTCCCGCATCCACCCAAACTTGAACGCGGGCCGCATCCGCCACTTCGGGCTCAAGCAGGTCGCGAATTACATGAAAGTCTTCGCCAAAACAATCGCGGGTAAAGCGGAGTCGGTGGACAAGCGGAACAGAGAACTCAATATCAAATTGATTCGTGGAGTCCGACAAGCCGCAGGGGTCGCTCATCAAGGGTAGGCAGCTTTCCGAACAGTGGGGCAAGCGGGAGGTGGGAGGTGGGAGGTGGGGGGTTTCTGACTTCTTGATCAAAACGACAGCTCCTCGACGCCATTGATTTACTACCGAACCGACTCGACCGCGCCCTCATTTTAACTGAGCTACCGCTGCAGGGCACCCTTTGCGGAACGTTATTCCCACATCGTTGCTCAATTTTGAGTACCCCGGCACCCGCCTAAACGCTAAAGTTAGCCTGGTTCCGCACCAACTGCCCCCCGGAGCGGACTGCGGCGGGGGAGCAACATCGCTTTATCGAAGCACTTTGGTTAGACTTAGAAGAGCGGTGCCTTGCGTTTTCCGGTTCCGCTGCTGGTGTCCAAGGCGTCAGCCTCGCAAGCCAGACGGGACGTTTGCTTAGCACATCGAATCGTACGTTTATGGAGCGTATCCTCTTGGAGCGCACTCTCTCGGATTGCAGGAAAGGCGAAGTTTTGATGCTGAAACGACTCGCAGATGACCGCCTCACTTCCGCGCTCGACGCACCCAAAATCAGCGAAGCTGAGTTACCCGCTGGCGAGTTGCTCGCTGATGAGTTGTCCGCTGATGAGTTGTCCGCTGATGAGTCAACTGGGGGACCGTGGATCTCAAACGATAGCCAAGCGTTTTTGGTAAGCCTGCTGTTCCACGTGGTGTTCTTGCTGGCACTGGCTGTGGTGCCCTATGTGGCGACTCAAGATGCGGCGAGTCTGTTCTTCAAGTCGTCGCCCGTCGAACCGCTCGAAGAATTCACGCTGATCGAAGAGGTGGCAGTTTCCGAGGAAACATCCACCAAGGTGGGAGCCAACAGCGATTCGACCACCAGTGGCATGGCGTTGAGCATGGCGCCTGTGCTGGCCGAACTTTCCGAGTTGCCTTCGCCCTCCATGGAACCACCGGCGGTCAACGCCACGTATGACCTTAACCAGCGGCTGGAGAAAGCGGTTGGGCTAGTTCGGAGCGACACGGTCGTTAAGGGAATGACCGGGGTTGGAACGACGGGAACCGACGGAGCCGTGGATCGCATCACTTTCGAAATCCTGCGCTCGATGGAAGAACGTCCCACGCTGGTGGTTTGGTTTTTTGATCAATCGGGCAGTCTCTCCAAGCGTCGACAAGAAATTCGCGATCGCTTCGATCGCATCTACGAAGAGCTAGGAATCGTCGGTCGTTCATCTGAGGAAATGAGCCAACGGAAACTTGCAGAGGAGCCGCTGTTGACTTCCATTTTTGCCTTTGGCGAACGGGTAAATCTGTTGACTCCCAAGCCCACCGCAGACATCGATGAAATCCGCAACGCCATCGACAGCATCGAACTCGATGCATCCGGCATGGAGTTTGTGTTCTCTGCTCTCTACAAGGGAGTCGAAAAGTTCAAAGCGTACCGCAGTAGCAAAACGGGGCGCGGTCCCGAAAGAAATGTGATGTTTATCGCGGTGACGGACGAACGGGGCAATGACATCCAGGGTTTGGATGCAACCATCAAGGAATGCACTAAGTACGCCATTCCTGTCTATGTCATCGGCGTACCGGCCCCGTTCGGTCGCGATGTGACCTTCGTAAAATACGTCGATCCCGATCCACAGTTCGATCAGTCTCCGCAATGGGCCGAAGTCGATCAAGGGCCCGAATCGATCATGCCTGAACGGGTGCGACTGGGATATCGTGACGATGTCTACGAAGAGCCAGTGGTTGATTCAGGATTCGGGCCGTTTGGACTCAGCCGTTTAGCCTACGAAACGGGGGGGATCTACTTTACCGTCCATCCAAATCGACAAACCGATAAGCGCGTGAGGGGCGAGGATATTGAGCCCTTTGCTGCCAACTTGGAGTACTTCTTTGACCCTGAGGTGATGGTTAAATACCGGCCGGATTATGTTTCTGCAGAAGACTATATGAAACGGGTCAGTGCCAGTCCATTGCGTCAAGTTCTTGCGCGGGCGGCGACGCTTCCGCGCGTCGACACGCTGGTTAACCCTCAGACGCGCTTCGTCAAAACCGATGAGGCTGGTTTGGTGACCTCGCTCACTCAAGCACAACAACCGGCGGCAAGGGTCGAACCGCAACTGGATGCGCTCGTCGGCGTATTGTCAGTCGGTGAAACACATCGGGCCACAGAAGTTTCTCCCCGCTGGATTGCTGGCTTCGATTTGGCCTACGGTACGGTCCTGGCCCACCGCGTTCGCACCCATGCCTACAACCAGATGCTTGCGAAAGCCAAACGTGGGATGAATTTTGAAACGCCGCAAAACAACACCTGGATTCTACGCCGCGATCGGGAGATTAGTGTAGGGAGCAAAGTTGAGAAAGAAGCCGAACGCGCCATCGCTTTGTTGACCGAGGTGGCAGAAAAGCACCAAGGGACTCCCTGGGGGCTTTTGGCGTCCCGCGAGCTGGAAACCCCTTTGGGTTGGAAGTGGGTCGAGGAATACACCGACCTGAATCCCCCAGCGCCGAACGCTGCAGCTGCCGCCAACAACCCCGTTCCAACGCCTCCCCAAGACGACCAAGCTCAGATGTTGCCTCCCCCGCCCCCCAAACGCCCCATCCCCAAACTTTAAATCTTGCCCGCAGAAGCGGTTGTCAGACTAGCAACTTCTTTTTAACTTGGAAGTTGACTTTCGCAGTGCAAAACGGGTTTCAACGCTCCGCATGCCATTCAATGCAGCCTGTATGCCGGGTGGCACAATCGGCTGGAATCGTCGATAGTGGTCCTCATTGACGATTTTCTATTACCGTCCCACTCTGCTCGCTGGCCAGTTCAGCGAAGGGGGAATTAGTTCTAATGGGTGATTTGGTTTTGCCGTTGGCCTTGATCGTATGTGGCTTAATAACTCTCGTGATTGGTGGGGAGTTGCTCGTTCGGGGTGCTTCGCTACTCGCGCGAGCGATGCGAATTTCGCCGTTGGTGATCGGTTTAACGGTGGTGGCATTCGGGACGAGCGCCCCGGAGCTTGGCGTGAGCTTGCAGGCGGCGCTGTCGGGCGCGGAGGATGTGGCAGTTGGGAACGTCATCGGTAGCAATATCTTGAATGTGCTGTTGATACTTGGTTTGGCTGCCTTGGTTGCTCCACTCATTGTTTCAAGTCAACTGATCCGCATCGATGTACCGTTGCTTGTCGCCGCTTCGGTGGTGATGTGGTTTTTCGCGCTGGACCTAAACTTCTCCCGACTTGAAGGAATTGTCCTGGTCACGGCGCTGGTCACCTACATCGTGTTTTGCATTTTGCAAAGTCGCAAGGAGAACCAAGCGGTCATCGACGAGTTTGAGAGCGAGCTACCGGTGTTGAATAAGCTGAACTCATCCCGTTTGGGGCAAGTCGGCTTGATTTTCGTCGGGTTGCTCCTGCTCGGTTTGGGTTCGAGGTGGCTTGTCAGCGGCGCGGTGACCATCGCTACGCTGTGGGGCGTTAGCGAATTGGTTATTGGTCTTACCATCGTGGCGGCAGGGACTTCGCTTCCCGAGGTCGTCACATCGGTGGTGGCTAGTTTTAGGGGTGAGCGCGACATCGCTGTTGGGAATGTGGTCGGGAGCAATTTGTTCAACATTCTTTGCGTCTTGGGCTTTAGCAGCATCGTGGCACCGCAAGGAATGCCCGTGGCCCCGATGGCGCTCAGCTTTGATATCCCGGTTATGGTGGCAGTCGCCGTGTTATGCCTACCGATCTTTTTCACGGGCGGCGTGATCTCAAGAGCCGAGGGTGCGATGCTCACCTTTTATTACGTGGCTTACACCGTTTTCTTGATCACCTCGCAAAGCTATCCTAATTTTAGCGGAGGATTCTCGGCAGTCTTCGTGTACTTTGTCATCCCCCTAACCGTGCTTACCCTGCTTTATTCGGTGTTTGCATCGATACGCGCTGGTCGCCGCCTGCAATCCGCCCAATCATGAGCGGCAGCTGGCGTTTGGCACCAACGGCCCACCCAATGCTTGCTATGGACGCTAGTGAGATCTTGCCAGTTGCTCGGCAGCTTCCGCTGCTTCTGCCACGCGAGGCGCTCGCTGACATTGCCCTCAGGCGTGTTGCCAAGGACCCTCTCAGATTACAGCCAGTTAACTTGAATCTTATTCGCCAATCTGCCGATCTTAGAGATGAGGTGCTCCAGTCATTCGGATTGCGAGGCCTCGCCGGGTGGAGCCTAGGCCGATGCAAGACACGAATTCGATTACCTTTCGGTTGGAGTCTTATTTGCTTCAGTTGTCCGAGATCAATCGGCGCTGGTTAGAGTGGTTGAGTCGTGGCGAGGCAGCTGCGATCACTGGGAACATCGCGGAGTTGACCGAGTTTGAAAGTCAAGCCACCGGGTTGACCGCTGAGTTGTCGGAGATCGTGAAGAGTCGTCAAAATTTGCTCATGGACGCTCAGGGGATTGGGCTGCCATCTAGCGATCTACACTGCCTAGCTAGAAGTCTTCCGGCATGGCAGCGCCCGCGGCTGCGGGCTTCGATAGTCGCTGCCCGTCAACAGCTGTCCGATTTGAGGCGGTTGCATGCCGCGAGTTGGATCTTGCTCAACCAAAGGCTCCAGCTTTATCGTGATTCGATCTCCCTGATGATGCTTGGCTCGTCTCAACAGCCAGTCTATCTTTCGCGCCACGCGCTCGACGGGGGCGGCCAGCTGCTCGATGCGAGTCTTTGAGCATTTCCACGGGATTGAAGGCAGAGTTGTATGTCCCTTTTTTCGACAATCCAGCAGTCCTCCAATGCGCTCAATGTGTCGCAGCAGGGGTTGCAGGTCGTTGGCAACAACATTGCCAACGCCAATACGCCAGGCTACATTCGCCAGGAGCTGATCCAAGCACCAGCAGCTGGCATGCGGATTGGCGGCGTGGTGCTCGGGTACGGCGTTCGAGCTGTGGGCGTTGTCCAGCAGCTGGACGATTTTGTGGTGGAGCGCTTGCGGCAAACACAAAGCAGTCTCAGTGCCAGTGAGGCGGTCAGCGCGGCCTATACACAGCTGGAGTCGATCCTGGGAGAGCTGACAGACAACGACCTAAGCTCTCAGCTCAACGATTTTTCAGCCAGCATTAATGATGTGCTGAACCAACCTGGCAATGACTCGCTCCGCCGCCTGGTTATCGAACGGGGCAAAACACTGACGAACAACATTCGCACGATTGGCACGCAGCTCAACGGAATCTCAACCAACCTTAACCAAGAGATCCGCGGGTCAGTCGATGACATCAATCGTTTGACAGCCAGTATCGCACAATTGAACCGACGCATTGTAGAGACCGAGGGGGGGACTAGCGGTGGCAGCGATGCGGTCGGCTTGCGGGACGAGCGGCTGCAACGTCTGCAAGAGCTGGCCAGTGTCGTTGACATACGCGCCTCTGAACAAGCCAGTGGTTCGGTCACGGTCTTTGTTGGAGGCGAATACCTTGTGGCTGATGGTATTCAACGGCCTGTAAAGTTCGCGTTGCGCCCGGACGATGAGGGCTTGGGAACAACACCTGAAGTTCGCTTGGCGGATACCGATTCTCCCTTAAAAGTATCTGGCGGACGGTTGGCCGGACTTTACTCCGCCCGCGACACGGCCATCGGCACAGCCTCCAGCGACTTGGATCAATTTGCCCGGGACTTGATCGAACAGTTCAACCGTATTCACTCTCAGGGTCAGGGTACCGAGGGCTTCAGCTCGCTAACCAGCGCCAATGCAACCGATGATCGCAGCGGGCCGATCGACTTGGCTGGTTTGCCGTTAAAACTGGAAAATGGTCAGTTCGAAATTCAGGTGCACGATTTAGCTTCCGGAGCGGTCAATACGCATACGATTCGCGTTAAGCTGATGGGCGGGACCGACGATACTTCCTTGGAAGAAATCCGCAATCAAATTCACAACATCTCTGGCTTGTCGGCCTCCATTACCCCTTCGGGTCGTTTGCAGATTGAAGCCAACACCCACACACTCCGTTTCACTTTCCAAAACGACACTTCAAATTTCCTTGCTGCAGCGGGCATGAACACCTTCTTCACCGGGGATTCAGCCGCCAACATCCAGGTTAACTCGGTGGTGGCAAATGACCCGCGCATGTTTGCTGGAAGTCTCAGTGGTCCGGGAAGCGGGACCGACAATGCGTTGAAATTGGCTCAAGCGTTCGACTCTCCGCTGACAAACTTGTCCGGCCGATCAATCAAAGAGTCCTATGAGAACATCGTGGTCCGCATGGCTCAGGATATCAATGTGAACTCGGGTATCGCCGATGGTCTCAGAAATTTCTACAAAACGCTTGAAGGGCAACACCTGGCGGTCTCTGGTGTGAATCTCGACGAAGAAGCGGTGAAAATGATTTTTTACCAGCGGGCGTTTCAAGCAAGCAGTCGCTTGATTCAAACGTCCAGTGAATTACTTGAAATTTTAGTCAACTTGTGAACGATTCGCTTAAAATGATTGACTAGTTACCATGTCCAGTTTTTATCCTGCCATCACGGGCCGAGCCACATCGCAGCTTACGACCTCGCGACTGCTGTTTCAAATCCATCACGACCAGTCGGCGATCCAAAGTCTGCAAACACAGTTGAGCACGGGGCGGAGAATCGAACGTCCCAGCCAAGATCCCTCAGCGGCGATTCGCGCGCTGTCAGCCCAACGTCACCTAGAATATAAAGCGCAGTTGGACGTCAACCTCGAAGCGGCCGATGTCATACTCTCCGCCTCCGAATCCACGCTGGCTCAAGCCCAGTCCATCATCACTGAAATGCGCGGTGTGGCCGTACTGGCCACCGGTACAACCTTCTCGGACGAAGAAGTCAACTCGTATGCCAATCAAGTTCAAGCGGCGATCAGTAAACTCATCGATTTGGGCAATTCCAAGTTTCGCGATCAATATGTCTTTGGTGGCAACAGCGTTTTGGCTCCACCCTATGAATATGTTGGTGAATCGGTTCGCTTTAATGGCAACAATGACGAGTTGCTGACGGTCGCCGATTACGCCTCCACCATCGCAGCTAACGTTACCGCCAATGACGCTTTTGGCGCCAAGTCAACGCAGGTGGTAGGCTCTTTTGACCTTAATCCTCGCATCATAAGTGCTACGCCCCTAGCGGATCTCAATCGTGGCGAGGGGATTCGCCGGGGGGCGATTTCGATTAGCAATGGAGTTGAGTTGGTTACGATCGACTTGGCCAATGCACATAACGTGTCCGATGTGATCGAACGCATCGAAGCGGTTCAAGTTGGCACGCGTAGCCTCGATGTCACCTTATCCAACACGGGAATTAATATTGCCTACGCCGATGGCAATCCAGGGTTGATGAGGATCGATGAGGTGGGAGCGGGCAACATGGCTGCCGACCTAGGGATCAACAACACCGGCGGCGCGGGCTTGAGTCCCGTAGTGGGGACCGATTTGGACCCCAAGATGACCCGCACCACGCGGCTAGAAAATCTCTTGGGTGGGACGGGGATCAACGTCGGCGATGCTTTTCAAATCCGACAAGGTAGCAAGACCTATCAAATCTCGACCAATGGCTTGCAAACCGTCGAGGACTTGTTCAACCGCATTCAGCGCTCGGGTGCACAAGTTCACACCTCGATCGATCCCTCGGGTCGATTCATGAGAATCCAAAGCACGGAAAGTGGCACGTCCATGTCGATCGGAGAAGCAGGAAGCAACCTCGCTTCGCGACTTGGCCTGCGCACGTTCGACCTGGGTACATCGGTCAGCGCGCTCAATAACGGGCAAGGGATCTTTACGACCGACCTGGGACCCGACTTGATTTTTACCCGTTCCAACGGCACCGAGATGATGATCGATCTTGACGGGGTTCAAAATGTGAACGACGTCCTCAACCGAATCAACAATCATGTGGACAATTTTTCCCCGGGATTGCGGATCGTGGCGTCGTTGGCAACCACCGGCAATGGCTTGGTACTCACCGCGCCGATCGGTGCGACACCCATCAAAGTTGCCAACGCAGGGGGAAGTCAAGCTGCAACCGGATTGGGGCTCGTTCCCTCGGGTTCTTTGGATACCACGGGTGCCAACGCCGGAACATCGAACTCCATTCGTGGAACGGATGTGAGTGGCGTAGAAGTCGAGAGCATCTTTTCGTCGTTGATTCGAATGCGACAGGCGATCGAGGCGGGTGAGCCTGAAGCCATGCTACGCATCGCAAACGGTCTGGAGACAGACATTCAGAGGATGTCGATGGCGCGGAGCTTCGTAGGTGCTCGCCAGCAATCGCTCGAGAGCACGCTCGATCTGTCCGCCGAGCAACAACTGCAACTCAAAGAAATCGAATCAAATGAACTCGATGCCGACTTGGCGGAAGTCATCTCCGAGTTGGCCGCCCGCGAGGCAGCCCTTCAGGCCTCGTTGCAACTGATGGGACAATCCACCCGCCAAAGTCTGTTTGATTACATCTAGCGGTGCTCCGCCAGCGGGCTGCTGACTCAATCATCAGGACCACATGGCGTTAACGCCCTGCGACTTTCGCTGTAGAATATAAAGCCCCAGCAGGCCACTGGGCGAAATATTCCGGCCCAGCGGTGACCCCCGTTTTTTTGACTCGACAGGGAGAGTTTCGATGCGTCTTGCTTGGATTGTTTGTATTGGATGGCTCATGCTGTTCTCGACTGCCTCCGGCGAAATCAAATCCAAAGTGGTTGAGTATCGCGATGGCGATACCATCTTGGAGGGATACGTCGTCTGGGACTCAGCTCAAATCAATAAACCAGCGCCCGGCGTTTTGGTCGTCCATCAATGGCTCGGACTGACCGACTACGAGAAGCGGCGCTGCCAACAACTGGCTGAAATGGGTTACGTAGCATTTGCCCTCGATATCTACGGTAAAGGAGTCCGTCCAGCCAACACACAGGAGGCTGGCAAAACGGCTGGTATCTATAAAAAGGACCGCGAACTTTATCGCCGCCGGCTGAACCTCGGACTCGAACAACTTAATGCGCTCCCGGGGGTGGCCGCAGATAAAATAGCGGCAATCGGCTATTGCTTCGGCGGAACTGGTGTGCTCGAATTGGCTCGCAGTGGTGCCCACTTGGCTGGCGGAGTTTCATTCCATGGTGGACTCGATTCACCCAATCCCACTGATGGAAAAAACATCGCGGCCAAGCTGTTGATCCTGCATGGCGCCGATGATCCATTCGTTCCAGCCAAGGAGATCGATGCGATGCGGGCTGAACTGGACGAGGCACAGGTCGATTGGCAAATGATCTATTACTCCGGTGCCGTTCATTCTTTCACTCAGCCGATGGCAGGCAACGACAACTCACTTGGTGCAGCATATAACGAAAAGGCGGACAAACGCTCTTGGCTTGCCATGCAAACCTTCTTCAGTGAATTGTTTAATTAGTCGCACAACGGAGTGGATTGGAGTTCAGGGCCGACAACTCTCAGGGCCGACAACGTCCAGTGCCGATCGCTGGTGAGCTGGACCGAGTCGGCAGGCAAGCCAGCATAGCGAACCAGCGTGCGTATCTCCTCTAAGGTCAAAGCGGCCTGCAGCGATTGTCGCAGCAGTTGCTGATTGGCGGGCGTTTCGTTGGCGGCGTGCAGGGCCACTAATCGTTCAACGTCCCTAGGTGAGGCTGGGCGCACCAAGTCGCGAACAAACAGCCTGCCACCTGGCCGCAGCACACGCACCATTTCGAAGATCACCAACTGCGGCTCCGCCAAATGATGAATCAGGCTATTTGAGATCACCCCATCAAAACTGGAGTCCCCATAAGGCAGTGCCTTTGCGTCGCCTGGGTGCAGTTCAATCCGTTCGGTCAGACCCGCAGCCGCCACGTGCCGAGTCCCCAGTTGCAACATGCTGGCGGCTGCATCGTTTCCAACCACCGTGCAGTGCGGGTGTTGAGTGCACAATTCGATGGGAATGCGGGCGGTCCCCGTGCCAACGTCCAGTACCCGCTTTAGACTCGTTTGCACATCCTTTAACAAGTCCACAACAAACTGGCGATTTACGACCGTATGGTCCATCGCATCGTAATCGCGGGCTTCGCTGGGGTCATCCATGACCTCGGGTTCAAGTTCGCGGGGTAACATGTTTTTGCGTAGAGTTCTTTGAGAGGAAGGAGCACGATCGCGCAGGGAGCCTGGGGTCCCGAAATTGATTATGTCACGTATACTGAATGGTTTGCCAAGCTTAACCCCCGTTCGGCTACCCGATGATCAAACCCAAGCCTTCCCAGCTCGACGAAACGGCTATCAAAGTCATGTACATGAGCCGGCCGGATGAGATCGCCAGCGTCATCACCCACACGCTCGGTTTCGCCCTGAGTATTGTAGCTGCAATTGCACTGTGGAAGCTGACCAGCAATCATTCCCCCGGCTTGCGGGCGACCTGTACCGTCTTCAGCTTGTCGATGATGACCGTCTACTTGTTTTCGACTCTCTCGCACGCCATCGACGATCCCAATCGACGGCATTTGATGCGGGCATGGGATCAAGGAACGATCTACTTACTAATCGCCGGAACCTACTCGCCGTTTATTTGGGAAGGGACCAGCGGCGAAGGACGCGTGGTGTTGCTATCCGCCGTTTGGCTAGCTGCCTTGCTGGGCTTTTACTTAAAAGTTTTCTCCGCTTATCGGGTGAATGCCGTCTCCAGCCTCAGCTATGTCTTGCTGGGATGGTTGCCAGCATTACCGCTACTGGCGAGCACCCCTGCGATCTGCGTACGCTGGATGATGGCCGGAGGTGTATGTTACACAGTGGGCATCATCTTTTGGGTCTTGAGCGAACACTTGAGGTTCTCACATGCTCTCTGGCATATCATGGTGATGTTCGGCACGGCCAGTCATTGTTACGCGATTTTTCTGTTGCTCAAGCTCGCGCACGCAGCCTAGCCAGTCACAATGCATCAATGTTCATGCTGCGTTTCAAAGCCTGCTTTGATCAAGAACTCTTGCCATTTGTGAGCCGCCTCATGCGTAGGGAGCTCCATCTCGCGCCACTCCGGACAACGGACCTTGAGGTCCGTGTGGCCGTCATGTTCGAGTTCCTCGAGCTCACAGCCGAGCGCGCGATAGAGTGCGAGGTACTGAGTTAGCTGCTGCGGCTGATGGGCGTGGAGCGTTTTCCAGGCTGCCAACTTGAACTTGACGATCTCCCGAGGCTTCGCCCCGGGCGCGGTCACCAGCTTTTCTGTGGATGCGGGATAACCATGGATGGTATCGAACCCGTACGCTTCAAACCATGCCTTCCACTGGGAGACCTGCTCGGAGCTGTCCAAAGCGAGCGACTTCCAGAAGGTCGTTTTGCACTGGACATCGGTGTGCCCATCATGGGGTAACGTCTTGACTTCGCACCCAAGTTGCTTCAGGACCTCGACATGCTGCTTGGCCTTCGCCTCATCGTTGAAGTGGGCCGCTTTCCAGTCCTCCATGCGAAAGGCAAGCACCAGCTTTCCAGCCAACTCGCTGGCATCAGCCGACGACCCAAGCACGACCGGTGATGTACTCTGGGCAAAAAGAGGGTTCTGCGCAGTGACGGCAAACAGCAGGATTACCAGCGACGATCTCGGCGAGAGCCAAGCCCAAATGTTCTCACCTCGAAGCAATGCAACCAAACGCATGACAATTCCCTTTATCAAACGGTTTAGCGAACTCGGCACCTAAGAAACGGCTACCGGTTTTTTTCGCGCGAAAGTTGATCTAACAGCAATTCGAGCTCCGCGTCAATTTCGGAATTGGCTCGTTTTTGACGTTCCCACTCACTTTCAACTCCGTTGGCAAACTTGGTGTGCTGGGGGATGTTGTCACCGGCTGCGGGCCGCTGGGCCTGCGCCTCACCCTCCCCCTGCCGGCGGTCGTTGAGCACATTAATGATGCGCAGCACGTCGAGCGGAGTGACGAGACCATCGCCGGTAACGTCGGGCCAAATCAGAATCGGCTCGCCCGTGCCACTCGTTGGGGGTGGCGGCAGCCGATGCGAGCCCTGCGCGTTGAGTATGTTAATTATTACCAGCACATCGAGCGGCGTGATGATGCCATCATTGTTCACGTCTTCAGGCATCGCCGGGTTTTGCCAGGGGGACCGGGTGGGGACGACACGAATGGCGAATGAGTCCGAAATGCGATCACCGTTGCGTGCGACAGCGGTGAGCGTCAGAATGAGGCTGGTGTTGACCGGCTCCTCTAGCTGCACGTCGTCGCGCAGTTTAAGTGTTTGCTCAACCACTTCGAAGCGACTATCCGACACCGATATGTCATACACATCGCCATCGGTATCGATCACGGACACCTGCCCAACGCTACTCCCCAGCGCGAACTGTTCAACGGCGTTTCCAGACAGCAAGATGTCGAGTGGAGGATCATTGCGATCGTTGACTGAAACTTGTGCGGTGGTAGAGACCGTGAAGCGGGGTTCGGATCGATCGGTGGCGGTGATATTGAGGGGGACGGTTGGCTCGCGCTCATAATCAAGTTGTTCGCCCGCTTTGAGCTTTAATGTTCGACCGACCACCTCGAAGCGTCCATCGGAGACGCTGATGAGATAATTTTGTACCGCATCCGGGTCGATGACTTCAACTTGACCGACCACGGCCCCCGGCGTGTTCTCATCGACACTTAGTCCCGAAACACGGATCGCGGTCGGAGGCTCATTGACATCCCCGATCTGTATCGTCGCGTGGGTGCGAATGCGATGACTCGGGAGGGTCCCATCGACAGCGAGTATTTCAATTGCAATGCTCGGTTGGGTCTCAAAATCAAGGCCGCGCGAGGTCAAATAGATTCGACCGTTCTGAATCGAAAACCGCGGGTCGGAAGAGGTGATGAGGTAATCGGCATGCCGATCCACATCGATGACCGAGACTTGACCCACCTCGGTACCCACGGGACTGTTTTCAGGCACCACACTCGTCTCGACCGAAATCGACAGAGGGGGATCATTGACCGGCTCGACCACCCATTCCACACGGAACTCCGTGCGATTCTGCCCGTCGTGGGCTTGGAGGGTGGCATAATCAATACCCTCAAAGTTCAGATTGGGAGTATATGCCCACGCCCCGTTTTCGCCGCGCGTGATCAACCCGTGTTCGGCTTGTGTTACGAGCGAGAACCAAAGTTCGTCGCCGTCCGGATCCTCGATCTCCAACTCGTTTGGGAAAAACCAGTCGCTTTCATCTTCCAGCGTCGCACGCTGCACTTTGTCAATTGCGACGGGACCGGTATTTCCCCGCAGTTGTTGAACACCCAGTTGCACTGTGACCACACTCGACTCGTCAGGCAGGCTCACGGGAAGCGGAACGGCGACCGTCAGTGCCACCGACGAAACACCCTGCTCACCCAGGCCATACACCGCGTGACCATGGCGACTGCCGAACAGCTCCCGGGCCGGATCAGCGAGGCGAGTTCGCCCAACCGGCAGCCACGTGTCCGTATCCCAGACGATCAATTCGTAGGGGTCATGCATGTTGCCAGTGACGATGCGACCGTCCATTGAGTCGGCAGCGATGGGGGCTGCCGCCTCTGCGATAAGTGCCGTAGCGATAAGCCCCTTGGCGTGCAGTCGAAACGCATGTACGCCCGAAGCACGCGACACAAGAAGCAGACTTCCATCCGCAGCAAACTCCACCCCGCGCAAGTCGGCATAGGCCGGTAAACTGGCTTGCAAAGCGAAGCCCTCCGCGACGTCAAGCAGCATGATGCTCCGAGCGTCTGCCGCGCCGCTGAGCGCCACCACCGTGCCGGATGTCGCACCGCCGACAAGCTGCGTCGCCGCCGTGGGGATACGATCGGATTGTAGCAGCAAGCCTCCCGCCAGTTCATCAACCCGCGCCAGACGGTTTCCCTGCGGCGTACCTAATAAAGCAACTAGGGAACCGTTTGCTACGACTAAATCCAGTAGCGTCTCCTGGCCAACTCGACCTCCTAAACTCGATACCGTTAACTCACCCGACTCCAAGTCAAATTTGCCGAGCTGCTGACCTTGCTCGGAATTGAATACCAACCAAGCCGTATCGTCGGAGGTCGTAGCTGCAATGACAACATTTCCTCCTAACGCGATCGCTGGCTGCTCAGCCACCGTGCCAAGACGCGAAATGGCTCCCTGCGAGTCAATCGACCAAGCCTGGCTCAAATCGGCACTGGTCAATAGCTTCTCTGTCCGGAGTGCGCTTAACTGAACCGCTGCCGGTGCAATAGAGCTTGGTTCACTTTGAAGTTGCGATGACGGATTGGTGAGTAGCCCGACGGCGTAGTCTCCCGCAGCGAGTTGCTCAAAGAAAGCCAGACCATCGCGATTGGTCATCGATTGCGGTTCCTGCGGATCGAATCTGCCGTTGCGATTTATATCGACATACACGAGACGATCGGAAGCAGGAGCATCGGCTGCAGGGTCAAAGTTGCGTGAGTGATCTTGATCGATGTACACTGCCACCTGGATGCCAGCCAGCAATTGCCGAGTTTCCAGTCGTTCCATGACCAGCCTAAGCTTGGTAAGTCGACCGTTTCGCTTTTTTCCGGTTTCACTGCGCCGCATATTCATTGCCTGCTTGACTCCCTTTTCCCAATCCAACCCCCGGAACGAATACCCAGGAAGCGATCGAGATGCTCACATTGGTCCAGCTATCTTAGCCGATTTCAGTTTTTTGTGGTGAATATTTCAGCATCTTAGCCTGCCAACGCACAGGCCCCAAAGCGAAGTCCGGCCATCGAAAATAGGCTCATCCTGTACAAAACACCAGTTATCGGCGGGGAGGCTGGCAGGTATTCCGAGTCAAAAGGGTGGCTGACGTAGGCCTCAGGGTTACGCATTTCCCGCAGAGCGCCAAATCTGGACTGGGTTTTTGAAATTAAGATGACCAAAATGTGAAATCGAGGGCTGTGACGACGGCCAGCAACCCGACATAACTCATCAACCCACATTCCGAGCAAAGTCGTTTCATGTGTTCCGTCATCCCCTGCGAATCAACTGACTCCACTCCGATTCTTAACATCGCGGCGTATAAATTCGTCCATCTCGATCGTCTCCCTGAACGTCGCCAGCAACTTAAAAAGTTTTGCGACTCGTTGGGCCTAAAGGGAACCATTTTGCTAAGCCCCGAAGGGATCAACATGTTTCTGGCTGGCGCCAAGGGGGATCTGCGGGCTTTCTTAGAGCAACTGCGGTTTGACCCCGCCTTCGGTGACCTGGAAGCAAAGGAAAGCCTCTCCGCAAAACAGCCCTTTCGCAGGATGCTGGTGCGTCTCAAAAAGGAAATCATTTCCTTTGGTATCGAGAGTGTTCGACCGATTGAACGCACTTCCCCCAAGCTGCCCGCAACAGAACTAAAGCGATGGCTGGACGAAGGCCGTCCCGTCCGCTTACTCGACACCCGCAACGAATATGAAGTTGACTTGGGGACCTTTGCGGGAGCCGAGCATCTGTCGATCGGGCACTTTCGGCAGTTTCCCGCCGCCATTGCCAAGCTTCCGCCCGAGGCCAAGCAGCAGCCGTTGGTGATGTTCTGCACCGGAGGAATTCGCTGCGAGAAAGCGGGCCCACTGATGGAACAAGCTGGCTTCGAACAAGTTTATCAACTCGAGGGAGGGATCCTCAAGTACTTCGAGGAGTGCGGCGGCGCGCACTACGATGGGGCATGCTTCGTGTTCGATGACCGCGTGGCACTCGACTCGGCTCTTGAACCCACCGGCAATCTGCTGTGCTACGCTTGCCAAGCAGTCTTAACGCCGGAGGAAATTACCTCGGAACGTTTTCTATTCGGCCAGCACTGCCCCCACTGTTTTGTCCCACCGGTCGCACAGCAACAAAGAAAGTTCGCGGAGCGACAAGCACTTATCCGACAGCTGGCGGCCGCCCAACCCGGGTGCATACCATACGACAACATCCGCCACATTCACGTGGCGGGGCGGTTTGCCGGTTGGCCTTTGCTCGATTTCCTCGCCGCCTATCAACCCGCCATCGATCGCACTCAGTGGCACACTTGGATCGACGCCGGGCATATCACCTGCCAGCAGACCGCCGCCATGCGATCCCACTCGAACCTCAATAGAATGAGCGATTCGGTGCAACGCGTTGTACATGAAGCGCTCGTCGTGCGTGAAGGTGAGTGCTTCGAACAACACATGCCAGGCACCATTGAACCGGCCATCAATCCAGACATTGAACTGCTTTATGAAGATGCCAGCTTGGTGGTGGTAAACAAACCAGCCCCGCTGCCGACGCATCCCAGCGGACGCTTCAATCGGAACACGCTCTTGCAACTCATCAACCCAGCCTACCCGAACGAAAAGCTCCGCGTCGCTCATCGACTGGACGCAAACACCACGGGCGTCGTGGTGCTGTGCCGCAAGCACCAGTCGGCGCGCTACGTGCAACCGCAGTTCAGCCAACAGCAAGTTGGCAAAGTGTACATCGCCCAAGTTGTTGGACATCCGGAGTGGGACGCGACCACGTGCCAAGAGCCGATCACACGCGATGCTGCCCAGCATGGCAGCCGCAGCGTAGGCGCAGTTGCTACAAGTGACAGCTCGCCAGCCAGCGATGCTGCAGAAACTCGCTTCCGCGTCCTTGAACGTCTAAGCGGTGGTACGAGCCTTATTGAAGCGCGGCCGCTGAGCGGAAGGACCAACCAGATCCGGGTTCACCTGTGGCATTTGGGACATGGCGTCGTGGGTGACCCACTCTACCTGCCCAATCATCAAATTGGCTCAATCGCCACACTGGAGGTGGGCTCTGCGGCGATGTGCCTGCATGCGTATCAACTCACCTTGCTGCACCCCGAGTCGCGGCAGCCGGTAACCTATAGGGCGCCACTCCCCGACTGGGGAAAACGAGCCGCAAACGCTGGTCCATGATTCGGCAAAGACCACCTGTTTCTAACCTAATTGCACCTCTTAATTGCGTTATTTCTGCCCGCTGCCAACTTGCCAGCGAGCTACCATAGGGGAGCACACCACGCTCTCGCTGCCCACCGCATGGCGCCCCCCCAATCCACTTTATTACCTCTAGGAAATCATGGCCAGTCTTTCGAATACCGAGCGTCCCGTCGATACGAACCACAAAGACCATAATGATCGTTCCGAAGCCGTCGCTGAGCATCAAATTGACCATGCGAAGATCGAACGCGCGGTGCGCGACATCTTGGCTGCCGTCGGCGAAGATCCCGACCGAGAAGGTCTGTTGGAAACCCCTGCCCGCGTCGCGCGGATGTATGCCGAAATGTTTGCAGGCCTGAAAAAAGATCCGAAGATCCACTTGCAGAAAGTCTTTACGGAGAACTACGACGAAGTCGTGCTGATCAAAGACATTCAGTTCGCGAGCATGTGCGAACATCACCTCCTGCCGTTCACTGGTCGGGCCCACGTCGGTTACCTCCCCAACGGGAAAGTGGTTGGCTTGAGCAAACTAGCCCGCGTAGTAGAGGATGTCGCCCGGCGACCGCAAGTCCAAGAGCGGATGACCGAGCACATCGCCAACCTGGTCGAATCCGAACTGGACGCCCGCGGCGTGGCGGTCGTGCTGGAAGCCTCGCACTCGTGCATGACGATCCGTGGAGTTCGTAAGCCAGGCAGCATGTGCATGACCTCAGCCATGCGGGGTGTCTTCCGAGAGAATCTCTCGTCCCGCGCCGAAATCCTAGGGCTGATCGTCGGCACATTGCGGTCATAAGCAGGTGTCCATTGGTAAGATGGTCCCATCTTTCGACTCCCATCTTTCGTCAGTCAGGGTTGGCAAGAAACGGATGTAATAGTCCGCTCAGCTTTCATACCCCTGCTCCCAATCGGCGCTCCTATTTTGGTTTCCCCGAAGTCCCCATGGCCACCTGCTTAGCACGGGCGATCGGTGCTTCGCAACGCTGTGAGCCTGTGCTAAAGTAACCCCCAAATAAACCTTGGAGTTACAATGGCTGACGCACCGCTGATCCCTTCCAACTGGCAACTTCCCGACTATTTCCGCGGCAGATTGGGCGTGTCGGCTGGGCGACAGCGCCTAATGAATGACAACAAGCACATGCTTATCGTCGCCCATGCGGTCCCCAAGGCGGGTGAAAGCTCCAGACGCGGCCTGCTATTCTGGAGGAATGCCGAGGGAGAGTGGAAGGCGAGCAACGGAGATCCAGGCAAAATGGCCATCGCAAATCTGCTGGAAGTTTACGAAGAGTCCTTGGAGCAGTTCGAAACGCTCGAAGCCAAAGCCCAACTGGCCGCCGACTACCTTCCGCTCCTCGATGGACTCGCTCCCTTCGTCCGCAGCAGCCGCAACTTGTACGAAGTGCTGCAAGAGGCGCGGACGGCGGCTCCAGAGGCGAAAGAGTTGATCGATGTCCGCGACCGAGCTTACGAACTTTCGCGGTCCGCAGAACTGCTCTACCAGGACGCGAAGAACTCGATGGAAGTCGCCGTGGTCCGCCGCGCCGAGGAACAGGCCGCCGCCAGCGAACGCTTGGCCAACGCCAGTCACCGCCTGAACACGCTGGCCGCGATCTTCTTTCCACTCGCCACGCTCGGCGCGGTTTTCGGCACGAGCTTGACTGAAAATTGGTCATGGAGTCGCTCGTCAGGTCCCTTCGTTATGTTTGTCGCTAGCGGCATTCTACTCGGCCTGGCACTCGTCGGCTTCGTCAACAAGCGGCCCACAGCCCGATAGTCGCCAGCGAGCAGCCGAATCTGCGTCTGCTTGTTCGTGCGGGGCAAAACGGCGATATGACCGAGGACCAAGACTGGGTTGAGCAAGTTCGCTCGACTGCGAAGATAGGCGATCGACCGTGTGTTCAACGCATTGGCTTTCTTCAGTGTGATTGCTTGGCGAGTGATGTATGTTTGCCATCGAGGTCGTAAGTGTCCGGAGATGGATTGCGAAGTGATGTTTGAGCCGAGTGAATGGAAGAGCGTTTACAGCATCTTGGGCAAACCGATCCCCAGTGACGGTTGCCCGAGTTTGAATGACTTGGTGCGCGCAATCGCGCGTCTTGGCGGTTTCATGAATCGTCCGAAGGATCATCCGGGAACTCAAACCTTATGAGTTGGGCTGCAGCGGACTTACGACCTGTCCAATGCATGGAAGACATTTGGCCCCGGAGCAAAAAAAATTTCGACTGACTAACTTGTGTGGTACAACGAGCAGGGCCGGGGAGGGGCACAACAGTTGTCCCCGATAACACCTGGCGACCTGCTTAAAGCGTAGGTCGCCTTGGATCGGCGGAGCGCTCAACGACTTTCCGCCGCATGGGCACTTGTCGAGCTCCCTATAGTTGAAAAATTGAAAGCCGCTAGTGGTTTTCGATTCGCGACCATTCCTTAACTGTCATGTTTTGTAAAAGTAGTCCCACGATGAAGTCTGCCAGCAACACACTCAGCCCCACACTTAGCACTTCCGATAACAGCGGCTCCGTTCCAGCCAGCCAGTCACCCGCGCAGAGCCAAGCGCTCGTTCCCGCGGTCGCTCGCCGCACTTTCCTGGCGACAGTGGCGGGTGCCGGTGCGGTAACTCTGATGCCACCGACACTTGGTAGCGCAGCAACGGCAAGTGGTGCGGTGGGACCGGAGAGCTGGCCGCAGTGGCGCGGTCCACAGCGGGACGGCAGTGTCGTGGAGCAGTGGCCGAGCAGTCTGGATGAAAGCACGTTGAAGGTCGCTTGGACCAAGCCCTTCGCGCCGAGCTACTCCGGGCCGCTCGTCGATGCTCAGCGAGTCTACACGACGGAAACGCGCGATAAGAAGACGGAGCATGTGGTGGCCTCGGATCGCCAGACCGGTGAGACGCTGTGGGAGACCGGTTGGGAAGGGGCAATGACGGTCCCCTTCTATGCCAAACGCAATGGAGACTGGATTCGTTCCACCCCTGCGCTGGCCGATCATCGGCTACTGGTGGCTGGCATCCGCGATCACTTGGTCTGCCTGAACGATGCCAGTGGCGAGCGGCTGTGGGAAATCGATCTCCCAGCCAGTATGCAGTCTAAGCTCCCCGACTTTGGTTGCGTCTGCTCGCCGCTGATCGATGGCGATTCGGTCTACATGCAAGCCGCCTCGGGTTTGCTTAAGCTGGACATGGCCACCGGCAATACGCTGTGGCATGTACTAAAAGCAAACGACAGCGACAGTGCCTTTTCGTCGCCAATCATGGCTGAGTTGCATGGTGTGCGGCAGTTGCTCGTGCAGACCCGTGAGCGTTTGGTCGGTATCAGCTTGAGCGACGGTAGCACTTTGTGGGAAAAGCAGATCGAAGCGTTTCGCGGCATGAACATCCTGACGCCGACGGTCATTGGTAATCAGATTTTCACGAGCAGTTACGGTGGCAAGGCATGGATGTATAACATTCAGATGGACAATGGAACATGGAGTGTTAGTCAAGCGTGGGAGAACAAGCACCAGGCGTACATGTCCACACCGGTACTCATCGATGGCCACATTTACTTGCATTTAAAGAACAAACGCTTCAGTTGCGTTGAGGCGGCCACGGGTGAGATTAAGTGGACCACGCAGCCGTTTGGCGAATACTGGAGCATGATCAGCAACGGCAAGCAGATTCTCGCACTGGACCAAACCGGCACTCTGCGGTTGATCGAAGCTTCGCCGGTCGAATACAAGCTGTTGAGTGAGCGGCAAGTTGCGACGACCGAGTCTTGGGCTCATCTGGCCATCGCCGGTGGGCAGCTTTTCGTGCGTCACCTCGACGGCCTGACCGCCTACACCTGGGGCTAGTGCTTCGATTCACATGGCCGGATTGTCGGCGATGCGGGATTCCCATTGTCCCAACATCCAAGCTTCGTGCTCGGCGTTAGCAGCAAATTCAACTACGCGACCTTTGGGGAACTGGTCCCCAAAGGGATAGCGAAAGCGGTTATCGCGGAGGACCAGATTGCTGCGGGCGATCTTGCGAAAGCCCAAGTCCCGGTATTCGCGGTGTTCCAGGTGATGTGGCGAGCTTTGATCGTACTGCATGACCACCAATGATCCGCCGTTGGTGATCGAGCGAATGACCGCATCGATCAGGGCGAGCCGATCACCGACTTCGGGGTGAATCAAGATCTCGTGCAAGAACACGATATCTTGCACGAAGTCATCGAGTTGCAGATCGCGACGTAGACGCCTGCCGTTTTTTGTCAACGTTTCAAAGACTTCGAGCCATACCGGGCTGGCTGCATCGCAGATGGCTGCTATCGAGAACCGGCACTCCTCGGCTTCGCTCCAGTCCATGCGTTCTGCCCAGACTCGCCCCACCAAAAACTCGGTCCCCAACATGGCTTCCGATGTTTCGGGTTCGAGGAAATCTACCGTGGCTGGCTGTCCAAACGGTCCGGGGCTTAGGATATCCACCAGGATCGGAACGACAAAATCGGCTTCCGATTGGCGTGTGATGGTGGTCCGCGTGTTGACGTTGATGTGCATAGGAGAGATCGGATCGCGAGCGGGTTGGCCAGAGGGGATTTTGGGGACCATCCTACTTTCCGCCGTCGATGGTGCCAGCCATCGCAAGAGAATCTGTAGAAGTTTCCATGAACTTTACGGAACGTTAACTTCGCAAACTCCGCATGCGGTCGCGGGCTTTGCTCAGTAGCGGACCGATGCTGTTTTCGGGTAGTCCCATGTGTTGGCCAATGTCGCTGTAGGAGCGGTGCTCGAGGTGAAACATGCGAATGGCGGTGGCTTCTGTTGCGGGCATTTGTCTGAGCATGGCCTGCACTTCTTCGCTGTTTTCCAGTTGCAACGCATCGCCGTTGGAGTGCGCTGGCTCGCTGGCGAGTTCTCTATTGGGGGCGAGTCGCATTTTCGACAACTTGCGCACGGCGACTCGTCGGGCGACCACGACCAAGTAAGTGCCAAGCGAACTTTGGCCGCGAAATTGACGCAAGACCGCATAGTCATTGTCGATGATGGCCAGGAGCACTTCGGCGACGATATCGTCCCGCCACTGCTCCGGGATAGCACCCAAACGGGTGTTGCCTGCCGAAGTTACCACATGGGTGATGAGCGGCAAGTAGCGATCGATGAATTGTTCCCAGGCCCCCGCAGTCCCCGACAGGCAGCGCGTTAGTATGCTTCGGTCTAGGTCGGAGAGAACCACGCGCGTGCCACTTTGATGAGTGAGGATCGAACTTGCCAAGTTCAAATGATGTCTAAGACCATATTAGGTGGACAGCGGGCTGCATTCAAGTCATTTAGGGTGATGCGACCGCAGCTTGTGGGCGGTTCGTAGCAGCGCTATCCCCTTGATGGACAAGTGCTTAGCCCGTGCTTGCTTGCTTGACAGTCGCTGGGTGCACGCTTACGATCAGCCAAATTCTGTTCATGGAATTCGAGTTTCTATGGCTAAACGGTCGGATTCTGTCCGATAGCCTCCAATCGACACCAGACTATTGCATCGGCTGGGTTGCCTCGTCCACCCGATATTCCTGATGTTTTCATGTTATTCATCGCTTTGTTTAGAAAGGTCACACCAAGATGACACACGTTGTAACTCAACCCTGCGTTGGTTGCCGTTACACCGACTGCGTTGTTGTATGCCCAGTCGAGTGTTTCTATGAAGGGGAAAAGATGCTCTACATCCACCCAGAAGAGTGTATCGACTGTGAGGCGTGTGTGCCCGAGTGTCCGGTTGAGGCGATTTTCCACGAGGACAATGTGCCGGACGAGTGGAAGGACTACGTGCAGCTCAACGCCGAAATGGCTGAGAAATGCGAAGTCATCACCGAGAAAAAGCCCCCGCTGGCCGATAGCTGATTTCGCGCCCGACCCGTCAAACCGCCCGATGCGTCAAACGCTGCGAAGCAGACTAGCTTCCGACTGGATGTTCCGCCAACGAGCCAGTTGTGGGCTGAGCCAACTTCGCTGATAAACCGTTGAAGCCGGACGCTCAGGCGTTCGGCAGTCGCTCATCTGAGCTTTTTTCAGGCCAGTCCGGAGCGGTCGTGCCGCCCCCCTCGCCTGGATTACTGGCTGCGGCGCAGTGGCCAATTTCCGCTTAAATCCGCAGCATTCGTGGCAGTTTGGCTCACCTTAGCCGTTGACGGAACGGGGGGCTGGCGGCTATCTTTTTGGGTTCTCTAAGTCACTGCTGCGTCGACGATAAATCTTGGGCCAGCGAGTGTTTTTTTCCTGTTTCGTTTTGAGTTCGTGAGAAGCCGAAGGCCACCATCGTGGGGCCTGTGTGGGGTCACAAGAGCTGTCGTCTCTTTCTCACATGGCAATCGAGCTCGCAAAGAAAGGTTTGTACAGTCTGATGGAAGGCGAATTCGTCAAGAAGTTGGTAGAGGCTGGCGTGCACTTTGGTCACCGCAAGAGTCGGTGGAATCCAAAGATGAAGCCGTACATTTACGGCCACAAAAATTCGATTCACATTCTCGACATTCGAGAAACGTTGCGCGGTCTGTTGCGCGCCAAGAAATATCTGAACCAAGTCGCCGCTGGCGGGAGCTTGGTGTTGTTCGTTGGCACCAAGCGGCAAGCGTCCGAGTCGGTGCAGGAGCAAGCCGAGCGCTGCGGCATGCCGTTTGTCGCCGAGCGTTGGTTGGGTGGTGCGTTGACGAACTTTCGCACGATTCGAAGCCGGCTGACCCGCTTGGAAGAACTCGAGAAGATCATGAACTCGGATGAGATCAATTCTTATTCCAAGAAAATGCAGTCGGCTTTAAATCGCGAATATCGCAAAATCTACCGCAACTTGAATGGTTTGCGGAGCATGAATCGCCTGCCCGAATGCTTGGTGTTGGTCGATCCATCCAAGGAACGCAACGCCGTTCGTGAGGCGCGTCGCCTGGGCATTACAACCGTCGCGCTGATCGATACCGATTCGGATCCCGAGTCGATCGACTTGCCGATTCCAGGCAACGACGATGGTATTCGTTCGATCGAACTGATTCTCGGACAACTGGCAGATGCAGTGCTTGCCGGTAAAGCAGAGAATCCCGAGTTGCAGAAGAAGGCAGAAGCTGCAGCGGCGGCCGAAGAAGCTGCGGAAATCGCCAAAGCTTAACAAGCTGCAGGCCTGACCGCAGGCAGCCTTCAGTCCTAATGTACGGAAACGACATGGCCGGTGGTGAACTCCTTCATCACCGGCATTGTCAATTCTGACACAGCCCAAAATTAAATTCTAACGAACCACCCCGTCGTTAAATCGAAGCGTTCAATCAAAGTTGGAGAAGAACCATGAGTGAAATTACAGCAGCCAAAGTAAAGGCTTTTCGCGAGCGCACCGGACTTCCGTTGATGGAGTGCAAGTCGGCACTGACGGAGGCCGGGGGTGATGAAGAAAAGGCAGTAGCCATCTTGCGTGAGCGGGGCGAAAAGCTCGGTGATAAGCGTTCCGATCGCGAGACTGCCTTCGGCCGTTTTGGGCTCTACTGCGGCACCAATAAGTCCAAGGGTGCCATCGTGGAACTGAAGTGCGAGAGCGCTCCGGTAACGCAGAACGAAGAGTTCATTCAGTTGGCCGACTGCATGGCTCAGGCCTTGGCGACCGCTACCACTGAAATCACCACGGGCGAAGAACTCCTCGCCCTGCCTTCTCCGGTTAAGTCCGGGATGACCATCGGCGAGCAAAAGGCAGAGCTGTTCAATCGCATTCGCGAAAAGTTCGATGTGGGACGTTTTTCCAAGTTCGATGGCGTCTGTGGTGGGTACTCGCACAACAGCGGAACCGTAGCGGGTGTCCTGCTGCAAATTGAAGGTGGAACCGACGAGGCCGCGAAGGACGTAGCGATGCACATCGCCGCCATGCGCCCAGCTGCGTTGACCACCGAAGAGCTCGACAAGAGCGAGATCGAAAAGGAGCGCGAGTTCCTGCGGGCAGCTGCCATTAAGGAAGGGAAGCCGGAGAGTATTGTAGATAAAATGGTCGAAGGCCGCTTGCGGCAGTTTTTTGCTGAAAAGGTGCTTCTAGAGCAACCCTTTGTTAAAGACGACAAGCAAACGGTCGGTCAGTATGTCAAAGGAAGTGGCATGCAAGTTAAGAAGTTCGTCTTCTACATCCTCGGTCAAGCTTAAGCTGCTCTCGCAAGCAAAATGATTCGGCGATCAAGTGTGTGCCGAGTGTCGTGACGATCGGAGGAGGACCATGGGTCCTCCTCTTTTCGTTTGAAACTGTGACTCTCCGGCCCTTGACTCTCCGGCCCTTGACTCTGCCCCTGCGTTTCGGAACGCTCGTTGAGATCTCAAGGCAATGCTAATTGGATTCGTACATCCGCTTTGTGGCATGAGAGTGGAGGTGGTTTCATTATCCATTAGCGGTTGCTAGCGAGCGTGCACCAGACTTTACGTGCGGTTTTCATTCGGGCCGTACGATCTGCAACCGCGCCGAATGCACGATCTGCGCGTGCTCCGCAGAAAAAAGTTTTGCCCTCCGCAAAACTAACTCCCACTTTTCGGGTTAAGGTTAAGGTAGGCAAAAGTGCAAAGGGGTCCGGTATGAGGCTTGTCCAAGTGGTTCCTGGGTAGTGGATCTTGCGAAAGATCCCAACACCCTTGGATCTTTAGCAAGATCCACTACCCTAAAATCAAGCTGCGACAGCGCGCTGGTGAGACAAAGAATCGGTCGCTGCCGACCGATGGTTACAAAATGTTAGAGGAGAAAATTGTGCAGAGTCGCGAGCTAGTACTTTTGCAATTCACGCAATTGCTCAACCTATTTTATTCCTATCGCGAAACCTCACCGCGCGATCTAACTACCTTTTCCAAAGCGTTGGATTCGTTGGTGACCGACGCCGAACAGGTAGGCGTTCGACGCCAGGACTTGTGCGACTTTATGTTCAGCACATGGCTTATGAAACGTAAGACCGAAGCCAAAGCACGCATCGTGGCGGAGCGTCTCAAGTCCTGTTTCCAGTGTTAAGCCGCCGTAATGGCGTTCACTTCCAAGACACTTTTGGCAATGCTGCCTGAGTGCATGGTTTCAAAAGCCTCGTGCCAGTTTTCCAGCGACCAAACACCACCGACGATTTTAGAAGCCGGAAGTGCCCCACTGGCGATGAGTGCTAGTACCCGTTCCCAGATCGCCCAGGTGTGCGAGAAGCTACCTTGTAGCTGAACATTCTTTTGCACCAGCGGGTCGAGTGAGAAGCCGAGCGGTTCGCGGCCCCAACCGACCTTGCTGATCCAACCCGCCGGTCTTACCAAGTCCATGGCGGATTTCAGCGTGGCGGAAACACCGGCGGCATCCACCACCCCTTCGCAACCAAGACCATCGCGCTGCCGCGCCCATTCCGCAGCCTCCTCAGGCGAAAAAGCCAAGCAATCGAACTCGGCCGCCAAGTCGAGTCGGGCTTTGTCCCGCGGTAAACCCACCACCCCGACTTCTGCACCGCGCAGTCGAGCGATGGCCCCGCACAGTAAGCCAATCGGCCCCGGCCCGAGTACGAGCACCCGATCGCCGGGAAGTACCGTCACATTGGCCGCCACCGCACTGAACGCCACGCAACAAGGTTCGGTAAGTGCCGCGTAACGCAGTGGGAGTTCTTTCGGGACCCGATGCAGACAACGCGCTGGCACACGCACCTTTTGCGTCATCGCACCGTTGACACCATAACCAAAGCCCTTCCGCGACGGGTCCAAGTTATAGCGTCCGATTCGCGTCAATGGACTGTCCGGATCGATGACCGCTGCCGTTTCGCTGACCACCCGATCCCCTTCCCGAAAGGACTTGACCGCCGCTCCGGTTTGGCAGACGACCCCAGCGAACTCGTGTCCCAGCGTGACTGGGTAATTCACCGGCCAACTGTGTTGTGCTGTCCACTGGTGGAGGTCGCTGCCACACACTCCCACGGCGGCGACTTCCAGTAGAACATCGTCGGGGCCGATTTCGGGTATGGGTATTTCACGCAGTTCAACGGAATGCGGTTCAGGACCAAAATTAACGACGGCAGGTTGTGTCATGTTAAGTTGTCAGTCAGGAGAGAATTGGGGGGATGGGTAAATGAACAAGCAGGTAGCTTGCGAGAAGTTTAGAAAAAGTTTGCATCGGAGTGCAAAATCGGATAAGTTGCACGACCACGCTCCGACGCTTAGGAACGGCTACGAACGCAGACTCGATTTAACATACAGGGTTCAATTCTGGCCTACCAGGGAGGGTCGTTGTCGTGGTTCCCGCTGGACGTCCGTGGCCACAGACCGGCGTAATGGAGCTTGCCAAAGCTCCTGCCTGTCTCCGTCGTGGAGCTTGCCAAAGCTCCCAAGATCATTCGTAGACGTAGATTATGAGGATCTTTAGCAAGATCCACTACGGGAAAAGAGCATTCCTAGTGGAGCTTGCTAAAGCTCCCAAGAGCATGGGTAGACGTAAATCATAAAGGATCTTCGGCAAGATCCACTACTTGTAACATCCCGAGGCGTTGCGTTTTTGTAGGAGTCGATGATGAAGCGTGCTGTTGTGGCTGGATTGCTAGTATCGTTGAGTGCCTTGACGTGGACCGGCTTGCAAGCGAGAGCAGACGATGAAAAAGAGAATCGTCAACTGGCTGCAGAGATCGTCTCGCAAGCTTTGCAGGCGGAGGTCGATGGCGATTTGTTAACACGCAAGCGTTTGTTGGCTGAGGCGGTAGAACTATCGCATGACTTTGAGCCTGCAAAATGGTACAACGGAGTGATCCTTGAGAACGACCGCCAGTGGCGATCAATCGGGGAAAGCATCGCGCACCATCGCGACGACAAAGGTCTCGACCAGTACGAACAGCAGCGTTCTGTTTTGCCTAACACGGTTGAGGGGCATTGGGACATGGCGGTCTGGTGCGCCAAGAAAAGACTGTTTGAGCAATCCGCGGCGCACCTGCAACGGATCATTCAGATCGACCCACAGCATATCGCAGCTCGCACCGCGCTCGGACATCAACCGATCGGCGACGACTGGATCAGCCTACAAGAAATGCTCGAGATGGCTGAGCGGGCCCAGTGGGCTCGGGAGTCGATGGAGCGTTACGGTGCTCAAGTCAGTAGGCTCATGCAACGTGTTTTGACAAGTCCCGAGCGGTCGCGCGGCAAGTTCCAAGAGGAACTGATGAACCTCCGCGATCCGCTTGCCGTGCCAGCGGTCGAGTCGGTAGCCTCTGCAATGGGTGACCAAGCGGTCAAGCTTTCGCTCGAGTGGTTCTCCGTGATCGATTCGCCAGCTGCTTCGCAGTCCATGGCCCGCGTCGCCCTGCTTCATCCAACCGCGGCCATCCGCCAGTCGGCATTGAAGCAATTGAAGCAGAAACCGGTATACGATTACGTACCCGAGTTGCTCACGCTGATGTCGGGGCCCGTCAACTTCATGGCTGTTCCAACGTTCGATCGGGACGGTAACTTCACGGGGTATCGCCAAGCGTTTGCCAAAGAGGGAATGAATGAGCACAACATTCAGATCACCGATCGCACCTTCCAGCGCGTCTTAGCGACGCGAGCTGTCGTGGAGACTTCGCCAAGCGGTCGAGAACGCGTTGGCCTCCGGGGGCCCGCCAACTTCATGGGAGGCATGTTGGCACCATGGACGAGTGTTGAAGATGCAGTCGATGCAATTCTCCGAGAACGCATGGTAAATCAACTCACGCAACTCGCTGCCGCCAATGAAGTTGCTCAGCGGCAAGCTGCCGCCATGCAAGAGAATCAAGCGATTCAAGATCGAAATGAACGGATCTCGCAGGTCATCTCCTACATCTCCGGTGAGGAACTTCCCGCCGATCCAAAAGAAGTGTGGCAATGGTGGGATAAATACAATGAGACGAATTATCAAGCTTACAAGCCGGAACGTTACAAACGCAATTCGTTGAGCCTGCGGGTACCTCAATATGTCACTACGCATGAGTGCTTCGTGGCAGGCACACCGGTGATGACTCAGCGAGGCATGCGACCGATTGATCAAGTCGTCGTGGGCGATATGGCGTTGAGCCGCAATGTGTCGACGGGCAAGTTGTGTTGGATGCCGGTCATTGCCAATACATTCCAGCCCCCGGCTAAAACGGTCACGATCACTGCGGGGAAAGATAAGCTGACCTGCACTCTCGGGCATTTGCTATGGGTATCCGGTAGTGGTTGGAAGAAAGCCAGTGAGATCAAAACAGGTGACCTGCTCCATACCGCAGCGGCACCCGCAACCGTTCTGGCCACCACAGCGGCCGAGGATCAACCCACCTACAACTTGGAAATCCTCGACAATCATACGTACTTCGTGGGGCACAACCACATTCTCTCCCATGACGTCACACCTCGACAATCGACACGCGCCATCATCCCTGGTTTCATGGGGGCTGAATCGGCCATCGACACGACGGATTCCCTGTTGGATTCTGCCAAAAATCCGTAGGGGTCCTGTATGCGTAGTGGAGCTTGCTAAAGCTCCCGAGAGCATTCGTTAACGTACAGCAGAGGATCTTTAGCAAGGTCCACTATGGGGAGTTCGGTGGGCCGCTATTTCTAAAAATAGCCGAAGTGTGGGTGCCAACATCGCGTGCATGGCGAGCTCCAGGCGTGTAAGATGGAACTCAAGCGTAGCTACCCTGCGTGACCCACCCCTATCCCACCCTGAATCCTCAGCAAGTCCTATGTCCGGCTTGTCCCTCCCTCCGCTTCAGCGGCGTTCATACGCCTGCAGCCTGAACCTCGCCTGCGCGCTCGCCGCTGTGCTGATATCACAAGTGGGGCTTGGGCAATTCGCAACCGCCCAGCCAATTGATGAACCCAATCAACTTGCGTTTACCGAGACTATTCAACCGTTGCTCGACAGATACTGCGTGCGCTGTCACACACTCGAGAACCAAGAATCGGGTATTCGCGTTGACCAGTTGACGTCTGAAATACGCGACGAGCAGCTGTCGTTGCTGAAGGGCATTCAGAAGCAAATCGAGCTGGGGGAGATGCCGCCAGCAGACGAGGTTCAACCATCCGCGGCAGAAGCCGAAAGACTCTTGCAGTGGATTTCCGATTCGCTGATCGCCGTGCGCCTACGCAATACCGACCGCCACGGCACGATCCGACGACTGACCGTTTCGCAGTACCGCAACTCGCTGCGAGACCTGTTGGGGCTAACAGAAGACCTGACCAATGTCCTGCCCCCGGATGGGATTTCGAAAGACGGCTTTTCGAACAACTCCCAGTCGATGGTTCTGTCGCCACTGCAAGTGGAATCGTATTTGGATATCGCTGCAGCGGCCCTTGAACTATGCATCGTCGATGAAGCGAGGCCACCGGCGATTCAAACGTTTCGAATGGAGCTTGGCAAAGGGATCAATGACAATCCTTGTCCCGATTCTTTGATTCTGGGTGCCAACAGCGAACTGCTGAACAACGCCGATTTTGTGGTAACCCAGCCCATTCCAGATAAACCGTTCCCGTTCACGCCATTCGTCATGCGGAGCAACTACGACTTCATCGAGGGTTACCAGGGAAACGATACGGTCCGCGATTGGCGCAAGTTTGACAGCATTTATCACTCCGTATTTGCCTGCGTGCGCGGCACTCCCGGTTACCCCAAGGGAGAAGCCTATGAAGTGATCGACCAGGGACTTCTACTGCGTCCGGCCATCCCGAGCGCGGAGATTTTCGGAGTGGAGAACACCTACGGACCCAAAGCGAACTTCAAGATCTCGCTGCGTGAACTTCCGGACTCGGGAAATTTCCGCGTGCGGGTTCGCGCCTCCAAATACGACGACGCGCTGCTGCTCGAAGCCGCTTCCGACATCGAGGATTCGGGGGGCCCGGTCGAAGACGCTACAGCAAGCGAGATGTTGTTTGCTGATTTAGCCAGTGCTTCAAGCAGAACGGCCGCCGGCGCAGCCGCATCGCTCCATTCGGATACGGTGACGATACAACGTCCAGGCATCTATCGAGTCGACGTTTACTTAACCGCGCCGGACGGTGAGTCGTTGTTGCAACTCCAGTTGGGTGAGCGGCATTTCTCTGGAAAGTTGTTGGGTTCAAGCCCCGTCATGTTCCCGCCCAACAACGCCGACGCGCATGCGACTCCCTTTATGGTGCTCCGTTTAGCCGCGGGCAATTGCGAAGTTCGCGCGCGACTTGGCGACAACTCAAAATTGCAGGGAGTCCGCTTCAGCCAACTCGCCGACGACCACGAACTGACGCAAAAATTCCAGCGATTTGAAGCCCGCATGCCCACGCTCGGAGTTCATGTGGGCCTGCGCCGCGACTGCGGCAGCACTTTGACTCAAGTGGGTTCATTACAACGCGTTGCACCTGGTGATGTTCAGGAGTATTTGTTTGAGGGGGCCATCAATGATTTCCCGAGCCCCGTGGTAGAATCAGACAACGTCAACTATTTGGCAGGGATTCGTGAGATCGGGGTTCGCAGCGAGTACACCGACGGCCGCGACATGCCCCGTTTGTTGATTCGCTCGGTTGAATTCGAAGGGCCACTTTTCACCGAATGGCCACCTGCCACCCATCGCAATATCTTCATCGACAGTCCGCACAGGCACGATCCCGAAGCTTATGCCAGCGCGATCCTCGATTCGTTTGCGACCAAAGCCTTTCGCAGGCCCGTTACGACGGACGAGTTGAACGGTTTGCTGCAAGTCTGGCGCGTCTCCTACAGGGAACAAGCCGACTTTGTGCAGAGCATTCAAGATGCCTTATCGGTCGTGCTCACCTCTCCGCAATTTTTGTTCCTCGTCGAAAACAGTCAGGGACCAGAAGCAGAAGAGCTGGATGAGTATGAGCTGGCTTCCAAGTTGTCCTACTTTTTATGGAACTCCCCTCCCGATCAACGATTACTGGATTTGGCGCGCACCGGTGCGTTGCGGCAAACGCTGGCTAGCGAAGTCGATCGTTTGATCGGTGATCGCCGCTTTACCCTGTTCGTTGACCAGTTCGCCAGCGAATGGCTGAGCCTCGACAAGTTCGATGTGGTCTCCGTGGACGTCAAGAAGTTCCCGAGGTTGACGCGTGAAGTAAAAGCACAACTGCGGCAAGAGCCAGCCCGTTTCCTGGAATTTCTCTTCCGCAAAAACTTACCGGCTCGCAATTTGGTGCAAGCTGACTTTATCATGGCCAACGAAGTGGTCGCCAGCTATTACGGTCTGGCAGGCGCAAGCGACCAAGGCTTTGAATTCATTCCGCTGGCTCATCAAGGGATTCAACCCGGGAACAAGTATGCAGGCATGCTAACGCGGGCGGCCATCCTGTCAGGCTTGTCCAATGGTCGCGAATCCAATCCGATCAAGCGGGGCGCGTGGCTGGCTCGCAAAATGATCGCCGAGCCGCCCGATGATCCACCGCCGAATGTGCCACAACTGAAAGAAGATCACACCTCTGAACGGACGCTGCGTCAACAGTTGGAAGCCCATCGCAATCAAAAAGGGTGCGTAAAGTGCCACGAGGGAATCGATCCGTGGGGAATCCCCTTCGAGTCGTTTGATGCGGCGGGCATCTTCCGCCCGGTGCCAGAAGCCGAGACCACTTCGCAACTACCCGATGGCGAGGAACTGGCAGGGGTGGGCGTGGCAGGTGTGGAGGTCAAGAGCATCGAGGGTCTGCAAGTTTACTTGGCGGCCGAGCGCACCGATCAAGTAGCCTTTAGCTTCATGAAGCATCTGGCTACCTACGCCACGGGCCGCTCGTTGACTCACAACGAGATTGTATTTTTGCAGGAAAAGGGTTTAGAATTAAAGCCCAGCGGCTACCGCGCCAGAGACTTGCTGCATTTTGTTATCAACAGCGATCTGTTTCTAAAGAAGTAACACGAAAGGCTCTTTGCCATGCACACTCCCACTCCATTGAATCGGCGTGCGGTCCTCAAGGGGCTGGCTGGCGTTAGCGTGGCGCTGCCCCTGTTGGAGGCGATGGGCAAAACGGTTGCCGAAGAGGCCCCGCGGCGGTTTTGTGCAATGTACACCGCCAACGGGATGTCATTGCCCAAGCCGTCGAATGGGATTGACGAGTGGGCTTGGTTTCCTCGCCAGGTCGGCAGCGACTTTGAATTTGGCAAGTCCACCGAGCCGCTCAAGCCGTTTCGTGATTCGATTAGTTTTGTCAGCGGTTTGTATCATCCCAACGGTGTGTTGGCCGATCCGCACATGTGTTCCGACATGTGGTTGACGGGTGCTCCTCTGCATAGTCCTCAGCCTGGCAAGTTCAATTCGGTGGGACTGGACCAGTTGATTGCGCAGCACACCAAACAACACTGCCGTCAGCCATCGCTGGTACTTTCCATTGATGCCGGTGTGGGCTTCTTATCGCGCACCGGCACCATTTCCTATAACGTGGAAGGTAAACCGATTCCGGCCGAAAACAATCCGCGGCGTGTGTTTGATCGCCTTTTTCGCGGTGACCGCAGTTCACTGATCGTGCAGCGCGAACAACTCAAAAAACGGATTCGGCTGGTCGATGCCGTGGTGGAGAGCACCCGCGCGCTCAATCAGCGACTGGGGCTTGCCGACCGCGAAAAGCTCGACCAGTATCTGACCGCCTTGGATGAGATCGAAGCCCGTTTGGTGGCTGCAGAAAATTGGATCGATATCCCGCTGAAGCCGCAAGATTACTCCCACTTGAACCTGGACATCACCAACGAAGGCGAACCAGCTGAGTACTACCGCAATATGCTGGACCTGATCGCGTTGGCCTTCGATGCGGACGTCACGCGGTCGGTGGCATTCATGTTGAACCGTGAAGATGGGATGGGAATCAGCGATACGTTCCCACTCAAGCTAGGCTTGACTCGCACCCACCACAATCTATCGCATGCGGAGGACAAAGATGGGCAATTGGAGTTTGCCAAGTACGATTTGTTTTTGAGCGAACAGGTCGCATACTTCATGGGCCGCTTGCGTGAATTCAGTGACGTCAATGGCAGTGTCTTGGACAACACGATTTTGTTGTTTGGCAGTGGCTGTAGCACCACCCACTATCCCAAGAACTTGCCCACGCTCATCGCTGGCGGAAAAAACATGGGATTGCGGCATGGTAGCCATCTCCAGCAGCCAGACACTCCCATGTCCAATCTTTATTTGAGTATCCTCCATGCGCTGAACATCGAAGTGGACTCATTTGGCGATAGCCGCGGCACCCTCACCGGCTTTGCCTAACGTGGATCCCAGTGTCGAACGTTTGTCCCCAATCGTTCTCCCACAACCAAAACGTAGACGATAGCAACTGCAAAAGATTGTAAAACCAGAGGTGTTCAGGAGCGATTGGGAAGAGAGCGATTGGGGACAATCGCTCGACACTATGACAACCAAAGTTGCTTCTGGAAATGCCTGGCGGCGTTCTGTAAATAGAGGTGATTGGCCAAGTAGATACGTTCCAGCCGCAAAGCTACTTGCCCTTTCTCAGTACCGTGAGTGTCTGAGCCCGTTTCTCGTTCCTGGGCCGCCACGGCCAGCAGGTCCAGTAGCTCGACAGCCGTGTGCTGAAAACGCTGCGCTAGTTGACGTCGATCGCGACGATGCGCTTGCGAACTCAGTTCGGCCACGGCGTGGCGTCCACCCAACGCGATCGCGACCTGCCGTCGACGGAGCGGTTCAAGTCCGTCCAGTGGCGAGCCTTCGAACTCGCCTCGCACTGGCTGCGTCTCTCCATCCAGGGTGACCTCGCTGCTCCAGCGCTGCACTCCCTCCACATGCAATCGCTGCAAACGCTCAAAGCCGACGTTGCAAACCCCTTTCCAAGCATCCTCCAGTTTCAAACGTGGCAAAATGCGGTTGCGGTCACTCTGGCAATTGTGTTCACTCTGGCAATTGTGTTCACTCTGGTCATTGTGTTCACTAGCGTCATCAGATAGCTCGATCCACCCTTCATCATCGGCATTGGATATTGCCAACAAGTCCACTTCGCCCGCCGCTTGCAAACGGAGCCTTCCCAAACAACGCAGCACCAAACCAGGACACCTCGCCAACAACGACAAGTTCTCACGAAACGGAAGCAGCGGGTTATCGATCGCGATTCTTAGCTTCCAACCCGCCACTGCTCCGTCACGCACTCGAACCAGCAAAGATGGACCCTGTGCTCCCAGCACTTGCGCATCAAAAGCGATCAGGTCCCAACCGGCGCCCCGGTCCGCCAATGCATGCGCTGCAGAATCAAAGATGCCACGGATCTGTTCGGCCAGCAGCTTACCAAAACGCCCTTGCGACAGAGGCCGCAGCTCGCTTGCGCGCTGCGTCAAAACCCACCGGGTACTCGTTCCCTTTCCCAGGCGACCATCTGCCGAAGTGGTCAGATTCTGGACCAATAACTGGCTGCGGCATACTTCCGCCGCTTGCAATGTCTGCGTTCCCATGTCGATGCCGCCACGATACGACTGAGCAATCCACTGGCTGCCTCCTGGTCGAGCATGATTGACCGAGAACAGTTCTTGCTTTCCAGCCGCGAAACGGGAATCGATATCTTGCAAGAAGACGACCACTCCCGCATAACCGCTTAACGTGAGAACCGGCTCGGCGCAGACTCCCATTAGTTTGCCGACATCGCAAGGCATGAACTCCCGCCGCGACTGGCCGACCAGCGATTGAGGTACCAGAACATTTTGCAGCAACCTTTCAGACTGTTGCAAGGCATCGGCGAGCCCCTCTGCCAACGCGTGTGCGTCGGCCGTGTCGCTATTGTCGCGCAGCCTGCGAGCGCTTTCGACGAGTCGCAACATCCCGTTGCCAAGTTTCACTAGTCCAGCGGCTCGACACGTATGTGCCGCTCGCAGCAATCCGGATTGCCTCAGCAAATCGGCGCGACGTCCTCCCACGCGCGCCAACAATGCAAGTTCATGTTGCACTTGCTTGGTGGCTAACAGCTGATCGTTGTCGAGGGTAACCAGTGTGGTAGTCGAATTGTTAGATGGGTTGGTCGAGGTTGTAGCGGTTTCCTGAGGCGGGCACTCTAAACCACCGTCCGGTTGGGAGCCTAAGCTACTGGGTGCAGCAGATTGTAAAGTATTTACGCAGGCAAGGATGTGGAAGCAGCGAGGCGATAATAGACAACTGCACTTTAATGCTTCGATCGTGTCAACGATGCCCAGCTTCAATGCAATCGCAACGGTTTCCTCACCGGTCGATACGGACCAGCCCGTGTCGTTCGATTGCCATTCCCACTGCTGAGCTACATCGGGCTCTTTATCCAATCGTTTTCGCACACGACTGGGTGCGGCATCGATCAGTTCCGCCAAAACGAACGGATTAACGCATGGGCGAGTTGGCTGGTTCATACGACCCCTTCCGGCTGTGGGCTTGAGCTTCCGCTGGCATGACCGCGTATCTGATCGCCGACCCATCGGGCCAATTGTTCGGGTCCGACGGCGGCGACCGACATACCTGCTGCCGCCGCGAGGTTCGCGTAACCTTGATGAAAGCGAGCGACGCCGGAATCGTCCAAAGCCGCCAAGCCCAAACAGCGCACGCCCGATTCAGCCAGCACGCGGATCTCGGCCAACATCTCTCCCACGCTGACACCTTCCTCAAAGTCAGAGACCAAGACGAGCAGCGTTCGCTGAGGCACTTTGATTTCTGCCCGGGCTGCAGCAAGCCCCAAGCCGATACGAGTTCCACCGCCAATTTGCACTTCCAACAAAAGCGAAAGCGGATCGACCACCTTGTCGCTCAGGTCGATCACTTCCGTGCTAAATGCCAAGAACCTCACCGACAACGCGGGCAACTCCGAAAACACCGCGGCGCAGATCGCACTGTAAATTACTGAGGCTGTCATCGAACCGGAAACGTCAACGACAAAGGTCAAGTGCCAATCCATTTCGCGCCGCGACGTCGAGTGGAAGACCAAGCGCTTGGCAATCACACGCAGCTTGCCATCCGCGCAGCGATAAACGTTCGCCAAGTTATCATGAATCGTTCTTCGTAGATGCAACTTTCTTCCACGGCGCCGCGAAGGACGGGGTGACGCCAACCCGTGGAGCGCTGGTTGCAAACGAACTGCTAACTGCTCGGCGAGCGTATCGGTGATTTTCTTGGCCAGCTTCCGCAGTCTTTCGGCTCGTTGTTCCGGCAGCCCACCGGCCAGCGATAGCACCTGCCTTAAAAGTTCGATGCTTGGGGTCACCCGCTCGGGATCCAACAGATTGACCGCCGACAAATTGCCATGCTCGACCGCTTCACCCAATACTTCCTGACAGACATCAGATCCAAACAATTGCTCCAGATCATCCGACCACTCCGCCGGTGTGGGACGGGGTGCTTCATCGCCTCCCACTTGCGGCATCGAGTCTCGATTGCCGATACCAGCACGCGTTCCCTCACCTTTGCCAGCTCCATAAAGTTCGTCCAAGCGACTGGCCGCACGACACGCTGGATTTTCATCTTCTGGAGGGACACCCAGAATCATCCGCCAACGATCGGCAATCGGAATCCCCAGCTGGCTCGTCGCTAGGGGGTGCTTCTTAGCTGACGATGCGTCGAGCGTGTCAGACGACATTCGGTCTGCGGTCAGCGGATAGTGAGCAGGAAGAGCAAACGCAAAGCCGTGCAGTAGATCTTCTACCGCAGCTCGGCCCTGCAAATCCGCTTCCCGCAAAATTGCCGCCCAATTCCCCACATCCCGTAAGACGTCATCGTCAACCGCATCTGCGCGCAACCCCGTACCGCGTTCCGTGTACGTTTCCAAGCGTACACGCAATAAGCGCTGGCGATCCGCGGGTGAGAATTCACTAAAAGCGCCTCGCAAAGCAGGTAAGCGTTGTAAAAACTGCGAGTCTTCGGTCGTTTGCAACCGATCTTCCAAACCGGACAGCCAGCTCGGATCGCAGACCATTTGCGGAAACAGGACTTGTACCAATCCGAGGATGCGGCCTTTAAGCTTTTGCCGAGTCTCCTTCGCATTGGCTTGATCAAACCAACCGCCGACCAGTTCTTCCAGTCGTCGACGGCTCAATTGCCCGAACAGCGCCAGCACACCCGCTGCGGCACCGCACATACCGTCCGCTCCGGATCGCAACGTCCGCTGGCACCAACTCATGAGGCGCTCAGGATTTCGGGATGCAGTATCGTAAAACCAGTGCGCCAAGTCACAGACAGCCACGATGTCAAGTTTGTCATTCGACCCCGCCAATCCATCCAGGCGTTGCAGGGCGGCTTCCAGCAATGAAAGCTGCAAGTCCGCATAAGGTACGATAGCAAAGTGTTGCACATGAGGTAGATACGCATTGGCAGGATCAACAGGAAGAGCTGCGATATGCCCCGCTTCGATTCGTCCCCAGAGGGTCAACGCCTGCACCAACTCCACCAAGCCTGCGGTTTGCAAGAAGATGCCGCGAAGTGTCGGTAGGTCGCCTGCCAACATATCAACCAAGCCACATTCAGCCGCCAACTCTAGACGTTCCAACAATCGCTGGGGATTGTTGTCTTCACCGCTGGCTTCACCGCTGGCTTCTGTGCTGGTCTCTGCAGCCTGCTGAAAGCGGAATCGCAAAGCCCCCGCAACGGCTTGCTGCAGCGTGACCCCAAACCGTGAGAGCGATTCTACGGTCGCCGAGGTCCCTTGTCGCCAGCCAACTTGCCAGCGTTCTGCGAGGTTTTCGCGTTGTCCGGTGGCAAGCGTATCCACGCGTTCCGCATAGGGTACCCCCAGGACACACAGTCTCCGCAGCACGACCGCCTTGGCGCGATCGCGGGCCCCACGCAACACATCCAGTCGTACTTCTTTCCTATCGTGCTTAGGATCAATCGGCTTGTCTTGCGAAGTTGGAAGCGAGAGTTCGCTCAGCAGCTCATCCAGGGCCAGAGCCAGACCGCAACGCGGAGTTCGCGGAGTGACTCGACCGCGGCGTTGGCCAACGAGCACCTGCTGCGCTGCGCGCGCCACTTCGCGAGCCCGACCATTCATTTCTCCCTGTGCCAGGCAAGTTCCCAGCGCTTCGATCAATTCGCTTCGTCCAGCAGCTGGCAGGCGTCTTAGGATCGCCAAGTCACGCATCATGCGGATGATTTCGGTGGCATCGGGTGTACCAGCGACGTGCCCCCGCCGCCGCATAGCGCGACAGATCTCGACCACCAATTCGACCGATGCGCTGTCCATTGCCTGCGATGAATCCGCTTCGACCATCCGTTGATGCCACACCGGATCGCGCACACCGGCTGGGTATCCGCTGCGTTCATCCAACTGTTCAAAATCATAAGGAACCAAACTCACTCCCACGGTCTCCGGGCGGATGGTCATCGCCGACAAGAGTCGCGCATCGTCGCTGGCGTGCTCCTTAAGTGCTGCAGGAGTCAGTGCAGGTGCATGAAAGGCTCCGACGATCGCGACAGAATGCTCTGGTGCTTCGCGGATCGTTTGTCGCATCACCGCTTCGCGCAGTAAGTCACGCGGAGGAATCTGCTCGGAACTTGCGCGCACGGCCCAGCCGAACATCAAACCGGCGCGACGTACGTTATCCGAGTCAGTCAGCATGGCCGGGGACTCGACCAACCGCTCCCACAACTGCCCCGTATCGCTCGATTGCGTGCGCTGCATCAGCGCCTTGAGCAAGCCTTGGTAAGCGGAAATCGCTGGTGGTTTTTCACCTGAGTCGTGCGCTCCCTTCAAATCGAGCGGGGAATCTAGCCAACGTGTGCTAACGGATAGATCGCAAGGTATGACCGGGATACCACGCGAAAAGGCCCAACGCACCGCCACGAATTCGGGGGAAAAATCAGCCAGTGGATAAAAAGCCAACGAGCCGTCGGAATCGACTGCGGAGATAGCCACAGGTGCTGTCGTTTGTTCATCCGCGAGGTACTCGAGCCACGGCGCAAAGTCGCTTGGCAATTCGACCAACAGCGCCTGCGGAGAAAAATCTTCCAAGATCGAGACGACCACGCGCGCCAAGGCGGCCGAGTGATGTCGCACGCCGATCAATAGTGGCGAACGACATGCGCTCAACACGTCAACGAATTGGTCCAGCGACCCGTCCATGAACCCGTCTACCGCCCCATCTATGAACCGGTCCAGCGACCCGTCGATCAACTCGGCAGGCTCTGGTGGCTCTGGTGGCCCATACTGTTCAGGTGGCTCAGGTTTCATCGATGCACCTGCGACAGGCTCCATCCGCGTCTCATCGATCGATCGTGTGCCGCAATTCGTGCATTCGTTTCCACAGAGTCCCCCCTTGTTCGGCTCGACGCCGGACCGGTCCATCCCAGTAATTCAGCAATTTTTCGCGGTCCTTCGCATCATCCTTCATTACCACACCGAGTAAATGTCCCGGCAGTCGGCTGACCGGGTCAAAGCCGGAGGGGAAGAACGCCCCTTCGCGCATCACTGCCGCAGTGACTGCGACCGCCTCAGCAGTACTCATCACTGTCCCCGGGCGTTCGACTTGCCAACCCTCTGCGGTGCGTCCCGACCTGAGATCGCGGAACACGGTCACTAACAATTCTACCAAGGCCCCATCGACCGTCTGAGGTCGCTTGCCGGTTGCCAGCATCGTGGTGGCTCGCATCGATACCAAACGGACTTCGCTTTCAGCGTCCGATATCGGGGCGATGGTTTCAAAGTTGAATCGTCGCTTCAGCGCGGCCGACATTTCAGAAACACCTCGGTCGCGTAGATTGGCTGTCGCGATCAAGTTAAAACCGGGTGCTGCGAACACGCTGCTGAACTCACTGGCCTGGCCACTTAATTCAGGCACTGCCATGCGGCGTTCGCTGAGGATTGAAATCAAACCGTCCTGCACTTCGGGAAGGCACCGCGTTACCTCTTCAAAGCGAACGATCAGTCCGCGCGTCATACCTTGCATGACAGGGGAAGGCACCAGCGCATCGGGTGTCGGTCCGCGATCTAACAACAGTGCATAGTTCCAACCGTAGCGGATTTGATCTTCCGTCGTACCTGCTGTCCCTTGAACGGTGAGCGCACTGGTCCCACTGATCGCTACCGCCAGCAATTCGCCTAACATTGACTTGGCGGTGCCGGGTTCGCCGACCATCATTAACCCGCGTTCACCGGCCAGTGTGACGACGCAGCGTTGGATGATATCTCGGGGTCCCACAAACTTTGTTTCGATCGCCCGTGCTACCTGTTTGGATTTGCCAACTTTTTCACCGTCCGTGCCGCAAATAAAATCGACCACGCTTTGCGGTGATAGCAACCAATTTTCGGGTCGGTCACCCTGGTCGGCCTCCGCCAACAATTGCAAATCGTCGGCATAGCGAGCTTCGGCTGGCGGCACTTGTTGCCTCGCGGAACTTGCGGGTTTGCTTACAGCGGCTCGCGTGTCTGTTTCCATTTTTCCGTTTACCACGATTTCGTCTTCCCGTTGCGACTGCACTTGAGGTATCGACTTCCTTTTTGCCATCCTATTTCTTCCGCTCCCGCTGGAGCTTAGCTTCTTCGTAGCGCGGTGGATCTCCCGCTGCGACTCGTTCCCAAGCGCGTTGGAACCGTGAATGCAGCGTATCCTGGCAGACGATCAGTTCCGCGTTATAACCGCGAAATGCATCGATCGAATCGTAACCAAAAAGCGGTAGCTTCCAGCTTTCGATGGGTAGGTTCGGTAGCGCCAAGGCCTCCCAACCACCGGGCAAGAAAACATCGCGACCGGCCCGGGGACGTCTCGCCTGGACAACCAGTTCTTTGGCGATCAAATCATCCGTCGCCTCGGTCCATGCTTTAGCCGACCAGTCGTTCCACTGACGAACGTTTTTCATGGTCGGATCGGGAAGAGCCAGTAGTTGCAAATACAAAGTGGCAGCTTCGGAGCTCAGTTTCAGCGTCGTTCCCACCTGTTCGACCAGCTTCGGATGCGAAAGTCGCGGGTCCTGGTCCCAGCGACCTTCGGGGACAGGAGGTTGTTCGTTCCAGGAGCACAACCGCTCAAACCCGTCACCCCGCAAGGCAAGCACCGCCAAAGCCGCCTGCACGCTCGAGTCTGCGGCCATCTGATATTCGTAGGTTATGCCTGCGACCGCTTGTATGCGTTGCAGTTCCGCCTTGGTCTGCAATTCGGCTGGACGGAACATGCACATAACCCGCGGCGGCATCAACCCGACAACAACCAAACCGTTGTCTACGCGATAAACTCCATCGGCATCTTTTTCCAATTTTCCGACCAATGAAGAATAAGCGGCCACTGCTTCGTCCGCCTTGACCTCCGTGTAGCCGTCGAACTGGGAATAGCTACCACCGAAGGGCAGCAGCGTATCTGGGTGGTCACAAAGACGTCGCGTTTCCTTGATCAACTTGGGAATCTGAAGCCGCAAAGCGTGGCCCGAAGGTAGCACATAATTCGTGATGCCGATAGCGCGCGCCAAATGGGTAAAAAAGTGGGCTGGTTGATTTACCCAGGCTGGGTCGTAACGCAGTTTGAATAGCTCATAAGCGTTGCGACTTGTGTTGATCTCGATCTTTGCTACGCGCGGACGAAGGGCGTTGGCATTTTCCGGATCAGAGATCATTTCCGCAAATCTGCTGCTCGACAGTGCACCGTAGACCTTGCTTGTGCGTTCGATCACGCTGGCAAGTTCTGCTGGAATCGTAAACGATTTTTGCTGCGAAGACTTCCAAGCCATAACCATGCGTCGCACCGCCATGTTCCGTTTTGCCCCCAAGGCCTCCGAGGGGTTGTTTCTCGCAAACTCGCAACCGACATTGGCGGGTGGTTTCTCGGCATCGAGCTGTGCGATGGCGACTTGAATGTCTTTGACTTTCCATTTGTAGAAGTCGCGAACCTCGGAGGTCAGCTTTTCCTGGCCGTACTTTTTTGTTCGCAGATTTCCCATAAAGGCGATGGCTACCGCGATGGGTTGCATTCCCAATTCATTGGCCGCCTCTTCAATATCCTTTGGGTCAGGAAAAGGCGCCTGTTCGAGCTTTTCGACCGTGTCGACGAAGGCCAGCATCTGGGCTGGTGACCATGACTTGGCTATCGGAGTTGTTTCCTCAACATTCATCCCCTTTGGCGGCTTTGGTTTGTTATTCGATGGACGTTCGATGACGACAACCTGGTCCCCCATGTAACTGAAGAAGCGGTAGGCCACGTAGCGACTTGTACCTTCCACAAATGCGATGGGCGAGTTATGTTCGATCCTGTCTTCAAACGATTTTTTCTGAGTGGCCGAGGTGGTACCTGGATGTTGATAGGCAACTGAGGAACGATAGATAACCAAGCCATCATTGATTTTCAAGATTCCGCTATCGGTGAACATGCGCAGCGCGTCGAGCCATGGTGTGCGCAGGCGTTTCGTAACGCTTTCACCCAGTTCCTCGTTCGTGACGATCCGCCAGAACGCGTTATAAGCAACAGCGACCGGATCGATCAACAACGCGAACCAGTACAACTCAGTGGGAGGCAAAGCGTCCAACGATTCACCGGCCAGGAATTTTGCCAGCGCTCGAATATGCTCCGCCGTGTCAAACTCGCTGCGCGAACTGGAATGGAATGGATAAGTCACGTCACGCTCCAAATCCAACTGCGCGAGACCCTCGTTGGCTCGTTCCAGGACAGCTTGTTTCGCGACGGCTGACGCCTGAGCTTTCGCGTCCGCGCCCGACATTTCTTGGCACTTGGCTGCTAATTTGACCAGCGAGATTCCTTCGATTGCGGCGATGTAAACCAACTTGGCAACGCCGGTGACCAAACGCTGCGGCGCATCGGCGAGCCAAGCTTCCACGGCCGTTTGTCCTGCGCGACGGTTGGGATCGGGCGCGCTTGGATCTTCCTTCAATTTCTTGGCTTCATGTTCTATCGCGGCAGCGTCGAGCAGTTGCTTAACCGTGGTGGCATCCACTGCTCGCAGCTTCCTCGAGCTCGGTTCATGTCGCACACGCATCAAGTGCAAAAATGCCGCCTCCAGTTGCACCGGTTGCCCAGCCCAGTATCGATCGGCATCACTGCTGATGTTTGTGATCGTGATCTTCGAGCTTTGATCAATGATCGTGCCACTGTTCGTGATAAGCCAATAGCCGTCGCTTGCTGGCCGATCCATCAATCCAATCGGAGCCAAGAAACCACTGGTCGGCTGCTGGTTGGCTGGGATCGTGGTGGAACGACCATCGAATCCGGTTCCCTCCAGCGATCCGTCGCGGCGCCGCACGACGCGCCAGCCGATCAAGCCCGCCTGTGAACCAAGCGGCGAGTCGCCCGACAGCGGAGGCGAAGGTAATAACTTGGAAAGGCCCCATACAACGTGAGCCCCAGCCGGTAGATTATGTTCAAAGAACGGTGGAACACTTTCGCGAATGGCCTTGCCCGATTGCGGATCGATCTCACGGCAGCGATTCTTGGAATCCGAGTTATCTTGTTGATCGTATCCCCAGCGATTTGCCTCCGAATCCAACTTCCAAACGCGTGTTCCGTCGGAGAACCAATTGGCATCGAACGACGGCAGAAAATCATCGCCTTCTCGAATGGCTGTGCCACCCCCGAACCAACTTCCATCGGACAGTTGAGCCATTTGAAAAGATGAGTAATAGCCAAGATACTGATCGGTTTTTCGGGCCTTGGATTCCGGTTCACTCAACCATCGCCATGTTCTTTCCCAGCTTTGGTTGCGCTGCACGAGCATGGCATCGTCGCCAATCGGGACGAGGAAATCGACTTCCACTCCTTTCGCCAAGACCAGAGGGCAAGTCTTGGACGAAGTGGGGCCGACGAAGTGAAGTTCACCACCGCCGGTATAACTGAAGAAGGGAAACACCGCGTAGCCTTTGCGGTCATGGCGAGCGCGCGAGCGTGCAATCGGAAACTTGTCGGCCATGATATCGAGTGCATCCCAGCCATATTCGTCGAACACGCCCGCCTGAAACGCCCGCAGCAAATTGTTCGCCACATCGATTGCCGCTAGACGCTGAGTTAGCTGCGGAAATTCGGCAACCGTCCCGGGGCCCACGCACTTGCTGAGGTTGCCCAGCGATTCTTCCAGTTGGATCAAACCGCCTTGTTCCAACTCCTTGAGTTGTTGATCGAGGTATTCCCACCAAAATTTTTTGACGGCCGGATGCTCAACTACAGCTGATTCAAAGGCCCGACGCGCGGCCAGAGTACGTCCGTAGCTGTAGCGGTCTGGCGACGCTCCTCCCTTGAACACAACCAATTCGGGCATCGCCTCGATCAGTCGATTTGTAAAGCGCGAGTCAGCGGCGATGGCAGACAGTTGCGAATTGCGGCGGGGATGATCCACCACCTCGCGCAGCCAACCGGAAAATTCCAGTTTGCACTTTGCCGTTTCGTCGCTGACCGGGATCTCCAATTGCAAACAAGTTTCCAGAACGTCCACATCCACCCAGCTTTGCCAGCGCTGCGCGGGATGGAGATTGACGGGCTGGCCTTCATCCTTGAGCACGGCGGCCATCTTCTCCAGCAGTTCGAAGACCCAACGCTGCGGCGAGGTCTCCACGACCGCCAACTTAGCAATCCAAGCCGCGCGGCCACCCGGAATCTCCACTTCCGTCGGTAACTCCTTAGCCGGTTTCCATAACAGCGGCAACACTTGCCAGTGGTCGAGTAAATCGAGCCAAGCCCATACCTGGCTATCGTCGGTGTAACGCGACTGCGGATTCGTATGGACGAGCAACCACATTCCAAATGCTTGGCTGCGTATAACAATATTGCCAACTTGCTTCTGCACTGACTTCCAAAACTGCATGGGGGCCCGCACCATAGAGGGCGAGCTGATGATTGTTTCCAAGAACGATTCGACTTCCTGGTCAACGTTGAGCTTTGCGGCTTTGGCCAAACGAATCAGATCGCTACCTGCATTGCCTGTGGGAGCCATGCCACCCAACGTTCGGCGAATCAACAAATCGCGATACGTGTCATAAGCTTCGTTGGGCGGGAATTGATCGGCCAAATCCTTGGAATAATCCGAGAGGGCTTTGCCGGAGAGGCAGCCGCTGAGCGAAAATTCGAGGACCGCATCGCGGCGATGTTCGCGGTCGATTTCCAGTGCATGCACGCGCTCGGCCTCCAACGCCTTGTTGAGCGCTCGGCCAGCGTAGGTCATATTGCCGAGATTCTTAAAAGATCGAGCTGCCTGTTCCCAAAACGCGGGTAAGAAATTCCTGACCGACTTGTTCAACTCGTCCGCCATCTCAGCGTACATGTCCCAGGCGTGTCCCGGTTTGGCGGCAGCCTTGCGTTCGGCCCCTTTCATCCGTTTGACCAGATCGAGTGCATATTGAGCTTGCTTGGGCTGATGAATCAATGCCCAGTGAGCAAAGTCCAGCGCTGTGCGGTGCTGACGCGCCAGCGGAGGACTCATCGATCGAGGTTGCATCCCCAGATAATCCATCGCCAAGTCTTCGGCTTGCACCAGCCGATCGGAACTGAGTTTGACGACGACGCGAGCGCCGAGTACAGGAGCGGTGTAGCTGCGCGCAACGATCGCTTCCGTCGCCGCCTGATCGCACTTGGCGTCCAGCGGAACTAAACCACCGGCATCCAATTGACGTTGAATCTGTGCCGCTTTCATTCGGATTTCTCCTCGACTTTTCGTTTCGCGTAGATCGCAGCCGCCATCCTCATACCTTCGCTGAATGTCACCGGCCCGACGTCGCGCATCGCCACCGCTTTTTGATCCATCCCCACAAACAGCAGTTCTCCCGTTTCGGTTTCGGCTTCGGGATATTCTCCACCCACGTAGTAACGTGCCTCCAGCGGTGCATCCCCTTCCCAGACTCGACAGGTTGCATAGCCACCGCGGACGGGATAACCCAGCCGCCGGCACGCGCCCAACGCAAAATTTAACTGTTCGAACTTGCCACCTTCATAATCACGAATGGCCCGAAGTTCTTTTTGGTCATCCTGCCTACGGTGGACGGGACGGTAGAGCTGCTCGATCGCTTGTTCCAGTTTCAAGTCGTTGGCCAATTCACGTAGATCGTCCAGTTCGCCAATCAGAATCGGATGGGGAATGGCTAGTAGCGGTTGCTTGAGCCACTGACTCTCCCCATCGACGTCGACGATGCCCACACCTTTTTGTTCATCGAGGGCTCTGAGCAAACCCATTTTTTCCAAGTCCATCTCTCCCAATGCGTTAGCCGGAGCGACGACTCCATTTTCCAGCGCTTTGCGCCAATCAACATCGCACCAAACTTGGTGGAAAGTCTCTCTTGGAACCAACAAGGAACGGAGCAGCCAGCGTTCGACGGTATGGAGACATTCCAGCGCGTGGTCATCCAGCCAATCCGACATGGCGGACAGTTGTTGCGCTGCATCGGACTCTTTAAGCCACGGCGGAAGCGTTGCCAGCAGCTTACCTTTGGGGTTACGGCAGACCAACTTCCCTGCGTGAAGGGAGATTGAATAATCGCGGTCTGCGGGTAACCAGTGAATATCCTCTTCAGCCGCCGTATTTTCAGCCACTTTGCTGGCCGCTATCGCTTTAGCCACAACGCATCTCCTGAGCTTAGTACCAGCAACCCCTCGTACTTGCAGAACGTTTTTGTTCCAAGCAAATCGCCAAGAAACGTTGGGCAAGCACCTTCGGGCTTAAAGCGAATGTGTAGTTTCGACCCAGCACGCTACTGCGAGCTGGCATCAGCCCGCTCCGGCTTCCAAATTACAAAATCATCGCAAGTTGCACTCATCCCGAGCTCAACAGGTTAAACCCAAAGGATTATGCCGACCAAGTTAGCGTAAAGCAAGTCGGAATCGGATTCTCGTCACTCCCAAGCAGCACGATCCGCATGGCAACGCCGCTGCAAAAAGCAGGTCTTTTTAATGCCCGTTTATTGTTTAAGCGAAGCGATTTGTCAGAGGGAGTCAACGGCCAATGCACCCATGTGCTTCCACGAGTTCGGTGGCCGGACCGACCAAAGGCACCGCAGGCGGTTGTTCTCAGAGTACTGGCCAGCTAGGGATGAAGCAGCAGCAAATACCGGCTAAGATGTAACGCTGAATTACCCGTAGAAGAACTCCGTACTTTATGCGGACAAAGCGGCGCGGGAGGCGGCGATTCCAAATGCCGAGTGGTCTAACGGTGTATAATCGCACGCAATGATCTTGGATTTCTCAATTGCCAGGGGCTTTTTGTATGCGTCCAATCTGTTTTTTTGTGGTTTGCTTATTCACTGTTTTGTGGTCTCAAGTCGCACTCGCACAAACGGAAGGAAAGGATGCGGACAAGTTCGACTATCGCGAAGTGGTCCTGGACAATGGTCTGCGAGTCATTTCGTTGGAAGATTTCTCTTGCCCGATCGTAGCGGTCAACTTGTGGTACCACGTGGGTTCGAAGGACGAGGATCCGCAGCGACAAGGCTTTGCGCACATGTTCGAACACATGATGTTTCGCGGGACCGACAAACTGGGCAGCACCGACCACTTCGATTTCATTCGCAAAACGGGTGGAACTTGCAACGCCTACACGACCTTTGATCAAACGGTTTACACGCAGACCTTGCCCGCCAATCAATTGAACTTGGCATTGTGGTTGGAGTCCGAGCGGATGTCGATGCTGAAGATCGACCAATCCGCCTTTGACACGGAGCGCAAAGTCGTCGAAGAAGAACGCCGCATGGGGCTCAATCGCCCCTACGGTAAACTGCTGGAGCAGGCGCTGCCGGAGCTGTTTCCAGAGCATCCTTACCGCTGGTCGACAATCGGTTCGATTCCACATTTGCGGGCAGCCAGCGTGCCTGAACTGCGCGAATTCTGGACAAAGTACTACGTGCCCAACAACGCTACGCTGGTTGTCGTGGGTGCGGTGACGCATGCCGAAGTTGAACAGCTGGCTCGACGCAACTTCAGCTGGATACCACGTCAAGCCGATCCGCCTCGGGTGGTTGCACCGGAGATGAAGCCCTTTGAGAAGCGCGAGGTCGTGCTGACAGAAGAGAATGCCCCAGCGCCTCTGGCAGCGTTGCTCTTCCGAGGTCTTCCCATGAATCACCCGGATGTCATGGCCATGGATCTGATGACGACCATTCTCGGCGGTGGCGAAAGCAGTCGGATTTACCGTCGCGTAGTGGCTGAAGACCAGTCGGCGGTGGTTGCCTTGGCGGCTGGGATGAGTCTTGAACAAGATGGCATGGTGGCTGCCGCTGCGGTGTTGTCACCGCTCACAGGAAACGCCGACAAGGTCTTGAAGGCCATCGAAGAAGAGATCGTACGGATGCAATCCGAACTCGTGAGCGACGCGGAATTGGAGAAGGCCCGCAACCAAATGCTCAAGTCGCTGGTCACCGAAAGCTTGACAGTGGATAGCAAAGCTGCCGCGCTGGGCCAAGCCGCGGTGCTCGAAGGGGACGTCTCCCGCGTCAACACGCGGCTCGAGCGGATTCGCAGCGTGACGCCGGCCGACATACAACGCGTCGCTCAAATCTACATGAATCCGGATCACGCAATTACTGGCAAGGTCAAAAGCAACTTGCTCGGAACACTGGGAAACATGCTCGGTCTCAAAGGGGACAAAGAAGACGCGCCGATCACGGGTGAGCCTGAAGTCAACCCGCTCCCTCCGGGCAGACCCGGCGTCAGACGCCCTGCCGATCGACTCACCGAATCTCCGCTGGCTGACCCGCTGAAGTTCGAATTCGATAAAGCCTTCGAAGAACTCACACTCGACAATGGCTTGAAGATCATTGTCGTTGAAAATCGCGAAGTGCCGTACATTTCGGTCGAACTGGGGATGGATGCTGGAGCGTGGACCGAGGAAAAGCCGGGTAGCGCCGCGATGGCTTTGTCCATGTTGGCCAAGGGCACCGCGACGATGACGGAGAAGGAGCTGGCTTCCGAATTGGAAACTTTTGCGATTAGTTTGTCCGGCAGTGCCAGCGTGGACTCGTCAGCCATCTCGATGGGTGCGCTTCCCGAACACATCGATCGTGCCCTGCGGTTGTTAAGCGAAGTTGTGTTGACGAACACAATGCCTGCCAGCGAGTTCACCAAGCTGAAAAATCAGATGACGACGGCGCTTGCCATTTCCGAAAAAACTCCGGCCGAGATGGCTGATCGCGAATTGCGCCGGCGCTTGTACGGCGACCATCCCTATGCTCGTACGACCACCGGCACCGTCGCCGACTTGAAAACTTTGGAACGCGAAGATGTAAAGGGATGGTGGACGAAATTCGCTCGTCCCGACATGTGCACGTTGATCTTCGCTGGCGATATCGACATGGCTGAAGCGGGTAGCTTGGCGAAAAAATATTTTATCGGCTGGCAAGCCATGGACGAGCGTCCCGAACTCCAGTTACCGGAATTGCCCGAGCCCACTGCGACCCATATCTATTTGGTGGATGACAGCAATGTGCAGAGTGAAATCCGTGTCGGTCAGCGATCTCTCACACGAGCTGACTCCGATTACTTTGCCAGTCGCGTCGTCAACGGCTACTTCGGTGGTGCGTTTAGCGCACGGCTCAACGAAACGATTCGCGTGCAAAAGGGTCTAACCTACGGAGCGCGCGGTGGATTCTCAGCTAAAAAGCAGGCTGGTGAATTTGTGATCAGTACCTTCAGCAAGACGGCATCCACGATCGAGACGTTAGAAGCGATTGTCGGAGAGATAGCTCGTCTACAAACTGAACCGCCAAATAGTAAGGAGCTCGAAAATACAATCTCCTACTTTGTAGGCTCCTACCCTGCGACCCGCGAAACCTCGCAACAAGTCGCCAGCGAACTCTGGTCACAGCGCGTGCTCGGTCTGCCCGACGATTATCCACAGCAGTTGCTGTCGGCGGTTTCAAGCACCACTGCCGAGATGTGTCTGAAGGTAGCCCAAAAGCACGTCACTCCGGAACAACTGACGATCGTTGTTGTCGGTCCTGCCCGGAAGCTGAAAGAGGACTTGGAAAAGATTGCACCGGTGACGGTGGTGCGCTAGTGTCGAACGATTGTCCCCAATCGTTCTTCCAAACCATGGACAACCAAATTTGCTTCTGAAAATGCCTGGCCGCATTCTGCAAAACAGAGGTGATTGGCCAAATAGATACGCGCCAGCCGCAATATTGCTTGCCCTTTCTCAGTGCTGCGAGTGTCTGCGCCCGATACCCGCTCCTGGGCCGCCGCAGCCAGCGGTTGCCCCATGGGGTTCTGGCGGATCAGTCCAACTGTGATTGTGCTCGGGAGCTCGGGCTGCGCAGCAGCCAATAGAGACCTGGACGCAGCAACAACTCGCTTAAAGTGGAGGTTATTAAGCCGCCCACAATCACCGTTGCCACCGGATAAAGAATTTCCTTGCCTGGCTGAGTACCGCCGATGACCAGTGGGAGCAATCCCAGCCCGGTTGTCAATGTGGACATCAGCACGGGGGATAAGCGCTCTAGAGAGCCTTGGATAATCATTTGCCTACTGGTTTCGGCTTCGTCAGTTAATTTCTGGTACGTCGATATCAATAACAACCCGTTACGCGTAGCGATACCACCCAGCGAAACGAAGCCCACCAGGGCGGCGATAGAAAGTGATTGGTCGGTTATCGTCAGCGCCACCACGCCACCCACAAACGCTGCGGGAACGGCGGCGAGTATTTGCAACACCAGGCGCACCGCCGGAAACGCTGTGTACAAAATGGCGAACACGACCAGCGTAGATACTAGGGAAAAGGTCAACAACTGGCGTTGGGCCGACTGCCGCGCCTCGAACTGGCCGCCATAGGAAATGTAGTAGCCTTGAGGCAAACGGATTTCCTGGTCTATCCGTTGGCGAATCTGCTGGACAATGCCGCTCAAGTCGCCCCCCAGAGTGTTCACACGAATCACAATCCGTCGTCGTGCGTTTTCGCGGTTAATTGTGTTGGGCCCACCACCCCGCTGAATGTGCACAAGTGACCCAAGTTGTACGCGAGTCCCGTCCGACAGTTCAATCGGCAAACGATGCAAGTTATCCAAATCCAAACGGTACTCGTCTTGCATTCGGAGCATGATGTCAAAGAAACGTTGACCATCGGTCAGTTGCGATACCACGCGGCCATGCATGGCGGTTTCTATCGTATGGGTGAGTTCACGGGCTGTGACACCGAAACGAGCCATCGCGTCATAATTCAATTCAAAACGCAACTCAGGCACGATCTGCAGTTGTTCGACAAACGGGTCCGCAATGCCTGGTACCGCTTGAATTGCACGCCGCACCTGTTCGGCTTGGCGGCGCAACATATCCAGGTCATCACCATGCAGCTTGATCGCAATCTGTGCCGCCACTCCCGAGAGCATATGGCTGATTAAATGCGCGATCGGCTGTTCGATCTCATGCTCCACCCCTGGTAAATCGTCAACGGCCTCGGTCAGCAATTCAATCATTTGTCGTCGCGACACGTCGGTGCTGGGATTGAGCGTCAGTACGTACTCGGCCACATTCACTCCCATGATATGCTCGTCCAATTCCGCGCGACCCAACTTGCAGGTAAAGTCCGCGATGGGCGCCTGGGGATTTTCGGGTGAGGCCCGGAGCCGTTGGAATCGAGCGTCGGCCAAGCGGCTGATTTCCAGCATTTTTTCGAGTGAAGTGCCCGGTGCGGTGTACAGGTTAACTTGCGTTGCCCCTTCATCAAACTCTGGCAGAAAGTCGCGTCCCAAGCGTTGAACTTGCCAACTAGCAGCCACAAGCGACAGCACCGCCAAGCCAGCTACCAGGACAAAGCCCGTCGGATGCAAACTGCAGTGGATCAGAGGTAAGGCACAGCGCTTGGCAATCCGCAGCAAAAAAGCGTCAGCATGCGGCTGGGCTTGCCTGCCACAAACTGCGGGCAGCAGAAACAATACTAGAGCGGGTGTTAGCGTCAGGGCGACCAATGTCGAAACGATGATTGCCACCAAATAGGCGATTGCCAAAGGTGTGAATAAACGGCCCTCGATTCCCGTGAGGGTGAACAAGGGGATGAATACCACAACGACAATCAAGGTGCTGATCACGATCGCGCTCAACACTTCACGGGTTGCTTGGTAGACGACCTGTAGGTCCGTTGTGTCCGGTTCAGCCGACCTCGAATGCAGTCTTTGATACGCGTTTTCCACACCCACAATGGCATCATCGACCAACATTCCCAAGCCAACCGCCAGCCCGCCCAAGGTCATGACGTTGATTCCCATCCCCAGTTGCCAAAAAACCAACGCTGTCAGCACCAAAGACATGGGAATCGCAACCAACGTGATCAGCGTAGTCCTCAGGTTCAGTAAGAAAAGGAACAGCACTCCGACCACCAACACCGATCCGGTGCGTAGCGAGGAAATCACGTTGGCAATTCCCAGGTCAATGAATTCACGCTGTTGGTAAGTTGGGCGAACAACGACATCGGCCGGCAGGGCTGGTCGCAGGTCCTCCAAGGTTGCCAGAATTTGGTCGGTGAGCTCGCGCGTATCCGCATTGGGCTGCTTCTGAATCGTTAACACCACTGCGGGTCGACCATTGACGGAAGAGTCGCCGCGTGCAACCTGAGGCCCCTCGACCACTTCGGCAACTTGTTGCAACAGCACACTGCGACGCAATGACGAGCGCACGACAATTTTTTTCAGCGTCTCCGCGTCGGTAATCAAGCCCAGCCCGCGGACCAACAGTTCCTCCGCACCGTCGTTGACAAATCCGCCAGTCACATTCAGGTTCGAATCGAGCAGAGCCTGTTCGATTTCACCGAGCGTTACGTCGTAAGTGTGCATTCGATGCAGATCGACGAGGACTTGAAATTGTTTCCGACCGCCCCCCATGGTGATCACCTGCGTCACCCCGCGGACGCCGCGCAACCGCTGCGCAATCACCCACTCGGACAGCGTTCGCAGTTCCATAGCATCCGTCGTCCCATCCTCGCTCCAGACCCCCAGCATCACGATCTGTCCCAGCAAGGATGCTTGCGGAGCGAGCTGCGGCTGCACCTGTTGCGGCAGGCGGTCGATGGCGGTCGCCAGACGCTCTTGCACGATCTGTCGCGCTTGATAGGGATCCTGCCCCCAGTCAAATTCGACCAGAACCACCGACAGTCCAATATCGCTGGTCGCCCGCACATCCAACACGTTGGTAGCACCATTGAGCGCGTTTTCAATCGGGATCGTGACTCGCGTTTCTACTTCTTCAGGGGCCATTCCCAAGCATTCGGTGATAACCACCACGCGTGGACGGGACAACTGAGGCAATACGTCCACGGGCAATTGCGTCGCCACGTAGCCTCCAAGTACCAACAGGGCCAGCGAGGCCGCGACTACCAACAAACGGTAGCGAAGTGACAGAGCAATGAGTGTAGCTAACATGGCAGTCTCGTTAGTGGTCGTGATGATGGCCACCACCAGCCTGTTGTAACTTCCAGGCCAGCAGTAACTGGTAGGCCTGGTTCATCGCAATCAGCTGGCCGGGATGCAACAGGCCGTCTGCGGCGATGACACTCTGATATCTGTCCTGATGTATGACAGTTACTTCAACCGGCTCAAATTCCAAATCGGTCAACTCGTTCAGACGCTGCAGCAACAGCTCCTGCATGGCTGGGTCGGGCGGTCCGGCCGCGAGAGATGTCTGCATTTGTTGCCAGTCAGCCAGTTCTGCAGCATTTTCCAAACGAAACACAAACGACTCGACACCACTCCGCACCACCGCTTCACGTGGCAACACCCATTGGTCCGACCACTCGTCGACCGGAATCAGCAGATGCGCCTGCTGGCCCGGTTTGAATTTCCACGAAGGAAACAGTCGTCCTGCAGAGTCGCGATTTTCTGCCACAATCTCATTGGCGACCGCCAAGTAGAACGGAAAGGTCTGGGTCAGGCGATCGACATGGTTATCCACGTAATTGATTGTTAGCCCCTCCAACTTCTGACGAAGCAAGTCATCCCCGAAGAAGGCAGTGACCGTCCAGTCTTGCTGCCTCAGCCGATGCAGCGCTGCTACGTCGGGAGCGAACGCCTCACCGCGTAGAAAAAGTTCACGATGATTGCTAATGTGGCACAACTCTTCACCCTTGCGCACCGCCCGTCCAGGAAACACCTCCAACTGCTCAACCGTGAAAATAAGATCCTGGTCGGCCAGAGCCGAGGCGCCGGTGGAATTCGCTCGCGGGTTCTGAGGTGCAGCCACTTCTAAATGCACATCGATTTGGGCAACCAACTCACGCTGTTCGATCATCCGCTCAATTTGGCTCTGCGACAGCCCGCGCAGACGAAGTTCCTGCAATCGCGCCGAGCGCTCGGATAGCAGCTTCTTCAGTTCGTATTCCAACTCCAGCTTTCGCCGTCCAATGACTGCACCCGATTCGGCCAGCGGTACCACCCGTTCCAATTCGCGCTGAGCAACTGTGATCTGCGTCAGAGTGTCCAGCACGATCAGCTGCGCACTTTCCAACGCTTCGTCGGTTAACTGCAACGTGAACAGCCGATCTCCTGGTCGTACTGCTTGGCCGGGCGTGCAATAAATTTGCCGCACCACTCCCTGCGCTGGCGCGGTGACGTTCAGTCCGCTTTGGCCCGGCTTTTCCATAACAACCGCAGGTATATGCAGCTGTTTGACGTAGCGACCGAAATGCACCGGTTCGACACGCAATCCTAAACTGCGAGCAGCTGCGGGGGATACATCCACGTGGTCGTCATGTGCGTCCGCTTGCAAGTTTTGAACAGCTCGCGGATCTTGCTGGTCCCCCGCCACACTCACCGTAGCCTGACTGTAACGCATCCCTAGCACTCCCCCGACGACTAGCGTTAGCAGCGAGATCAGCAAGCAAATCAAAGCATGGTTGCGTGTCCACATGGCACAGTCGGACCTGATGAGGGAAGTGATCGGGCGCCCGTCCAGCCAATGATGAGGGACCCTAGAAATCGTTTTTCGCAAAGTGTTTTTCGCAAAGCGAAGACCCAAGTATATCCGCTTGTAGCTAGTTCGCGATGCCCACCGCTGGCTCACTGGCTGCTGACTCAACTGCGGCTGGAAGTGCACCTCAAAAACTCAACTCGCATCGCACAATGCCCAGCGCCACCCCGACCGTCAATACAAGCTTCCATAACCTCCGAGCATCAGGCTTGGTTTCCGAAGCAAATAAGCAACCATCGGGTTTGGATGGGTTCATTCTGTTCGACTTAAAGTTCGCGAACTGTGAGTGCCTCGATTTGCGGGGCAATGAGGGATAGCGTGCGTTTGTGCGTCATGCTTCCGATGTCAACGGGGAACAGAACGTACATCACCGACTACTCAAGTTCACTTCTCAGTGCGTCGCTTGCCTTCACTAGAAATGACCATAGTGCTACTTCGAGTTAGTGAGTTAATGTGCTCAGTTCGTCGGAAACGTAGTGCTGACCAGTCTTCATCGATTGCAACCTGTCGCACAGGCTCGAAACCGGCGTCCCCAAGTACTTGCCAACCAGTGTCGCGATTAAACTCGCATCGATATCGCTTAGAAGTCCCCTTAGGATACGCTACCCATATAACCGCATCGCCCGAAGCTATTTTTTCGAATTTCGCCGATAAATGATCTAACTCCCGCTGAGTGATTGCGAATCCAATCGCAAATGTTATCGCGGATTTAGTCGATGGTCTGCGCAGGATCGTTGTTTCCGTAAGTTGTGCAAGTTCTGTCTCAAATGACTCTGGGGCGTTGAGGACGAGGATCGACCCGTTGGTTCCCAAGTTGAGTTTCTTGAATAGCGGTGTCAAAGAATTGCCCTTTGAAAGATAAGCGTGCCGTGATTCAATGTTTTCGACGGAATGGCTCGATCCGTTCCCAGTTCCGCAACTTACCCACTTCGTTCCAAGGCGATCTGTCATTACCCCTTTGTGTCATTGTAGATAATAGCAGGCAAGCGAAGTCTCGGCGGCAGGCTTGAATTCTCGCGGGGAGGCTAACTGGATAGCGCCAGGTTCGTATCCAATTACCATAACTTACTCGGTTTTCTGCAATGGGAGCGGCAAGGCGTTAGCCGCCGGTAAATAAATGAAAAGCAACGGGCAGAACCGGCGGCTAGCGCTTAGGTTTAGCCACATTTTTTGTAGTACTTTGCTTTTGCGACGTCGTAACCTATGACCATTGGTAGAAGTTCTTTCCAGCCTTCCCAGATCACCTGCCAGCCTGGTTGATGATCGTGTTTTCG
>JBGSHW010000156.1:0-76472 GCA_041751975.1 Pirellulaceae bacterium
TGGCGGTCACCAAAATCGAAAACACGATCATCAACCAGGCTGGCAGGTGATCTGGGAAGGCTGGAAAGAACTTCTACCAATGGTCATAGGTTACGACGTCGCAAAAGCAAAGTACTACAAAAAATGTGGCTAAACCTAAGCCCCAGCGCCCCGCCCAACCGGTGGGTCATCGTGTGTATCCTCGAACCCATAATCCTCCAACCAGTCCGGCACATCACCTTCCAGGTAGTCGTCTCCCAGTCCCGATGCAGGCTCCTGTTCGGTTGCGAGTTCCTCTGCCGACGCGGGTTCCTGTTCGGTTAAAGAGTCCAGTTCCGTGGGTGCTTCTTGTGCCGCTGCGGGACCGAATCCAACCCATGTGCACAGCAAGGCGATTAGGCCAATTGCTTGGAGTTTACAGAAGAATGTTTTTTTCATTTGGCGCTTCCCTGCGACATGAGGCTCACCGCGGTAAATTCCGCGAAGTCTGATCCAGTGCTCAGAAACTTCGGCAATTACGCAGCGGCCATCGCAGTGGAGTTGTGTCCCATGAGTTTGAAATCTGCATATTCCATTAAAAGCAGTGGGCCTGTGACGGTTATGGGGCAAGTGACACGGCTTCCTGCGGTAGTCGAGAACCATGTTCCTTGCCTTTGAGAATCGCGTCCCGGGGACGGAATTCACAGTCCGCATGTGAGGGCGTGCACGAGCGGCCGCATCGCGGGTCAAGCGACAAGCGGTTCTCGCAGGGCAATTCAAGGGCTTCGAGGGGAGATTTATCGCAAAATCTATGGTCGGGCGGACGTCGGCTTGCATCCATCTGCTTTACTTTCGTTTAGCGAAGCTCATACTACACGGCACGTCGTTTTGTGCCTGGAGCCACTAGGCCCCGGAATCATTCTGCTCAACGGGAAGGCGGTAAAGATGTTTCGTGTCGAGGCGGAAAGCACGCGTCATTATTGCGATGGGATGTCGCGACGAAGTTTCGTACAAGTCGGCGTTGCCGGTATGGCATCCGTTGGGCTGGCCGATGTCCTGAGGGCCAAGGAGCGATCAGCAGTTGCGGGACGAAACAGGAAAGACACCTCGGTCATTCTGATCTGGCTCGATGGCGGCCCCGGTCATCTGGATATGTACGACATGAAGCCGGAGGCCCCGGCCGAGTATCGCGGAATTTGGCGGCCGATTCGAACGAACGTCTCGGGGATCGAAATTAGCGAACTTTTTCCGCTGCAGGCAAAGGTCGCGGATAAGTTTTCGATTGTTCGGTCGCTGCACCATGATAACGGCGACCACTTCACCGCCGGGCATTACATGTTGACCGCCCGAGGCGGGCCGAGCGGCGCCGCGACGTTGGGAAAGAATCCGTCACTCGGTTCGGTCGCCACCAAACTATGCGGTCCACGGAAACCAGGCATGCCCCCCTATATCGCCGTCCCGCATGCCAGCAGCATAGGACTTCGCCCCGGCTACTTTGGCGCTAACTACCTCGGCCTGGAACACAATCCGTTTGAATCCGATGGAGATCCAAACGCTGACAACTTCAGCGTCCAGAATCTTACCTTGGCCGATGGGTTGTCGATCAAGCGGCTGGAAGATCGTCGCAGTTTACTCCAGTCGTTCGACCATGCTCGCAGAGTAGTTGACGACACGGGCCAACTTGCAGCGCTCGATCGATTCCAACAAAAAGCTTTTGAACTGGTTACTGGCGACGCCGGACGCAAGGCCTTCGATATCAGCCAAGAAGACCCTGCACTGCGTGATCGATACGGTCGGCACACCTGGAGCCAAAGTACGCTGCTGGCCAGGCGACTGGTTGAAGCCGGATCAACTTTCGTGACCGTACACTTCGGCGGCTGGGATCACCACTGGGACCTCCAATCGGGAATGGATAATTATCTCCCTAAAGTCGACAGCGCGGTTGCGACCTTGTTTCAAGATCTGAGCGATCGAGGGTTGTCCGACAATGTATTGGTAGTCCTTTGTGGCGAGTTCAGCCGCACGCCGCGGATGAATGACGGCGGCAACGGCGGGCCGCCGATGAGCATGGGAACACCGGGGCGGGATCACTGGGGCAACGCGATGTTTTGTTTGCTCGGAGGAGGAGGGCTCAAGGGTGGCCAAATCGTTGGGGCGACAGATAGCCGCGGCGAATCGCCGAAGGAACGGCCGTTAACCCCCAGCGACATCCACGCGACGATTTATCATGTGCTCGGAGTCGACCCCCACGTGAACTTTCTCGATCACTCGGGGCGCCCAGTTGCCGTGCTCGATCACGGCGAACCGATCCGTGAGTTGGTGTAAGCCGAAAAACGAGGCAGGCCTCTTTCGTGCAACCATTGTAAGCGTGCACGGCAGCCGGGGCTAGTAATAGCCGTTGCATCAGCCCGCTGCAAGTTGTTTGCGGGCAGCGAGTATCACCTTCGATCAGTCGAACATCCCTACAGAACTACTGTCAGTCTTTTTCGTAATCGTAAACTCTTTAAATGTTGCCGCTTGTGGGACGCTTCCGACGAGCAGCAGCAGTCTCGTCAGTGCCCTTCGATCCTGACTGTTCGTCAAGACGTCACCTTGTAGGAGTTGACGCTGTCCCAACTGACTGACGCCCTGCTTTTGCAGGACATTACTGCAGTTGTATCGCGACGTGCTTAGCTGCAAACGTTGCTGTAGATCGCTCATAGTTGCTCTCCAAAAATCAAAAAATGGCTACAGGTCATACTGGCTACGACGCCCAGTAACGCTTTACCCATATACAAATGCGACAAACGCCGGTCATTGCGACAAAAAATCCCCAGAAAGGCAAGGGGCTATTTCAATGTCTCTTTGACAACTTCTAACGTGTTCTGGATTCTCGCGTGAACCCAGTAAGCGAAAAACAGTCCCACGACCCCTGCAGCGACCACCGCCAACTAGGCCAGCCGCACACGCGTTGACTGGGTTAACAGCATAACCAAAGGCTGGTTCTAGCTGCTCGATCTCCTAGGCTTCGGGAAATCTTTGGGTGCGTCGCTACGACTATCTGTTCCGAGTGCGACACTTAACGAGGAATTCAAAGTGGTTAGTTGGGAAAAGTTGGTTCGCGAACACGGCCCTCCAAGCTATCGAATCGCTTGGCGAATTTTGGGGCCGTACTTCCACGATCCCGGGGCTGGAACTCCTTGCGACCGGAACCACTTGGCAACGTGGGGTGAATCCGCAGACCTGGATGGCGACGATCTACCCAAGTACTTTGACAGGGCAGTCGATGGCTTCTAGCGCCGCGATCATTTCATTCGCCAAATCATTGCGAGTTCGCACACTCAATCATTGCTTCAAGAACTTGAGAGCCTCAACGTTGACTGTTGCAAGCTGAGGTAATAGAATCGGACTGCTTAGACTGATTCCCAACCGCCCACTGCGTGATGCTTTCCTAAAGAGGCAGCTTTGGCCACAGACTCTATTACCCCGAGATCTATTGCCGAAAGAAATTGGGGTAGTTTGGTTTTATCGTTATGCGGTTTCGTCTTGTTGCCCTTTACGCTGCAAGCGTGTGTCCTTGCTGCGCAGTTGACCGTGTCGCCTAGCCAACTTGAGCTGACCGGCCTTGATCCGTTGCATGGGATAGTCGTTTCGTTGACCGATGACGACGGCAAAGTATCAGACGTCACACGTCGCGTTTCGTACGCAATCGATCGTACAGATATCGCGTCGACTAATGAACGCGGGATGGTCACAGGACTGTCCGATGGTCAGGCAACCTTGACAGTAAAGCTCGATCAACTTTCTGCTACGGTAGCTGTTTCGGTAGCAGCCTTCGCTGACAAGTCAGCTCCATCTTTCAAACATGATGTCCTTCCGATTTTGACGCGCAGCGGCTGTAACATGGGTGGATGCCATGGCAAACTTGCCGGACAAAATGGGTTTCGCCTGTCGCTACGCGGTTACGCTCCAGAATGGGATCACGACTGGATCACTCAAGAAGTAAGCGGTCGAAGAATCGATCTGGGTTTTCCCGAAAAAAGTCTGCTGCTTGCAAAACCCTCCGGCGAAATACCCCACGATGGCGGAGTGCGGTTTCGTCCTGATTCTCGGATGTGGCTAACACTTCGTGATTGGATCGCGTCGCGGGCTCCAGCAGCACTAGCAGATGAACCGGATGTAGTCCATTTGGAAGTCCTGCCAGGTGACAGTGTTATGGTTCCGGGTGAGTCGCAGCAACTGCTAGTACGAGCTCACTACGCCAGCGGGCGAGTGCGCGACGTGACATGGCTCGCGCAGTTTTTCTCCAATGACGAAACAACCGTATCGGTGAAATCCTCTGGCCTCGTTAAGTCTCTGCGATGCGGAGAGGCGGGCGTGCGTGTGCACTTTCAAGGGTTAGTGTCGGTCGTCGGTTTTACAATGCCCTTTCCTTTCACAATCAAGCCAGAGGATTATACGGCGCAGCAGAACGTATTAGATGGCCCGCTGTTTCAAAAGCTACAGCAGCTTCGAATTCCTCCTGCAGGTCCATGTAGCGACGAGTCATTTCTGCGTCGTGCCTACTTGGATGCGGCAGGTATTTTGCCAACGCCAGCAGAAGTGATTGCATTTCAGTCGGATGCAAGTCCTGACAAACGCAGCCTGGCAATCGAGGCTTTGCTGTTGAGGCCCGAGTTTACTGACTACTGGACACTGCAACTCGCTGATCTGCTTCAGAACCGCAAAGAGCGCGATCACGACGTACGAGGACCGAAGGGAGTCAAGGCGTTCCATGGATGGTTGCGTGAACAAATCGCAAACAATCGACCGTGGAGCGATATTGCTCGTGATGTGCTGTTAGCCAAAGGGAACGTTGTTGCTCAGCCTCAAGGTGGCTATTTTGTTACCCTGGTGGGTGAATTTAACAAAGTCGAAGAAAGTGAATTGCCTGACAGTGTAGCTCAGGCATTTCTTGGTACTCGTATCGGCTGCGCGCGCTGCCACAATCATCCTCTAGAACGCTATACACAAGATGACTTTTATCATTTCGCGGCATGCTTCTCGAAAGTAAATCTCGATCGCAAAAACTCCCAAACCGGCGCCACGGCCATCACAGCAGTGGGACGCGAGGAGCGGGAACAACACAATCGTATTGCCGAAGCGGCTACGCGGCTTGCGGAGGCTTATCGATCCGAATTGCCAGACGACGAAAAAACGAAACGAATCGCAGACCAGCATCGCGACCTGGAGAGTCAGACCAAGCTGCTTGAGGAGCTCCGCCACAGGGCACCCGGAGTAAGACAGCCGCGTACGGGACAGTTTATGAAACCGCAGTCGCTGGATCGAGTCGAATTACAATTCGAACCGGCAAGTGATCCACGCATTCCTTTTGTAAGCTGGGCTCTTAACCACGAGAATTTCTCCGGGGCGATGGTGAATCGCTTGTGGAAACATTTCTTTGCTATTGGGCTAGTCGAACCCGTCGATGACTTGCGGGCCAGCAATCCACCATCGAATGCCGCGTTGTGGAAGGTGCTCAACGAAGAGTTCCGAAGTCATAACTATGACTTGCGGCATGTGATTCGATTGATCCTCAACTCGCGTGCATGGCAACTCGATGCATCCACGACACCGGAAAACGAAAGAGATTCCAAATTCTATTCCCACTACAATGCAAAGCGGCTTCCGGCAGAAGTCTTGCTGGATGCGATGGCTGCGGCGACAGATGTACCAAATCGATTCGCCGGTTATCCTGTCGGGCTGCGAGCTACGCAAATCGCTGACCCAGGTACCGATTCATACTTTCTTACACTGTTTGGGCGCAGTGACCGCGTCACAGCTTGCGCTTGTGAGCGAAAGGGAGAAGTCACGCTGCCGCAACTCTTACACCTAGGAAATAGCGAGGATGTTATGGCCAATATCCGAACCGCGAGCGGTCGGCTGGCAACCTTGCTGCAAAATCCTGATTCAACGCTAGTGACGAATGAACTTTTCCTATCGACAGTGAATCGTTTTCCCAACGAAGCTGAGCATGCAGCAATCAATGCCGCGTTGACGACCGACAGCCGTGATTTAGTTTTCGCTGACCTGTTTTGGGCTCTGCTTAACTCCAAAGAGTTCACATTTATCCACTGACCTCCTTGTGCCACGCACGCGCAGTAGGAAACTACGCCAATGCTCGACCTTTCTCTTTCCAATACACGTAGCCAGTTCTGCAATGGAGTCTCCCGACGCAACTTCATTAGCATTGGGGCACTTGCACCACTAGGACTTTCATTGCCTCAGTTGCTGGCCGCCGATACTGTGGCCAGGCCCGCGCGAGCCAAATCGGTCATCCTCATTTACTTGGGAGGTGGTCTTTCGCATCACGACTCGTTCGACATGAAGCCGGAAGCAGTCGAACAGATTCGCGGCCAGTACAAAAGTATTGCGACCACAGTGCCTGGTCTCCAAATTTGTGAGTTGCTACCCAAGACGGCTCAAGTGATGAACAAATTGACGCTGGTGCGTAGTGGGACGCATGAGAATGATCATCACGAAACGGCGACCAATTGGGTCCTGTCAGGGCGCTTTGGAACTCCCTTTGGCGATCATCCGGCTATCGGGGCGATTGTTGCACACGAGACGGGATTCTCCGGTTTGGTGCCTCCCTATGTCGCAGTCCCAAAGAATCCATCTTTCACTTGGGAATTGGGTAAGAGCGTTTGGCTTGGCGGGCGCTGCGAGTCCTTCAAGTCCGGTAATCCCAATGACGCCAATTACCGAGTTCGAGACCTATCCGCTCCGCCTGGAACAACACCGCAAACGCTCGATCGTCGCAAATCGTTGCTAGCAGCCGTAGACCGACTTGCGGACCGGGTGAAGGGGAACGACCAGATCGCAACCTACGATGAGTTCAGTCGCAAGGCTGCCGAGATGGTCCTCTCGCCTCAAGCCCAAGCTGCCTTTGCTATCGAGCGCGAAGAAACGAAAACACGAGATGACTATGGTCGTAACGAGTTTGGTCAGAGCGTTCTTTTAGCGCGACGTTTAGTTGAAAACGGCGTACGCTTCGTAACGGTTAACTATGGCGGATGGGATCATCACGGCGATATCTTCAAGGGCCTCGACAAAAAACTACCTGAGTTTGATCAGGGATATAGCTCCTTGATTGCTGACTTGGATCAGCGCGGGCTATTGGACGATACGCTCGTGCTAGCGATGGGAGAATTTGGACGCACGCCCAAGGTCAACGACAAGGCGGGACGTGATCATTGGGGCCGCGCTGGTTCCATGCTTTGGGCTGGTGCTGGAGTGGCCCGTGGCCGGGTAATTGGTGCCACTGACAAGAATGGAGCGTTCGTCACCGACCGACCGGTTCGCCCGGCGGATGTGGCTTGGACCGTTTACGAATCGCTTGGCATCGATCCCGCAAAAGAGCTGCTGACACCGGAAGGTCGCCCTGTCTCAATTTTGGCCGAAGGTGCATCCGTTACGGAACTCTTTTCATGAAACGACCCTCGGTAGCTTTCGTCTTTATCGCTTGGAGCTTGGGCTACTGCGGTTTCGATCACAGCTTCATTGAGTGCTGCTCTCTGGTTCGAGCTCAAGAAGCCAAGACCGAAGCCGCTCGAATTACTGCCACTGAGCCTGCATCGATCGTCAGCGGAACCAAGACGACTATAAAGCTACGTGGATTCAAGCTCAAAGAGTCCACCGAGCTTCGATTCCCAATGGCCACCGAAGTGAAAGGTGAGATTACAGAGAAGAACGATGCAGGCCCGCCCAAAGGGCTGGAAAATACGCTGGTCGGTGACACCCAGTTGCTCGCAGATATTACGATTCCAGCCAATCACCCTGCGGGCCTATTGGAATATGTGATCTCAACGCCAGCAGGTGATGCGGTGGGCAAGCTTAGAGTGCTAGCGGCCAATACGTCGATCGACGACAAGGAACCTAACAATGGATTTCGAGAAGCGCAAGAACTGCAATCGAACCAGTTTGCACGCGGCGCGCTTCAAAGCGAGAAAGACGTCGATGTCTATGCGTTCCTCGCGAAGGCCGGACAGCATCTCAGAATAACAGTGACCAGCGGCGGGCCTTTAATAATGGATGCGGCACTGCATTGCTACGATGCGCGCGGCCAGTTCCTTGCAGCGGCCGACGATGGAGAATCACGTGACCCAATCTTGATGCTTAAGTCACCCACCGATGGCTTGGTATACTTTTGCATCAGCAGTGCACACGACCTCGGCGGTGAGTGGAACAGTTATCTGCTAACCGTGGAGGAAGTGAAGTGAATCGTTTGCCTCTTCGCACTTTGATTCTTCTGCTCTCATCCGCATTGTGCACTTCGAGCATTGCAAAGGATGACATCGTTTCCTTTCATCGCGAGGTGTTCCCGATTCTTCGAACAAACTGCATCGCCTGTCATAAACCGGGCAAATCCAAAGGGGGACTAAATCTTACGACGCATGCAGCATTGCTTAAAGGAGGCGACGACGGTCAGGTAATTAGTTCGGGGGATGCTCCAGCTAGCCGACTGATCGAGACCATCTGCGGCGACGAGCCAGAAATGCCAAAAGAGAGCGAACCACTGCTGCCTCGTGAGATTGACCTGATTAAGCGCTGGATCACGCAAGGTGCGATTGAAGACGCACCCGTTAGCACGGGTACGCGACGACCTGCCGAACCAACAATCTACCGCTCTCTGCCAGCAGTACATTCTTTGTCGTTTTCTCCAGATGGAACACTGCTGGCAGTACCTGGGCGACACGAAATTCTATTGCATCATGCCGATGGTTCCGATGTTGTCTCGCGTTTGGCGGGCGATTCACCTCGACTGGAGTCGGTCACATTTTCAAAAGATGGAACATTGATCGTTGCCTGCGGCGGTGCAATCTCTGAATTTGGTGAGGTTCAAATCTGGGACACGCATAGACGAGAGCTCATCCGTTCGATCAAGGGTTCGAACGATTCTTTTTACGGTGTCTCAATTTCCCCTAACAATCAACAAGTTGCAGTCGGTTGCGCGGATAAGTTAGTACGAGTGTTCAACATTTCAGACGGCGTCGAAGCCATGCGATGTGACAACCATCTCGACTGGGTGTTCGGTACAGCCTTCACGAATGATGGCCTTCGACTTGCCACAGTGAGCCGTGATAAAGCGGCAAAGCTGATTGATATAGCCAGTGGGCATCTCATTGATGACGTCAATCGGTCACGCGATCCGCTGATCTGCCTGACACGACATCCCATTGAAAATCTCATGGCGATTGGTGGTAGCGAGGGAAAGATCCGCTTGTTCACAATGGAACCGCGCGGCGGAAGATTGTCCGAGGGAGACAACAAGGAAGAAAGCTTCGTTCGCGAGTTCGAACACATGGCCGCGCCAATTCAATCCATTGCCTTTAGTCCCGATGGAATCAACGTCGCTTGCAGCGCACTGAGCGGGGAAGTAAGAATCTTTAAAACCGAAAACGGGCAACGCGTCGCACAGATCAAAGGCGGCCAGGGTCCCGTCTTCGCGGTCGCATTCACGGCCGACGGAAAGCAAGTCGCCGCTGGAGGCTACGATGGTCTTATCCGCTATTACAACACCCACAACGGTGAAGCGGTGAAAGAGTTCAACAGCGTCCCGCTCCCGTGAACACATCATCGATTTACTGCATGTACTTGGTGTCTTGATCGCGTTGGAGGATCATGCACGGAAGCTCCCGTCGAGCTCACGCGGCCTGTCCACCCGCTTACATTAATGATCCACGGTCTGGCATTGGGGCTCATCCAGGCCTGACGCGGCCGTAACTCGACGGCCTCAGAACAAATCAGTCGCTGCGACACAACAGAGTAACCGGACCCGAAACTGTTTAGGCACCGATGCCGTATGCACCCCACCCTGTCTAAATCTAAGAGTATTCCCGTTCCGCGCTGGGCAAATTGCCAAGGGCAGTTGTAGTGGTTCCGCCCTTTTCTCCTAATGGTTATCGCATCTGCTTGAGGCCTCAGTAGACGGTAGGGCTGGTGCGCGCAGGCTCAGCAATGTCCATTGGCTTTTCGCAAATCACAGCCCATGGGCGAACCTTTATGCGACTGCGCACGAGCACGATTTTTGTGCCAAAGTAGAGGTGGAGTGTACAAAGAGGCCTGCAGATGTCTCCGGGCCCGCTGCTTTATTGGCAAAAGACGGATTTTGCTCAGCACACACGCAGGATTTTTGTACCCTGCACCATAGCTGAACTCCCCAACCAACATGAAGCGAATGCCAGGTCAGCATACTCGCATCGGGCGGACGAAAAATGCGAGTCGAAAAGTAGTTAAAGCCACTCGCCCATCTTTCGACTCCCATCTTTCGTCAGTCGCCTTTCTATGGCTAGTAGACGCGACTAAGTGTTGACTCGAGTTTGCGTTTCCCCGAAAAACCCGTGGCCACCTGCGCTACCGCGACAAGAACTTTAACAAAGCAGCCAGTTGGGCGTCGTCGAGGACCTCGGCAAAATTGCCGGGCATCAACGATTGTGTCGACTCTCGGCGGTCGGCAATCGAGTTGGCCGGGAGCTCTTGGCTCTTGCCATCTTGCCCTGTAACGGTGACCGTCTGACCATCTTCGGAATCGCGCACCAAGCCGGTCAAGACTGAATCGTCGTCGAGCAGTAGGGCGGTGATGCGAAAGGCGCGATCGACGTTTCGATTGGGATCGAGGATATCTTCCCCCAACCGTTCTGCTCCACGCACGACGGCGCCATCCAATTGCGGTCCGATCAAACTTCCTTCGTTCCCCAGTTTGTGACAGGCAACACAATGCTGCTTATAGACCTGTGCACCAGCTTCCAGCGTGGCGACATTCCAATCTAAACTTCGCACGCGGGCAGCCACATCCACGGTGTCTGCTGGCAAGGCGGCGGCATCGGTCAGTTGTTGAGTGAGTGACTGCTTGGTCTCGCTGCTCAACCCGGCGGGCAACAGTGCCTCCACACCGCGTAAGGCTTGTAAGCTTAACTTCCCTTGAGCGAGCAAGTCGTTCAATAGTTCGCAACCCGCGGAGGATCCCAACAAGGCCTTTACGAACTGTGTTTGTTGAGAAGCGGTGGCGGTCGCGCACAGCTCCAAGGCGATGGATTGGTTCTTTTCAGTCGTGCGTTCTGGAGCGGGCTGAGCTACCAACAGTTCTACGCCGATCAATTCGGGGCGACGCAGCGCGATGGCTTGTTGCGCCAGAGCGGCGGCAGGTTGTTGCTGCTTGCCGGTGAGGGCCGCAGCGACCATGGTAGCGCGTTGTCGGTCGCTCAATGCAAGCTGTCCCAATTGCTGCGAAAAACCATCCGGTGCAATGAGTTGCAATAGATTCGAACTGATCGCCTCGATCAATTCACTGACGTTGCCGCGTTCGAGCCGTGGATCTGAAAAACGGCCGACAGCCAGCCAAGCAAAAGCATTGCCAGCATCGCCATCGACCACTTCGATGCGCACCGGTTGTCCCTCCACATCGGCCAGTGCCCAAGCAACCCGCCGGGCTTGATCGTTGCGCGGTGGAAAGGCCTCCGCCAGGATTTCGCCTGAGTTCGCGTGCACCAACCGCACCACATTGCGGCGATGATCTTCCGTGTCGGGAGGACCGTTATGCCCCGACAACCAGAAGGTCAGCTCGGCGGGGCAGTCGATGACCTCGCAGCGGAGGCTGCCCGTGTATTGTTCGGAACGACTGAGGCTTGAAACGAGTTGAGCGGTTTGGCCATCATCGCAACCCCGGGGCTCCAAGCCCCAGGTGGCGCCCCGATCGTCCAGCCAATCGACGACCCAGCCCGACGACTGGGTGCGACGGCTCAATTCGTCAAGCAACGCTTGTTGAAGGCCCTGGCCATAAGTTTGCAAGCGCGGCGGCAACTCACCCTGCTTGGCCAGCGTGGCCGTAGCCAATTGCTTGAAGCGCGAAGCGCGGGCCAGCACGTTGCCAGCGGTTAGTTTATCAATGGCGCTCAAGAGCTGAGCGTGCAACTCCGCGTTGCCTTGCTTCGAAGCGGCCTCGATGGCTTGTTCAAACAGCTCAGGCCCCACTTCAATTCCATCGGTCGTGACGTAGCCCAGCAAGGCAACCGCCGCGACTTCTGAGTTCAATCCGGGGAGGATGCCCACCAGCATTTTGGCCAAGTCTTCGTTGCCCGTCAGATCAGCCGTGAGATCGGCATCAGCCGCGGTTGAGCCCAACCAACTGGCAACCAAGGGACGCAATAACTGTTCGTCGCGGAGTTGTTTGCGAGCGGCGATGCGGGCCGCTTGAGACAAGACCAAGTCGAGCGCCTGTTGTTCATGAGCGAGTTGCAACAGGAGCCGGATATCGTCCGATCGCTCCGAATTCGACAACAGCTCAACGGCCCCCTTACGCACCTGCGGCTCAGCGGCTTGAGCGAGCAATCGGCGGGCGGGGGCAAAAAGCTGTGCCCGTTCCTGAGTGCTGCGTTCTGCGGCTAGCTTAAGCGCCAGCACTTGCAGGTCGGCAGGTGCCGTGGTGCCCAGAATCGTCCCGAGTGTCTCCGCTTTCAATTCCCGACGTCGATGCAAACACTCGAGCAAGCTCTGCCGCAGCCGATTGGGCTGATCACCAGCAACAATGATTGCGGTCGCCGCTTTGGCAGTCAGCGGCGGCTCCGGGCTGTGCACGTAGACATCGATCGCCAAACGTCGATAGGTAAGATTGCTGTCGTTCAAGGCGGCCAAGTTATCTTGCTTGAGCGCGGACTCAACTTGGTTCAGTGGCCGGGCGGGGCGCTGCGGAGCCGAGCCGGTGTATTCGATCCGCCAGATCCGACCGCTGTCGCGATCGCGCTCGGGGTGCTCCAAAGGAACTTCGTAGTGACCAATGATTTTATTGTAAAAATCGGCGATGTAGAGCTGTCCATCGGGGCCGAGCTGGATATCAACGGGTCGGAACCAAGGATCATCGCTGGTCATAAAGTCCGCTTGCTCAACAGCTGTCACGGTCGCGCCGCGCCACTTCGGCGCATTGCAGTTGATGCGACTGGTCATCACATTGCCGCTGAAGAACAAATGCCGATAGGGCTCTGGATAATGTTCCGCTTGATAGTAGTTCAATCCACAAATGGCCGTGCTGCCATGCAGATGTTCCATCATGTCGGGCATGAAGCCCAGGCCATCATGCGGTCTTCCGAAACTGGGATAACAAGCTCCCGAGAGGAGTGCCGTCAGCGGCTTGCTGTGGCAGTCGGCGGTATACCAATTGCCCCATTGGTCGCGCGTCATGCCGAACGGGTTGACTTGGCCCTGCGTGTACTGCTCAATCCGCGAGCCATCGGCTTTGAAGCGGAAGGTGTTACCGGAAATGAGCGAAACCGATGAACCATCGGCGGCTTGCACGTGGGATTGATTGTTGAAGCCGTGACAGGCATAGATCCAACCATCATGGCCGCGCGACAGAGAGCTCACCATGCCGTGCGTATCGCGCGTGGTATCAAACGGGCCCAATAACTTGATCCGCTGATCGACTCGATCGTCGCCATCGGTATCTTTCAAGTACCAGATATTGGGAATGCTGAAGCAGATCACTCCGTCGGCCACGGGGAGAAGTCCCATCGGTATGTTGAGTTCGTCGGCAAAGGTGGTAACTTTGTCCGCGCGGCCGTCGCCGTCGGTATCCTCCAAGATGCGAATGGTATCGCGGGGGACGGTTCCGGGCTTGGCCGGGTAGGGATACTCGACGGTGCATGTGACCCACAGTCGTCCGCGGGTGTCCCATGCCATATTCAGGGGCTTGGTCACCAGGGATTCATCGGCAAACAGCTTCGCTTCAAAACCGGGGGGAAGGTGGAAGCCGCGTTGCTCCTGTTCGGGGCTTTGCCAAGCGGTTTCGCGGACACCTTGACCATAGATCTCACTTGCGGTTACCGGTTCCGCAGCTCCCACGTACGACGGCTCTTCGGCGGCTTGAGTGCGTTCAGTTAGCGGCGCGGGGAGCAACAAGTTTGCGGCACAGAGCAATGCCCAAGCAGTTCTATTTTTCATCGCGGCAATCATCGGTGGGAAGGGGACGCATCGGTGGGAAGGAGACGAAGTTGCGCTTGGCGGCTTCGCCGGTGGCGGTCATCGTCTAGTGTTAACGAGGGGCACTTTATGATAACTTGCCTCACTGCTCGCTCCCACTAGGCCCAGTGGATGGTGCTAAAAGAATTATTTTACCCACAATGCACACAGGAACTGAATTGCCGTGAAACCCATCGTCCAGATCTCGCTTGACGTGACCTCCATCGAAGAAGCCATTGCCACCGCTGAGATGGCGCTCCGCGCTGGCGTGGACTGGCTGGAAGCCGGTACACCGCTGATCCTTGCCGAGGGCTTGCGAGCGGTGCGCGAACTTCGAGCTCGCTTTCCTGAGATCCCTATCATCGCGGACCTTAAGACAATGGATGGGGGCTACTTGGAAGCAGAGATGATGGCCAAAGCGGGGGCGAATTATGTGGTTGTCATGGCGCGGGCGCATGAAGAAACGATCAAAGTTGTCTGTCAGGCAGGACGTGACTACGGCATCGGCGTCATGGGCGATAACCTTGGCTGCCATGACATGATCGGTGGCGCTAAGCTGCTCGAAGATCTCGGTTGCGACGTGATCATTCATCACATCGGTTATGACGAACGACGAGGCATCTCAGCTCGCGGCGAAATTGCCCCTACGCCGCTCGATCAGCTGCGCGAAATTGTGGAAGCAGTGGATGTGCCTGTGCAAGCTGTCGGAGGGCTGTCGATTGAGCAAGCCATCGAGACACCCAAGTACGGTGCACCGCTGGTTGTGATCGGCGCGCCGTTGGCCATCAACCCCGATCGCTTTGAACAAGCTGGGGGGCAGCTAGAACAAGTATTGCAACAGATTTGCCGAGAAGTGCATGCGCACGGTGATGTGTCTGTAAACAAAGAACTTCCCGCGCTCAAGTTCTAAGCGAGCCGTAGACAGCGTTTCTCTCCGTTGCCGTCCCCAAATCGAAGTCGGCTCACTTAAAGACAGGAATCACGTCAAGCGATGAGTATCGATCCGAAGACCCTGGCGCAGTTTCAGCAAGGGCATTTGCTTCAATTTTGGCCGGAACTGAGTCCTGACGCGCAGCGCGCGTTGACTGAACAACTCCAGCAAATCGACTTTCCGTTGTTACACAAATTAGCGAGCCAGTCCGACGAAGCCGTTGACTGGGGGGAGATGGCAACGAAAGCAGAGCCACCGCCAGCAGTCAAGCTGGATGATCCCGCACCGCCGTTCAGCGTTCATGCGGCCCGCGCCGCGGGAGAGGCAGCCCTGCGGGCGGGACAGGTCGGGATGATCTTGGTTGCGGGAGGACAGGGGACGCGACTCGGTTTCAATCCACCGAAAGGGATGTTCCCGATCGGTCCGGTCAGCCACCGGACCTTGTTTCAGATGCACTGCGATCGACTCGTGGCGATCATGCAACGTTTTGCCACTTCGATTCCAATGTACATCATGACCAGCCCCGCTACCGACGGGGAGACGCGCAGCTATTTTGATGAACAGAACCGCTGTGGCTTGTCGGCCGAGCAATTGCAGATTTTTTGCCAGGGGACCATGCCGGCCGTCGATGCGAAAACCGGACAAATTTTGCTGGCAGACAAAGGGACGGTCGCGCTCAGTCCCGATGGCCATGGCGGTTTAGTCGATGCCCTCGACCGACATGGTTGCTTGGAGGACGCTCGCCAACGCGGCATCGAGCACATTTATTACGCTCAGGTCGATAATCCGCTGGCACAGTTGTGCGATCCGGAACTGATCGGTTACCACATCCTGTCGAAGAGCCAGTTGACGACGCAGGTGGTCAAGAAGCGTTTTGCTACGGAGCGCGTGGGCAATGTGGTGTCGATCGGTGGGAAAGTTCAGATTATCGAATACAGTGATCTGCCTGAGACGGCGGCCCAGCAAACGCTGCCCGACGGTTCGCTCAAGTTGTGGGCTGGCAACATCGCCGTCCACGTTTTTGACCGGAGTTTTCTGGCCGACGTGGTCGCCTCCGCCGATGGACTGCCGTTTCACCGAGCGCACAAGAAGGTGCCTTATGTCGATTCTAACGGTCGCATGATGGAACCTAGCGCGCCGAACGCGATCAAATTTGAACGATTTGTATTCGATCTGCTGCCGATGGCCGAGCGGGCATTTGTGGTCGAGGGTGATGCAGCACAAATATTCGCGCCTGTAAAAAACGCCGATGGGGCCCAAGTCGATACCCCCACCCATACGCGACAGGCGATTAGCGGACTGCACCGGCAGTGGCTAGAGGAGGCTGGGGCTGAGTTTGCGGCAGGTGTGACGGTGGAAATCCATCCCGCTTGGGCGCTGGATGCTAAGGAAGTTGGCTCTAAGTTGTCCGAATTGAGTGGTCCTGTGCGATTTCAAGCAGACACCTACTTGCGCTAACCCCGACTTTTTAGCCATTGAGCAGCAGTTGCGAAGTTATTGGGAAAAACCCTGACAAGCTTCGAAGGGGTGAGACGAATGCCTTCGGATGGACAACCTCTTTCGCGGCGGTCCAAGAAGTGCTACCGGCAGATAAGAAGTGCTACTGGCAGAGTGGTACAATAGAAGTAGCGAGGTCTTCAGGTCAAAAGCTACGCGATGGACAAGCAACAAACAATGAACGCGGATTCTCTTCAGCGAGTTAGCGCCCAGCAACCCTTGGGTGCGCGACTTTGCAACTCTAAAATGGTCTCCACAGGACTGGTCTCGCAGTGGCTGTGCGGCTTGGCCATCCTACTGGCGTCGGCGGCGACCGCGTGGGGGCAAATAGCAGAGCAGACAGTCAATACACGCGAGGGTTATGTCATCCGGGTCGCGTTGCCCTTGGTGGGAGATCGGGACGATGCGGTTCGGCAGCAAATCATTCGTATTGCCAACTCGGCCAAAGATGCCGCGCAGCGCCCGGTAATCGTCCTGGAATTTAGAGCCAATTCGCTGGATGCTGTTGGCGAACCCGAGAATGCCGAGTTGGGGACGCGGGGAAGTCAATTTGAGCGCTCGCTGTCGCTGGCTCGTTTCTTGACTAGCCCCGAGGCTTCGCGGGTGCGGCTGATCGCCTATTTGCCCGACACGGTGGAGGGGCATGCGGTGCTCCCCGTTTTGGCCTGTGAAGAGATCATTGCGGCTCCGCGTGCTGAGCTGGGACGTGCGTCAATTGATGAAGCTGCCGACGCGACCATCGAAGGGGCTTACCGCGATGTTGTTGCCCGACGTGCCACGCTCCCTGAAGCAGTGGTGATGGCCATGCTCGTGCCTGCTACCGAAGTTTACGAGTTGGAGCTCAGCGAGGGTGGTTCGCTGGTTGCCAACCGCGCCGAAACCGATCGCTTGCGGGACGCCGGCAAAGTTATCAAAGAGACTCAAATCTGGCCAGGTGGCGGTTTGGCAGCCTTCAACGGCCAACAGCTACGAGCTCGTCGCTGGATTGCGAGGACTGTGGATGACCCCAGCGAACTGCCCGCAACCCTGGGAATCGGTGGCTCACTCAGAACCACACAACAACTGCCAAGAGAGTGGAAAGCGATTTCACTAACGTTGGCCGGGACACTCAACCGAGCCCGAGTCAACCAATTGATTCGCGGCTTGGGCGATGCGGTCCGAAAAGATAAAGTCAACCTCGTCGTGCTCTACGTCGAACAAACCGAAAGCAGCTTTACCGAAGCAAGTCGACTGGCCAGCACGCTCGCCGAACTTTCTAAGGAAAACGACGAGGTGTACACGTTGAGCATTGTGACCGAGCCGCTGTTCGGTCCCGTGACTCTGGTGGCCGTTGCTTGCGACGAAACGGTCTTACTGTCCGCAGCCAGTCTAGGGGCCGCACCCACGTCCAAAGCCGATGTTTCTCAAGGGAGCGTGCAGCAACGCGTACTAGATGACTTGTCCCAGCAAACCGGCCGACCACTACCGCTATTGGCCGCCATGACGGACCCAGCCACAGAGGTCAAGGAGTTCATTCATCAAGGCAACGGACGGCGGGCCATTTTCACCGACTGGCAAGTTGCCAATCAAGCAGATGCGAACATGTGGTTAGCAAAAACTACAGTCGCCAGCGGAGGCAAAATCGAGAACGACATCGCTCTTCGGTATCGCCTGATCGACTCGCTCGATGACACCGCCGGATTAAGCCTCGCTCGCCTGGGAGTCACAGAGACTCCCGAAGAATTAGCCGCACCCTGGCTCGACGCATCGATCCAGATGGTGCTGGCTCAACCCTGGGTCGCACGCCTGCTGTTGACGATCGGATTTTTCGCGCTGATGGCCGAGCTGGGAAACCCGGGTATCGGCCTGGGCGGGTTCCTGTCGGCGGTCTGCTTTCTCGGGTTCTTCTGGATCGAGGGGCTTAACGGCAATGTCGAGTGGTTGGAGATCCTGTTGTTTGTGGCTGGTCTCGTGGCGTTGGCGATCGAGATCTTTGTTCTGCCAGGCTTCGGCATTTTCGGAATTGGGGGATTGTTGATGATCTTTGTCTCGGTTGTGTTGGCGAGCCAAACGTTTATCTGGCCCACGACTTCGGCACAGCTCGGCGAATTTTCTGTCAACCTCTTTTGGGTCGCCTGTTTGGCGCTGGGTGGCATGATCGGGCTGTTGTTCATGCACAAACAGCTCGAACGGCTCCCGATGTTCCGCTGGGTCACACTAGAGCCAGCAGGGGCTGAGGACCTGGCGGAGCTCGACATTCGTGAATCGGTCGCTCACCGCGATCATCTACTTGGACAGGATGGGCTGACGACGACCCGTTTGAATCCGTCTGGAAAAGCTCAGTTCGGACATGAAATCGTGGCCGTCGTGGGGGACGGTCAGATGATTGACGAAGGAGTGCCGGTCCGCGTCGTCGAAGTACGCGGAAACTTGGTTTTGGTCGAAGCGATCCGTTAACCGCCGGGACTAAATGGCAGTCAACATCGCGCGGCATAGGTTTTGCATCTGTTTTGAGCGTGCCCATGCGGCGTACGCTCTACGTATCTCGCTGACGGGTGGTAGCCAGACGAATTGGCTTGTTCGCTAGGTTAGTGCAAGTAAGTTGCAAGTCGTGATTCTTACGAGCAGTTCCGCTTGTGGCGGATCTTCCTCAACAGATGAAATAGCAGGAGTTGGGAATGAAGATTGGTTCGGTTGGCGGAATCGGGGTGTACATCCACTGGACTTTCTGGCTGCTGATCGCAGTTTACTTGGTCTCCGCGACCGCGCAGGCCGGATTGGCAGCTGGCTTGATGGCCGTTCTATTTGTCCTGAGTATCTTTGGCTGTGTGCTGCTGCATGAATTTGGACATGCAGGAGCAGCTGCCGCCTTTGGAATACCAACGCACGACATTACGCTTCTTCCGTTTGGCGGCGTGGCGAGGTTGGCGCGGATGCCCAGTAAGCCCTACCAAGAGCTGATTATCGCGCTGGCTGGACCAGCCGTGAATGTAGTGCTCGCAGTTGGGCTCCTCTGCCTACTGGCCGTCGGTGTGGTGATTGGCGACCGTGTGCCATTACTGGCAGGCACCGACCTGCTGAGCCAACTGCTCGTAGTGAATATCGTGCTCGTTTTGTTCAATCTACTCCCCGCCTTTCCGATGGATGGAGGACGAGTGCTGCGAAGTTTAATTGCTATGCGGACCAGTCATCTTCGGGCAACGGAAATCGCGGCTCGTATTGGACGTTGGATGGCGTTCGGCTTTGGTGTCTACGGCTTGCTACAGTCTAATTTTGGGCTGCTACTGGTCGCTGGATTTGTGTACTTCGCTGGAACGATGGAGTTGCTGGCCGTTCGCGCACAAGCCGCTGCGCAAGGACACCCACAAGGGCAGACAACCGGTACATGGCGGGCGACGTGGCCGCCTCAGGGCCAAGCCACGTGGTCAGCCTACACCACGCAAGGTCCACAGCCAGCCAACCCATTCACGACTCAGCACGCCGAACGTCCTGCAGCACGTCCCCCTGGCAGCGTCGATGTTGTAGATGCCGTGCAGGTTCGACACCTGAACTAACTAGAGAGTGCCTGAACGAACTAGAGAGTAATCGAGCCTGTCTGACGAGCCGCCCACCAAGCCGCCACCATCATGGCCGCTACTTCGATTCGCAAGATGCGCTCCCCCAGTGAAATTTGCTGCCAACCATGCGATTGCAATAGCTCGCACTCGGAGTCGGTGAAGCCCCCTTCGGGACCAATTGCAACCCGCACCCTTTGAACTTCGGCCAGCTCCAACGCAACCGATGCGAGGCCCTTAGAAGGTCCGTAGGGATGCGCGAAGTGGCTTGGTGTAGCTGCAGTCGCTGGGGCTGCGGTTACCAACTGCTCGATTGAAATGGGTCTTTGGATCGACAACAAGCGATTTCGTCCACATTGCTTGCTCGCTTCAATCACCCCCCGCTCAAGTCGCTGTAGTGCGCTGTCGTGGGGTTGAGCCACGCCGCGTCGGCACTCCAAGGGGGTCAAGCGCGCGACGCCGAGTTGCACCAACGCATCGATCAAGGTCTTTTGTCGATCACCTTTTGGCAATGCCACTAGCAATTCCAGCCCGACCGGGAGTTCACGATCGGCATCGCTGCGGCTCAAGACGTTCACCATTACCGATCGCTTGCCCACGAGTTCGAGCACTCCGTGGGCCTCCCCCCCTTGGCCATCGAACAAGATCACTGCATCCCCGGTCTGCATTCGCAGGACGTTGCTAGCATGCCGCGATTCCGACGCGTTCAATTCGACAGCCCCAGTCACGGGGAGCATTTCAACGAGAAAACGAGGGGTCGACACACATAAATTCCGCGAAAAGTGGGTGAGACGAGCCCTAGCTTAGGATTTGTAGTGGATCTTGCTAAAGATCCCCAAACCATAGGGTTACATGTAGTGGATCTTGCTAAGCAGGTCGCCAAGTTTATTTGGGGATAGAGCGTTATCGCTGAGGTCTGACGCGCAACTTACCCTCCCTGCGGGAATTCAAGCATTTTGCTTGAATTTCCTCAGGGAGGTCGGCCTATCAGGGCCGGGGAGGGGCACAACAGTTAAGCCCGATAATTTCTAACGATTAAACAGATTGTACTCAAGTTTCGGTCATGGGCGGCTCGATGGATTGGACGATAGGAAGTTGCCTCGGATGCACTGGGACGGTAGTTGCCAAGCGTCAGCGGAGCTTCTGCTAGCGGCTGCTGTTAATTGTTATCGAATTATGAGGCATCGACACGTGACATACTGGCGATACTGGCAATTGAAAGGCGTACCGTTTTCGGGCGACTATTCTCAGCCGCTATTTCGTGGCGCGACGGTCGAAGAAGCCATTGCGCGGATCGAATTCTTGGTCACCAACCGACGTAGCCTGGGTTGTTTGATCGGCCCAACGGGTGTGGGCAAGTCGAGTGTACTGAGGTATTGCAGCCAACATCCACCGCTCAGCCCTGAGGTTCCCAACCTGCGAACGCTGCGAACGAGCGTGATGGGGATGCAACAAGGCGAATTGCTGATTCTCTTGGCTTCGCGACTGACCGGATGCCGTGGAGCGAACTCGGGGATGCAGGCCTGGAATATGGTCTGTGACTATTTCCGGGCTGCAGATCGCGAGGGGATGCAGACGGTGCTATTGATCGACGATACGGAGAGCTGCTCGGCCGCAGCTGAAGCGGACCTTAACCGCTTGCTATCGATGGCCTTTCCAATGACCCTGATTTTTGCAGTGGAGAGCGAACTTGCGAGTGCGGTAAGTCCCGTCTTGTTTGAGCGAGCCGAACTGCAAATCGAATTGCCAGGTTGGGAGATTTCTCAAACGAGCGAGTTTCTGCTGTGGACGGGACAACGACTTGGACGCGATGAACCGATGTTCAGCGAGGGTGCGGTGGAGAATATCCAACAGTTAAGTCATGGACGGCCACGACGCATCGTGCAACTTGCCGATTTGTCACTCGTGGCTGGTGCTGTCGCACAGTTGAACGTGATCGACAGTGACTGCGTCGAACAAGTCGCTTTTGAACTTCCCAAGACCCAGGCCGCTTAGTTTATCTCACCAGACACATCGCCTTGATCATCTGACAGCAATGGGGGTGCACCATTGCGAATTTTTCGCAATTCCGGGGCTGGCACCACCACACCACAGCTCACAATGAACTGCACCGCTTGATCGATGGTCAGTTCCAGATCAAGTGCATCGCGTTTGCGAATATTGATCGTGAAGCCTGTCATCGGCATGGGAGACGTTGGTACAAAGACCGCGCACATTTCCTCGCCTAAAGCTTGACGCAATTGCGGCAAGCTGTCGCTGGTCACGAATCCGAGCGACCAAGTGCCGATCCGCGGATACTCGACCGCCACCACCCGCGTGAACTCGATCTCGCGCTCGGAGAGGACAAAGTCGGTGACCTGCTTGACCGACGAGTAGAGGTTGCGGACCACAGGCAATTGATTCACCACACGTTCTAAGCCATTGACGAACAAGCGTCCGACGCCAGCGGCCAGAAAGCGTCCGACGAAGAACAGCACACTCAGGAGCACCAACAGCGACAGCGGGATGGTAAACCATCGCGGCATGTAGCGGAGCTTGACGTAGGCGCTGTAGTAGTTGGTGGCGGATAGCGGGCGCTGCATCTCGGGCGGCAGCAAGTCGATCCGCGCATCGACATATCCTATGATGTACTCTGGCAAATAGTGACGCCCAATGGGTGGTTGAACATAAGTCCAACCCTCATGGGTAAACCCCCGTTCGGGCACATCCTCGACCAGCAGAGAGGCCTCCACTGGCGGGCTTTCCAGAATGTCCGAAGTGACCCATACAAGCACGCTACGGGCAGCCCCTTCCAGCGGGAACAACACATACTGTTCGATGGCGCTGGCTATCCAAATCAATAGCAGCAGGGTTACGAGCGGGGGGGCAATAATACTGGTGCCGCGCCAAATCGCACGACGCAGCGGCGAGGTAGCCGGTTTAACGGGTAGTGACGCATTCACATCGACGGGTTTAACTTTTGACATTGGATTCCATTGGATTCACAAGTTGTGAGCTATCTCTTGCCCCTGTGCCGCGGGCAATCACCAGTACCGACACATCGCATGCGCCGGCACGCAGAAAACAATTCGCAAGTTCCGCTGCAGTTGCGCCACTTGTTAAGACATCATCGATCAACCAAATATGCCTTCCTTTTAGCGCATGGGAAGCACGGATCTCGAACGCATTGCGGACATTTTGCTGTCTTTCCGTCCAGCTAAGCATACCCTGCTTAGCGGTTTTGCGAGTTCTCCGGACGATTCTAGTATTAACGGGCAGGCCGATTTGCCGGCCGATGGCGAATGCCAAGGAATTCGCCGTAGAAGCTGCATGCGAAAACGTATGAGACCAATGGTTGGGAACCGGTATTAAGAGCGGCGGCACGGCCGAGGGGGTGAGCCAACCACCGACTGTGGCCTCCAGCGTTTCAACCAGCAACTGTGCCAGCCCAATGCGCAGCGTCTCGTAGCTACGTTTTTTTGTCAAGATGACCGCCTCGCGCAGCTTGCCGCGGTACGGCCCCAACGCGATTACCCGCGAAAACTTCCAACCCATATCGCGGCAGCGAAAGCAATCGGTGTTGGGCACCACGCGCGGAAGGGGCATAGCACAACGCAGGCAATGGTAAAAGTCGCTTTTAAGTAGCAACCGGCACCCTCCGCAAAACGACATCCCCACCTCAATAGGCATGCCACACCATACACACTCTGGTGGACAGAGGAGGCACATCAGCTGTTGCAGCTGCGGGATCCCGCGCCGCCCCGCCAGCTCTGGTTTCGCGTCTTGTCGCATCCGCAGCTAGCCTCGCTACAATAGCCGTGTCTTAGGAAAACAAAGCAGAAAACGCCAGTTGTCGCTGATTCGACTGCATTTTAGGGCTTGTCCACCCCACAGCCTACTCCCACTACGGCACGTTGAGCAGGGGAGTGCTGTGCGCGGCATTGATCCGACGTATCTCAATCTTTTTAGTTAGATCTCAGACATCCCCATGGAACGTTTGCCTTCGCTTTCCACTGAGAAGATTCGCAGTTTGCGGCCCGCGGTAGCGCGGCCCGAACCGGGGCGTTTGCCGTTGGCGGTTGTGACCGAAGTGGAAGCGGTCGACAAGTTTGGACAGCTGACCGACGTGCTCACAATCTTTCTGCGTGGAAGCGAATGTAGCTTCCATTGCCTGATGTGCGACTTGTGGAAATACACCCATACAGGTTCAACACCGGCCGGTGCGATTCCAGCACAAGTTGTCGATGCTCTGGCCCATCAGCCTGCGCCGCTTCCCAAGTGGATCAAGCTCTACAACGCCAGCAATTTCTTTTCACCCGCGAACATTCCGCGCGGCGACTTTCCAGCCATCGCAGCAGCGGTGAGTTCGTTCGAGCGCGTCATCGTCGAAAATCACCCCCGACTGCTGAACACTGCGATCGTCGACTTTCAGCGACAAATTCGAGGCACCCTTGAGGTTGCCATGGGTCTCGAGACGATCCATCCGCCAACTCTGCAAAGCCTCAACAAACAACTCACGCTCGACGACTTTCAACGCGCCTGCGAGTGGCTGCATGCGCGGGAAGTAGCGGTTCGCTGCTTTGTGCTCCTACGTCCGCCAGGCATGTCCGCCCCAGAGGGTATCGAATGGTGTGTCCGCTCGGTCGAGTACGCACATCGCCTGGGAGTCCGACACATCAGCATCATTCCGCTGCGCGGCGGGAACGGTGCTCTCGAACAACTGCAGCGGGAGGGATTGTTCCAACCTCCCAGCGCCGCGTGCCTCGAGCAAGCCTTGGCCGAGGTGATTCACCTGCCAGACGCCGTTATCACCGCCGACCTGTGGGATTGGGACCAGTTGGCAGGGCTGACGGTAGGCTGTCGAAACGCGCGCCGGCAACGCCTAGAAACCGCGAATCGCAGCCAGCGACTGAGTGCCACCTAGGATTACGCTCCGCAGCGGATTAAACTCTGAACAGCCATTTGCAGGGGTGTGTCCCTGTTGATAGCTTTAGGCCCACCCACCTTTTCTCAACTCCTCCATCGCCAATTGCTCGCATGCCAAGTTACGTTGTCCGATGCGGTACGATGAAAACGCTGCACGTCATGCAAACCCCGAAAGAGTACGGGCGCGGCATGCGCGTCATCGCGCGCACCCCACGGGGCTTAGAGGCAGGCATCGTCTTGTGCCAAGCCGACGAGCGAGTGCTGGCTCAAATGGACAATCCTCCGAACGGTACCATCCAACGCGAGATGAGCGAGGAGGATGAAAATGAGTTGGCTCACGTTACCGCCAAACTGGTTGGGGAAGCGGACCGTTGCTTTGAGATCATTCGCGAAATGAATCTCCCCATGGACCTTGTCGATATTGAACGGGTGTTCGGCGGCGAGCGGATGGTGGTCTACTATTTGTCAGATGAACGGGTCGACTTTCGCGAGCTGGTCAAACGTTTGGCGCTCGACTTTCAAACGCGCATCGAAATGCGACAAATCGGGGTCCGCGACGAAGCCAAGTTGCTGGCCGATTACGGCGACTGCGGCAAACCCGTATGCTGCAATTCGCACTTGATGAAAATGCCACCTGTGTCGATGAAAATGGCGAAAATGCAGAAGGCGACGTTAGATCCGAACAAGATTTCGGGACGCTGCGGACGATTAAAGTGCTGCCTGCGGTACGAGTTCGACATCTACGAAGAACATCGAAAAAATTTGCCGAGAATCGGTTCCGATATCGTGACGACGACCGGCCGAGGTCGCGTGCTCAGTCAAGAAATTCTCTCGCGACAATTGCTGGTGTCGATGGAAGATAACCGACGGGTGATGATTCATGCCGACGATGTGCTTTCCATCCTGAAGCAGGGTACTGTGATGGACCCGCACGAATAGCAATCGACCAGCGCCGTAGTCGCGAAGTATACTGAGGGCTTGGGAGGCTACTTGCACTTTGTTTGAAGTACGCCAAACTAAGAAGGTGCGGAGCGCAACGTTCTCTCAAAAGTTACTTCCCATGGGACGAATCGTGACAGATAAGATCCATCCAATCGTTGATTTGCTTCAACAGGATCAACGCTACCACATCGAAGCTTACCAATTCGTGCGGGAGGCTTTGTCATACGCCCAAGAAATCCTGAAGGTGCCAACCACATCCGCAGGCGATTCCGCAGGGGTTGAAAACCATATCAGCGGTCAACAGTTGTGCGAAGCCATCCGCCAGTACTCGTTGGAACAATATGGCTTTATGGCCAAGACGGTACTCAACAGCTGGGGAGTCCATAACACGGGGGACTTTGGCGAAATCGTCTACAACCTGATTCGCATCAAACATATGAAGAAGTCCAATTCGGATCGCCGCGAAGACTTCGATGACGTCTACGATTTTGCAACGGGCTTCGAACCCGTGTTTGAACTCGCCCAAAACGACGACGCCTGATGGACACCGAGTCCATGAGCGACACTCCCAATCCACCGCGCCGGCGTTTCCATGCGATTGTGACCATAGCTTTCATTTACGCCCTGTGGCTTGGCTGGCTCACGTACGTCGCCTCCGTTAACGTCCAATCGGGAAATCAGTAAACTCTCTGCCCTGTGTCTCGATGGATGGTCTCGATGGATGGTCTCGATGGATGGCCTCGATGGATGCAGCGGGCGATGACTTGACGGCAAATGTTAGTTCAATGCTAACTTCTGCACCCCAGTGACAACACAGCAAAGACCGTAAAGCCCAAACGGCGTCCACGCGGGTGAACGCCGTTTGCTGTTTAGCATCAGCTGGCTGTTTAGCATCAGCTGGGCGTCGTGGCCACAGGGACGCCAGCCAACTTCAGCCTTGCCTAGCTGCAACCCATTGAGTTGCCGCAGTTGTGGCACAGATAGCAGTTGCCATTGCGGACGGTGATTGCTCCGCAGTTATCGCAACTGGGGGCATCCGATTGGAAGCCCGCGAACTGGGCATCGCGATGGGTCGATTTGCCGTTGCTGTCGGGAGCGGCAAAGGCCACGCCAGCCCGTTGCAGGCTTTCGTTGTCGACCACGCCGTCTGACATCAAGTACCGGGCCGACGTGAAGACTTCTAGCTCGACAGCTCCGTTGCCATCGGCTCGGGTGGCGGTGCCATAAGCGTCTTCGATGGCTCGCAAGGCAGCGCCAGCTAGCCCCTCCGACTTGCCTTGTCCCGCCGAGGCCTCGCGATAGCCAGCCAAGAAGGTTACACCCATCCAGTGGAAGATGTAGTCGACGACACTCTTGGCAATCCGCACATCGGGATTGGTGGTATGCCCCATCGGCTCAAAGCGGGTGTGGCTGAACTTGTTCACCAGCACTTCGAGCGGCACACCGTATTGCAGGGACATCGAGATGGCGGTCCCAAAGGCATCCATGAGTCCACCGACGGTGGAGCCCTCTTTGGCCATGGTGATGAACAACTCACCGGGCCGTCCATCGGGATAGAGCCCCACGTTCAAGTAGCCTTCGTGACCGGCGATGTTGAACTTATGTGTGATCGACTGTCGCGTGTCGGGCAAACGCTCGCGACGCGGCTTGTAAACCACCTTCGTCTTGGCCGCATCGGCTTCTTTCTGCGTTTCACTCTTGGTACTCAGCGGTTGGCTTTGCTTTGAACCATCGCGGTAGATAGCGATCGCTTTTAAGCCCAATTCCCAACCCCAGAAGTAGGCATCGGCAATGTCTTTGACCGTCACCTCGCTGGGCATGTTGACCGTCTTGGAGATGGCTCCTGACAGGAAGGGCTGTGCTGCGGCCATCATTTGCACGTGGGCTTGCCAGACGATGCTCCGCGTTCCCTTGGCTGGCTTGAAGGCACAATCGAAGACCGGCAAGTGCTCGTCTTTGATAAACGGCGCCCCTTCGATGGTGTCGTTTTCATTGACAAAGTCGATAATCGCCTTGACTTGCTCCGCCGTGTAGCCAAGCGTCTGCAAGCCCAAGGCGACCGAGCGGTTGACGATTTTGAGATTCCCACCGCCAGCCAACTGCTTGTACTTGACCAACGCAATGTCCGGCTCAATACCTGTCGTATCGCAATCCATCATGAAGCTGATGGTCCCGGTTGGTGCCAGCACGGTGGCCTGTGCGTTGCGATAGCCGTAACGATCGCCCAACTCGATGACTTTGTCCCACAGCGCCCGAGCGGCTTCCTTGAGGTAGGCAGGCCCTGCATCGCTGATCTCATCCACCGCTGCGCGATGCTTCTCCATGACTCCCAGCATCGGTTCGCGATTGGACTCAAAGCCCTCGAACGGCCCCACGACCCCAGCCATTTCCGCACTGGCCATATTTCCCGCACCATGCAACAGAGCGGTCAACGAGCCGCAAATACTGCGGGCTTCGTCGGAGTTATAAGCGGCACCTGCGGTCATAATCAGACTGCCGAGGTTGGAGTAACCAAGTCCCAACGGGCGATACATGTGGCTGTTCTCGGCAATTTCCGCTGTCGGATAGCTGGCGTGGCCCACCAGAATTTCCTGAGCGATGAAGTACAGCCGACAAGCAGCTACAAAACGCTCGACATCGAACGTCCCATCCTTCCGGCGAAACTTCATCAGATTGATGCTCGCCAGATTGCAGGCGGTGTTATCCAAGAACATGTACTCGGAGCATGGGTTGCTGGCGTTGATCCGTCCCGAGTTGGGGCAGGTGTGCCAGTCGTTGATCGTCGTGTCGTACTGCACCCCTGGATCACCGCAGTGCCACGCGCACTCAGCCATCCGGTTCAGCACTTCGCGGGCTTCATAAGTAGGAGGTGTGCCACTCGCCTTTTGAGAGACCCACGTCGTCGTCCAAGACTTTTCTTCGCGAACAGCCCGCATGAATTCATCGGTGACACGCACCGAAAGATTAGCGTTCTGGAAAAAGACCGACGAGTACGCTTCGCCATTGAAGTTCGACTCGTAGCCTTCGCGAATCAACGCGTGGGCCTTCTTCTCTTCATTCCACTTGCACTCGATGAACTCAAGCACATCGGGGTGCGTCACCTTCAACGATTGCATTTTGGCAGCACGCCGCGTCTTGCCGCCACTCTTGACCACCCCAGCGATCGAGTCATACACCTTCATGAACGACAGAGGACCCGAAGGAGTGCCACCACCGGAAAGCTTTTCACGCGAGCTGCGGATGGTCGACAAGTCGGTGCCGGTGCCGCTACCAAATTTGAACAACATCGCCTCGCTGCTGGCCAGTCGCATGATGTCTTCCATGTTGTCACCCACGCTCTGGATGAAACAGGCAGAACCTTGCGGGAACTCATAGGGGTTCTCAGGCTGCTCGACTTGCTGCGTCTCGGGATTGTAGTTCCACGTGCACTTGGCACCGGTCACTCCGTACTCTTGGAACAAGCCGACGTTGAACCACACCGGCGAGTTAAAAGCCCCGTATTGATGCAGGCACAGCCACGACAGGTCGTTGTAAAAACTCTCCCCAACCGCGGCGCTGTCAAAGTAACCATCGGCAATTCCCCAATCGGCGATCGTGCGGGTTACGCGATGGATCAACTGGCGAACACTGTTTTCGCGTTCACTCGTCCCAGGCTCGCCATAGAAATATTTGCTCACCACCACGTTGGTAGCCAATTGACTCCAGCTTTCAGGAATTTCGCAGTCGGTCTGCTCGAACAGCACTTTGCCACTTTCGTCTTTGATCGCGGCACTCCGCACCTCCCACCCCACGGTATCAAACGGGTCGGTGTCCGCCGGGCAGAAGAGCTGGGAGATTTTCAGTCCTGCTCCCTTTTTCTTGGTGGCAGTCTTCGCTGCACTGCGCGGTTTTGCGGCTCGGTTTGCTTTGACGCTTCGTCCCTTACCAAGTTCAACAGTCGCCATCCGAAAAGCTCCTATGCTTTGAAAGCTGAAATGCCGTTTTCGCTCGCCCCCACCCGATTGCCGTCACCCCAAAATTCATCTCAGAAAAATGAACCCTAAGGAAGTTAGCCGCCGAGCGTCCTGTTTTGCGAATTGTCTGAAAAGAATACACACTGAACCGACGTTCACCCTCATGCAGGCGGTGGCTGATCCCCGAGATTCTTCGGTCCACCCCAAGACTCCTAACTAGATGCTCGACGAGCCGAAAACCACTACCTATAGTATATCGTGCGCCGGAGAGTACTACATCTAGAACTTCCAGACAGTCTATAGATTCTTCATGGCGTGTCAATTTCAGCCAGCGATCCCCCGCAAGTGTCGATTGCGCCAGAACTTGGAGCGATCCGACAAATAACCACAAGGTTATGCAGTTTCTCGGTCTACGCGACGTAAATCTAGGCTCTTCAAGTGTTTGTGAAGATTCCGTTTAGATGCCCCGCACCGCTCCGAACCTGCCCAATATTTTTAAAATTTTTTGCTAGCAATTTCGATCAAAAACACACGCCATCGACAGTTTGGGAAGAGTGGGAAGACAGGGATGAGGCGTGAGGGTGAGGCGTGATCGTCGGTCTTTGGCTCTCGCTAAAAAAATGAAGGCTTGTGGGAGAGGTTAACCTCACACAAGCCTCCGCGCGACTTTCTCAAATCTCAAATCTCAAATCTCAAATCTCAAATTTTACGCCTTACGCCTCAAGCCTCAAGTATCGATGGTGTCGTCAGCTGATGTCAGCGGCTTGACGTTCTCCTCGGTGCTCTGTGCCTCGCGCCAGGGCTTCTCCTGCTTGTAGCTCTCAAGTTCTTCTTTCAACTGGTCGAGTTGCGGATTGTCCTCTCCAATAGCGATTTCAATGGCTTTGGCGGCCCATTCGCGAGCCTTCTCGAAATCCCCCGTCTCGGCATAGGCTGCGGCCAAGGTGCTGAGGATGTGCGCTTCTTTGTACTCAGTAGCCTCACTGGCTTTCAGGGCCAGCTCGAGCGATTTTTTGCCATCCCGCAATTCGTCTTTGGGCGATGTCGAGAGAACCCACGACATATTGTTGAGCAGCCCGCTGTAGTCGATATCCGTTCCCTTTTCGTCCTCAGCTACGGCGCGGGTCTCTTCAAGTTTCTTGATCGCAGTATCGTAATCGACCATTGCCTCTTGGTGCTCACCGATACTCAGCCGGGCGTCGCCGCGAAGACGCATAGCCCGCCAATCGGAATCGTCTTTGGCAATCAGTTCATCGTACAGACGAATGGCCAGCCGGGGACGATCATCCATTTGGTAATAGTTAGCCAACTGCATGATCCACATGGTATTGGCAGGGTTCGCCCGGACAAGCATCTCCATGTCGGCGATGGCATCGCTGTAACGCTTTTCCTGAGCTGCGACGAGGCTCCGCATGATGACCCCTTGTACCGAATTGGGTTCGATCAACAGCGCGTCACTGATGTCGCGATTGGCCTTGTCAACTTCTTCCATCAGGTAATACAAGCGGCCGCGCATGACCAGCGCGTTGGCATCCCGACTGTCCAGTTCGATCGCTTTGGTCAAGTCTTCGACCGCTTTTTCATTTTCTTCTTTGCGCTCATAAATCTCGGCCCGCAGCCGATAGATGGCTCCGTTCTCTGGGTTTTTCTCGGAGGTCTTAGTGATCAGCGACAAAGCTTCGTCGTATTTCTCGAGTCCTATCAGGGCTCGCACTGCAGCTTCAACAGCAAACAGGTTATCCGCGTCTTCTGCAAGCATCTTTTCCGTATCCGACACGACCTCTTCCAGTTTCCCGAGAGCCAATTGCAGGGCGATTTTGGCTTGCATGGCATCACTATTGGTAGGATCGATGGCGTTGGCCTTGCTCAAGTCGGCAAGCTTGTCCTCGTTGGATTCCTGCAAGCCAGCCCGGAGGATATAGGCGTTGGCTTGGTCGACCGGTCTTTCCTGCAACGCTTCGATGGCCTGATTGATATGCTCCAACGACTTGGCACGGCTTCCCCCGGGGAGTGTTTCTAACTTGGCCATAAGGATCCAAGCCTCGGCCAACTGCGGATCGTTGGCCACCGCTTTCTCGAGGTCTTCGAGCGTTTTTACCCGCAGTTGGTTGAGGGCTCCACGGTTGTTGGCCACGGCGGGTAACTGCTGAATCATCAGTTCCGCGCGTTGCAGGGCGGAAGAAGAAAGGATCTGCTTGGCAAGTCGGGTATTGTCTTCATCTAGACCGAGCGAGATGGCGGTCTCGCAGAGCTCGATGACTTTCGCCAAATCGGCTGGCGAATTGGCATCGAGTTTCTTGATCGTTGCTTCGTCTAGTTTGCTTTGTCCCTCGTTGTCCGCCAAGGCCGGGGTCACCAACAGCAGGCAGGCCACACAGCAGGCAATGATAAATCGATTTCGCAGTAACATGCGAAGTTCTCCAGTTGAAAGATTCCACCCGGCTGCCGCAGAAAACAGTGCCAGCAGCCTAACCACATCTTCCATAGTACAGGAAATGGAAGGACTCCGCGACGTCGAACTCTGCCCCAGCTAGAGCCAGACCTTAAGTCGCCCATCCAGCAGCCCGGGGAGCTTGCGTTCGACTTCCCGCTGAACTTGCCGCGCGTTATAGCGCACGCTGTAGTGGCCGGCAATCACCAATTCGTTTTGGAACTTGTCTTGACGGGCCACGAAGTCATCCAAGTGCATGTGACCATGCTTGTGAATTTTTTCCTTGCGGTGCTTGGGGGCGACAAACGTCATCTCCGTGATCAGCACCTGAGCCCTGAGCATGTCGGGATTTTCATCCAATCCAGGTGGACTGGTGTCACCCGTGTAGGCCACCGCCGGGACACGCACTTCGGCGCTGACCTCCACGCCGCCAAGTCGAATGTCGCGGATCTGTGGTCCTGACAACGACTGGAACTCAGGCTTCAACTTGTTGCGCCGCTCCCAGATGATATAGCCCACACTGGGGACCGAATGGGTTGTGCGATGCACCGTCATCACCAGCTCGCGCGACAACTCGAACTCGTCCCCCGGTTCCACGGCAATCAGCTCGCAAGGCAAACGCCCACGATCCAGCCGGGAGAAACAACGCAGCATCGACTCGACCCCGGCCAAACAATGCCCCGGGAGATAAATCGTCGGAGGCTCCATCTTCATCATCCGCCGCCGCGCGATGTAGACCGGCAACGCCGCAATGTGGTCCAAGTGCGCATGGCTGATAGCCCACGTTCCGGTCCCCATAAAATCCCAGGGATGGGCCCCAAGATCAAAACCGATGCGCATCTCAGGAATCCGCCAGTAGCTTTGCACCGCCGCACGCGAATAGCCCTCGATGGTCAAGCTGCGATGCTGGTGTGTTAAAAATGGTGCGTTATCGAGCATGAAGTTCGGCTGTAGGTGTTGAAAGGTGTAAAGGACTGATACGCCACACGTTCAACAACAGAGTTAAAACAAAAAAAGGCTTGAGAAACAGTCGTTTCCCAAGCCGATGTGTGTATTTTCCAAGGGAATCTTGGCAATTGTATTGGAGGTAGCCTCAGTCGGTGAGGTAAGTCAGATCGACTGGCTAGGCTCAGTCCACCAGTTGTAAAGTCTTCGACCGTTGGTTAAGTCCTACTGACCTATTGAAGTCTCAGACTACCAGGCTGGAGACTACTTCTTGCGGTGACGAATCCGCGCACGCATGCGACGCTTCTTCTGTCCCACTTTTCGCCTGCCTTTGCCGCTCTTCTTCACTCCCACGAATGAATCCTCCAAGTTTAGATTGAATGGTTGAACTCGGTAATTTGGTTCGAGTCCGAGTTGTTGATCGCCTCGTCTGCAGCGGAATTATAGCATTTTCTGCGCGCCATCAAAGCCCGTTTCAGGGTCTGAATTCCAAAGTTATCAAGCAACTTCCAAAGTCATCGAGCACCCGGCGACCTATTCGGGCGACGTAATTGCTGGCTGGCTCACGAACTACCGAGCTCCTGTAGGGCTTGTAGCACCTGACTGTCATGCCCGTCGACCTGCACCCGTTTCCAAACTTTGTTGACTTTGCCACTTTCGTCGATCAGGAACGTCGAGCGCTGAAGGCCCAGCGATTTCTTGCCGTACATGTTTTTTTCTCGCCAAGCTCCATACGCCTCGGCGGTCGCGTGGTCTGTATCGGCCAATAACGGGAAATTCAGCTGATATTTTTCCCGAAATTTGGCATGCGATTCGACCGAATCGGTACTAACTCCCAACACGACCGCCCCCAGGGCCTTCAACTCTTCTTTCCGATCCCGAAACGCACACGCCTCTTTGGTGCAGCCCGGCGTGTCGTCTTTGGGGTAGAAGAAGAGCACGACCGGCGTCCCCTTAAAGTCGCTCAGCTTGACTTTTTTCCCCTCGTCGCTCGCCAGCGCGAATGCTGGTGCCTTGCTACCTTCCTCAATCCAATCACTCATTGTTGGTCTCCTTGCTTTCGTTACGAAGTTATCACCCAAATTTTGTGAAGCACTCGTTCTCAAATAAACTAATTCTCAAATAAACTAAATTGCCGTTCAGCCGCTCGCAGCATTTCTCGCTGCGCAACTCATGTCAGGAAAGTCAGGGCGGGACTGGGCGGGACTGGGCGGGACTGGGCAGGACTGGGCGGGGCAACGGCACCTTGCACCGGCAACCTATTCGCAAACGAGTCCTAGAGTACCGGACATGCCATTGTACCGAGCCGATGAAGTGCTCCAACAGCGGCCGGGCGACTTGCGAACGCTTTAAATTTTGGATGATTGTCAAGCAGCGGAGCAAATACCAAGCCATCGAGCCCAAGAGAATGGCCAGATCGAAGCCCCACCCCCGCAGCCATTGGCAGTTCGGTGGACAGCGTATTTGGCGGACATAACTCAATGCCCGGTGCGAGTTTTCCCAAATCAGCTATACTTAGCAAGACGTTTGGCCGGGCAGTCCCTTTCGCATCGCCGCTGCTTCCGGAAAGTGGCTCGAGCGCCGCAAGCGTGCAGCTTCGCCACCACGTCGACCGAGTGGAACTCCCGAGCCTGGAACTCCCGAGCCTGGGGCGAACCCCGCACCGAGCGTCGATGTCCATCCTTTAGTGTCCATTCCGTAGCGATCATCCTTTAGCTTCTCGCGACCAGCCAGCGACCATCCCACTGAAAAACATCAGAGCACCTATGAAGCAAGTCTCCAACCACAAAGAAAAGAAGACCTTGCTCCCGGTCTCGCCCCTGCCACAGACCGACGCCTTGGGAATTCGGATTTCTCCCGAACAGCTTGAGCAGTCGTTGAAAATGGCGCAAGCGGCGGTCAAGGCGGCAGCGGAAAATCGTGGTCAGGACATTATCTTGATCGATTTATCTGCCCAAACTTCGCTGTTCGACTTCTTCGTTATTGCGACCGGATCGAGCCGTCGGCAGCTGGCGGCGATGAGCACTGAGATCGATCGGGTGCTGAAATACGATTTCCATGAGCTCAAGCTGAGTGTGGCTGGCTACGAAGAAAGCCGTTGGATTGTGCTCGACTACGGCAGCATCGTGGTGCATCTGTTCGACGAGGACACGCGTCAGTACTACGACTTGGAATCGCTATGGGCGGACGGAAAGCAAGTCGATATCTCGGATATCATTGAAGCCGCTTCAGCGCAAATGGCCCGCTTCAGCGATACTTCCAACTAACGCCCCATCCGGCCGCTCCTCGCTAGATCCACCACGCAAGATGCAAATACTCTCTCTGCTTCGTACGCGTTTCGCCTCCGCTCTCGATGGTTGGGTCGACGATCCAGCCGAACACGCGCAGCGGATCACTCAGGCCCGCGAGGCCCGGCACGGTGATTACCAAGCCAATATCGCCCTGCCGCTGCAGAAAGCATTGGGGAAAAAGTCGCTGGAGATTGCGCAGCAGATCATCGATCGCGTGCAGCTGGACGACATATGCCACCCGCCCGAGATCGCCGGACCGGGCTTCATCAATCTGAAGCTCAAGGACGAATACCTGGCGGCTCAATTGACTTCGGCGGTCACCGACGATCGCCTGGGTGTCCCGGCAGTCGTTCCCCCGCAACTCAAGACCTTCGTGATCGACTACTCGGCACCCAACGTCGCCAAACCGATGCACGTGGGCCACATCCGCTCGACGGTGATCGGCGATGCCTTGGCCCGCATCTTGCGATTTCTTGGGCACCGCGTGATTTCGGACAATCACCTCGGTGACTGGGGGACGCAGTTTGGCATGATCATCTACGGCTACAAGCACTTCGTCGACGAAGCGGCATTCAAGGCCGATCCGGTCGCAGAGCTGAGTCGTTTGTATCGCCACATGCAGCAGCTGATCGGTTACCAGTCGGCCGCCCCGAAACTCCCCAAAGCGGAAGCGGCGATCGCACGCTCAGCCGAGAAACTGCAGCAACTGCAAGCTCTCGCCGCCACCGACGCCAAAGCTAAAAAAGAGCTCAAGCCTGCCGAAAAAGAACTCACCAATGCTACCGAGACACTCGCCGCACTGCGCGAGAAGGTGACCGCTGTGGCCGCCGATCCCGAGCTATTGGCGGAAGCCGAGCAACACGCAGGACTCGAGCAGCGAGCGCAATATGAAACGGTCAAGTTGCACGCCGGAGACAGAGAACATTCGCTTGTGGGAGACCTTTGTACCAATCTCGATTCAGGAGATCGAAGCAGTCTATCAACGTTTGGACGTGCACTTCGATCACACCTACGGCGAGAGCTTCTACCATCCGCTCTTGGCAGGGGTCGTCGAGCGACTGATCGCCTCAGGCATGGCCGTCGAAAGCGAAGGTGCCATCTGTATCTTCCTGGATGGCTTCGATGCCCCGATGATCATTCGCAAGAGCGACGGCGCGTTCCTCTACGCCACCACCGACTTGGCCACCATCGACTACCGCATGGAGCACTTCAAACCCGATGTGATCCTGTACGTGGTCGATCATCGGCAGAGCGAGCACTTTTCCAAACTGTTCGCCGCCGCCCGCGCGATCGGCTACAACGAGGTCGAGCTGCGTCACGTTAGCTTCGGAACCGTGCTCGGCCCCGATGGCAAGCCGTTTAAGACCCGCAGCGGCACCGTGATTGGACTGGAATACCTGCTCGATGAAGCGGTCGAGCGCGCTTACCAGGCGGTATGCAGTCCCGATCGGTTGCAAAAAGTCGGGGTCGAAATGCCCGAAGCAGAACTGCGAACAATCGCCCACACCGTCGGACACGGGGCTATCAAATACGCCGACTTGGCTCACAATCGCACGAGCGACTACGAGTTCAACACCGAGAAGATGGTGCAGCTGGAAGGCAACACGTCGACCTACATCCAGTACATGGTCGCTCGCGCCAACAACATCATCCGCCGCTCCGGCGAACAAGTCGATGCCGCGACGATCGCTGATTTTTCATTGCGGTTGCATGAACCGGCCGAACGCGATTTAGCATTGCAACTCCTGCAATTCGAAGACGCGTTGCTGCAAAGTATCGAAGAGTATTACCCAAGCGTGCTGGCAACTTATCTGTTTGGCCTGGCTAAACAGTTTGCCACCTTCTTCGATCAATGCCATGTGCTGAACGCCGACACGGCCGAACTCAAACGCAGTCGTCTGGCCCTGTGCTACCAGACCGCGCGCATCCTCCGCCAAGGGCTCGAGCTGCTCGGAATCGGCTGCGTCGAACGCATGTGATTTCGATTGCTTAGGCAGCGGAGGTGTAGGCGTTGTTGGATAGCAGCGGCAGGAGGTGTGGCCACATCCACTACGGGAGAGATCAATACTCGTGCGAGCTGGCTTGAGCCTCCGGTTCGGGGGGGGTGGACTCACGCTGCACCACTTGGCGAATGGTCCGGTTCTCCACTTCAGTTAACAACTTGGCGAGCGCCTCTTCGAAAGGCATCGCCCCCAAATCGCCGGAGATGCGATCGCGGAGCGCGACTGCTCCCACTTCGGCCTCCTTCGGCCCGACAACGGCCATGTAAGGAATCAACTCCAGCTGGGCGTCACGAATCTTGGCTTGGACTTTAGCTCCACGCGCATCGGTAGTAACGCGTAGCCCGGCAGCGGTCAGCTTGCGTTCGAGTTCAAAGGCGTAGTCGTTGGTCTTTTCGCTCAGTGGCAGCAACCGAATCTGCTCGGGGGCCAACCACAACGGGAAGGCGCCGGCGAAATGCTCGATCAACATCCCCACAAAACGCTCCATCGAACCAAACGGCGCGCGGTGGATCATCACCGGGCGATGCATGGCATTGTCGGGCCCCACGTACTCGAGCTTAAAACGCTCGGGCAAGTTGTAGTCGAGCTGGACGGTGCCCAATTGCCACTGGCGACCGATGCAGTCGCGCACCATGAAGTCCGCTTTGGGACCATAGAAAGCAGCCTCGCCCTCTTCGGCGTGGTAGTTCAAGCCACTTTCGTCGAGCACCTTCCGCAGGGCAGCCTCAGCTTTGGTCCAGTTCTCTTCGCTACCCACGTATTTGTCACTGCCGGGATCGCGCAACGAGAGTTGCACTCGGTAGTCGGTCAGTCCCACGCTTTGGAGGACAAACTGGGTCAGTTCGATGGTGTTGCGGAATTCTTCTTCAACCTGCTCCGGCGTGCAGAAAATGTGCGCGTCGTCTTGTGTTAGCCCGCGCACGCGGAGCATGCCGTTCAGTTCACCGGTTTGTTCGTAGCGATAAACCGTGCCGAACTCCATCAACCGTAGCGGCAATTGCTTGTACGATCGCGGCTGAGCCTTAAAGATCTGCGCATGATGCGGGCAATTCATGGGCTTGACCAGATAGCGCTCGTGCTGGCGTTGCCAGACCTGCAGGACTTGTACCCGCGTTTCGATACTGGCCATCGGATCGTAATCAGGCAACTCGACGCCGAGCACCTCGGCCGCATCGCTCAACTGCCGTTCTTGTTCCGGTGTGAGCCCATCGACCTTTTGCAGGCGATCGATCCACGCATCGATCAGCCCCCCCGCCTGCTCGACAAACAGCGGCGGGAATTGGCTGTCGCGGTAATAGGGAAAGTGCCCGCTGGTCTCGTACAATTCGACCCGACCGATGTGCGGGCTGAACACCGGCTCGTAGCCGCGGCGGAGCAGTTCATGACGCAGGAAATCTTCAAGCATGACCCGCACCCGCGCCCCCTTGGGAAGCCACAAACAGAGCCCTTGGCCCACTTCGGGACTGATCTGAAACAATCCCATTTTTTTACCGAGCACGCGATGATCGCGGCGTTTGGCCTCTTCGACCTGCTCCAGGTGAGCTTGCAGATCTTTAGGACTGAACCAGGCAGTGCCGTACAGTCGCTGCAGTTGCTTCCCCTTGGCGTCCCCTTTCCAATAGGCACCCGCCACACTCAACACCTTGAACGCCTTGAGCTTGCTGGCGTCGGGAATGTGCGGGCCGCGGCACAAGTCGACGAATTCTCCTTGGCGATAAAAGCCCAACTCGGCATGTTCGGCCAACCCCGTTTGAATGTGCTCGACCTTGAGCGATTGCTTCAAATCGCCGCAAAGTGCCAGCGCTTCGGTGCGGGAGAGCGAGAATTGTTCAAACGGTTCCGCCTCGGCCACAATCTTTGACATTTCGGCTTCGATGGCCGCGAAATCGTCTTCGCTGAGCTTGTGCTTGAGATCGAAATCGTAATAAAAACCGTTGTTGATCGTCGGTCCGAAGGCCAGCGAGACGCCGTCGAACAGGCGCATTACCGCGCGGGCCATGATGTGCGCACTCGAGTGTCGCAGCACATCCAACGACTCGGGCTCACGCTCGGTCAGCAGCGTCAGCGGAATCGGCGAGCTGTCGGAGAGGTCAGCTAAGGGACGGTTGGCATCAACTATTTTGTCGCCAATCTTGGCCGCAACCACCGCTTTGGCCAGCCGCGAACCGATTTTTTCGGCGACGTCGAGCGCCGTGGCTGTGGCGGGATGTTCAACCAAAGCACCATCGGGCAATTGTACTTGAATCATGATTGTTGACTCCACTTCTCCGCTCCGACGTGGGGCCAACGCAGGTCCACGTGTGAACGATTCGAGAATTCGTGATCTGGTAAATCAGTTCCAGACCGCTGTAACTGAACCGTCTAACAAACGACGGCATGCAGCTGAGAGCGGCTAAAGAATGGCATGGTTGGCCGTTTTTGGCAAGACGATCTCTCGGGCGGGGATGATGTGTGGAAGTTTCGGATGGGAATGCAGGGATGTGTAGCCGCATCCACTACGGAATGCGGGGTTGTGTAGCCACATCCACTACGGGGTGCGTTGGTTTTGGTTTCATCGGGTACAATACGCGTGCATTGGTTGGCTAGATGGTCGCTGCCAGCGTTCTCTTCGGAGGACGAGCGGGAGAGGAAAGTCCGGGCTTCGCAGGGCAGAGCGGTCGGTAACGCCGACCAGCCGAAAGGTTAGGGAAAGTGCAGCAGAGAGCATACCGCCGAACGACGGGCTACGGCCGGTGCGTGGTAAGGGTGAAACGGTGAGGTAAGAGCTCACCAGCGGTCGAGGTGACTCGATCGGCTTGGTAAACCCCGCTCGAAGCAAGGTCAAACAGAGAGGAAGTGCGTCCTAGCGGCGGGCTGCGACTCGGCTCGGGTCGCCATCACTTTCGGGTAGATCGCTTGAGGCCGCGAGCAATTGCGGTCCTAGATAAATGACCATCGCCGCGGCGCGTGAGACAAGTGCTCAGGCGACGCGAGACAGAACCCGGCTTATCGGCCAACCAATGCTTTTTTGACTCAGGGTCGCGGCGCGCTAATTCTTCGGACACATGGCAATAACTCGTAAGTTTGTCGATGACCCACCTCGGCACCTTTTGGCTTTGCAGCGGTGTTAGGGCAATCGCTCGGGTTGCCTCAGGAGCGGCCGCTCCGATATCACTGATTTTCCAAACCGCTAGCCGCAATGCGACAAATCGCAAACGAGCGATTTTCAATGTTGATCGGGTACATGATCTCCAGCCGCGGGGGCGTTTGCTGATAGGTGCGGTCAAGCAAAATCCACTCAAAACGATATTCCTTGGCCAGTTCGATGAGTTCCTCTGTGGTCCACTCCCGGACTTGCCCCGACGCATCGCGGGGTGGACTGCACCGCTGAATGCGATGGTACCACTCGACGACCGATGCGTTGTCTTGCGGAACATCCTTCCAGGCCACCACTTCCGCTCGCCCAGCATGCCACTTGAAAGTCTGCTGGTACTTGGGGGTGAACCAAAGTGAATCGGCTGGGGTGTTGTCCTCAATCCATCGACAGACAGCCAACCAATCTAAGTAACGGTCGCTGGTGATTGGGTAAGGTCCGGTGGAGTGCACGACCAGTTCATCCGCTTCAGGGTGCTGACGCTCCAAATTGTGCCGAGCGTGCAAGCCAAACAAACTGCAGATGGCAATAAAAAGCAAACCGAACAAGTAGCTACCAAGCTCCGTCGGACGCAAGCGGCCAGTCGGCTCGAAGGCAAAGTTACCGCGCTGAAATGCAACCCAAAACGTAATCGTCCAAGCCAGCGGCACAGCTATGTCTGACCAACGAAACCAATAAAATCGCAGGAAACTGGCCGCAATGTCTGGACGTCTGGTAGACAGCGTCGCATCGATCAACAAACCGACCAGACTGAGCGCCACTGACATCCAGCCCACCCCAAGAACAAATCGCACCCCCACATTCACTTGACAATTCCAGCTGGTTTCATGGTCACCCTCGGCTGCTTGTTCGTTGAACGTCGGCTCGGGTAGGCGAGTTCCAACCTGGACAGAGCGGCGCTGACCACGTATCCATAAAAATGTCGCACCCACCAGTGCCAACAGATTGAAGGCTGCCACGACATGCCGTTCGGGAGCAAAGGTTTGCGGACACAGATGGTGCGCTAAGCGATAGTAGACATGGACTTGCGCCGGAGATACCTTTTCTGAAGGGTCCAGCGGTTGACCAAGGCCCATTGCAGCTGGCAAGAGACCGATTAAACCGACAAGCGTGGCCAAGGCGAGCGCAGGCCATTCGGAGCGAAAACGTTGGATAAGTCCGGGTTTCATGAGCCACACCAGCCCCACTGAGATTCCAGCCCAACCGCCTACCACGGGATGCCAAGCCACGGCAAAAGCGAGCCAAAGCCAAGCCGATCGCCAGCGATTCTCGACCACGGAACTGAGCCCCAACAACACCAGCGGATAAGCGATCGACTTGGCTTCGAAACCGCCCACCATCCACTCGCCCGCCCAATGCCCGTACTTCATCGCCAAAAAACAGGCGAGGAAAGCAAGCGGTTGGATGAGGGGAGTTAGGCCGACGCTGCGCGTCAATCGCAGCCAAGCGTAAATCAACAACAACCAACTTGCCAGCCGACCCACCCAAGCGACTCCAGCCAGCGGCAGCACATAGGCCAGCCACCCCGCAGTGGCAGTCGCCAACAAGTGGGAGTCGTGAGACTCCAAGAACAGGTCGCCACCGGCCCCGTAGGCGTTGTTCCAAGCATGCTTGGCCTTGGGCAAATAGTGCGACTCATTCACCCCCGGAACCAGACTTGGAGCGCACAAGAAGACTATAGACAGGTGGACAAAATACTGTACAAATACACCAAATTTCGTCGGTTGAATCGCTCCGAACCTAGTCTTTGGGTCATGCATCGGGTGATCGGTGTGAAGCGAAGGAGCGGAGGAAATTCGGGTTATAGGGAGTATCGGTGGGCAAATTCAACTGCTCTAAGCAAAAAAACAACAAAAAGTAGGGTTCAGCCTACTTGATTTCTTGACTCGGACAACATTGTGCGTAGAGTGAATGTAGGAAGCCGTGAATAGTATTCTGGCTGAAGAACCGCAATAACCTGCTAAATTGCTAGCCGAGCATCCAGAGTCAGGATTCGGCCAGGGGCCATTAACCAAAGGAAGGGTCCGATGTTAGTACTATCTCGAAAGAAAAACGAGAGCATCGTAATCAACAACGACATCACTATTGTTGTCGTAGAAATCCGCGGAGACAAGGTACGCTTGGGAGTTGAAGCCCCACGTGAGGTGCCTGTTCACCGTCGCGAAGTTTACGACGCGATCCAGCGCAGTCAACAAGTGGACGATGCGTCCAGCAACGCTGAGGCTGCTCAAGAATAGAAATTTAACGATCGGCTCCTTGTCGAGTTTTAACTCGCGGGGAGCTGTGAAGTAATGTTTAAGTCGGAGCCCGTATCACATTCGCTTTAGCGAGCAACTGTGATATGGGCTCTTCTTTTTGACTACTTCTTTTTGACACGGCTCTTAGGTTCTTCTCCTTCAGCACTTGCCGTCCTCCCGTCTATCCCTGATCGAGCTGCGAAAAATCCGGCTTGCTCTAACAATTTATTGCAGGAATTGTCGCTGCTGCAATGAATAGGCTTGACCATCCTAGCCAACGCTGATAAAAATCTGTCCATCGCAAACGAACTTGGTCGCTCCTTAGGATATCCTAAAGACACCACTTCACGCGACTAGGCGGCCCCTTCGTCTAGCGGTCTAGGACACCGCCCTTTCACGGCGGCAACATGGGTTCGATTCCCATAGGGGTCACTCGACAACATCCCTTCGCGACTAGCGGCTCCACGAGCACCGGTTTCGAAGGGATTTTTTTTGCAGCACACCAGCTAAAAGTTGCGTTTCTGCTGGACGGCACGAGTTTCAGCGGGGCTCGTCCAACCGCTGCTCTCCGAGAGCTCTACGTAGGAGTGACAGCGTGGCGAATCAACTTCCCTCTCCGCCACTCCCTGTGCTTCGGCCGCGCGACGCGGACAGCCACAAAGGGACATTCGGTAGCGCGCTAATCATTGGCGGAAGTCGCGGGATGGCGGGCGCCGTCTCAATGACTGGACTCGCCGCTGCACGAACGGGTGCGGGTACGGTACGGCTGGCTATCCCGGATTGCTGCCTGGAAACGGTGGCCAGTTTTTCCCCCTGCTCGATGACTTTGCCCCTCCCGCAAGATCCGAATGGCCTCATCGCCCTCGCCGCGGCCTCGCAGCTCACACGCTGGCTTGCGGATGCCAGTTGCGTGGCCATTGGTCCAGGGATGGGACAATCGAAAGGTCTGCAGGAAATGTTGCTTGAAGTCCTGACGGCCATCAAGACGCCCACTGTGATCGATGCCGATGGCCTCAATAACTTGGCGGCCCTTGAGAGCTCTCGTTTTGATTGGCGGAAACGACTGGCTGCACCGCTGGTCATCACCCCACACCCGGGAGAGTGGGCAAGATTGAGCGGGGTTCCCGCCAGCGATCGCATAGGGCAAATCCAAGCTGCGATCAAGCTGGCCGCCGAACACGCCTTCGTGGTGGTGCTCAAAGGCCATCGGACGATCATAACTGACGGTTCTTCGCTGGTAGAAAATCTCACTGGTACTCCGGCTATGGCAACCGGCGGAAGCGGAGACGTGCTGACCGGCATGATCACCGCTTTGATTTGCCAGGGCCTATCCCCGCGCGATGCGGCCCAACTCGGTGTTCAGCTGCATGGGCTGGCTGGAGAAATCGCGGCTGACGAGTTAGCGAGCCACGTCGTCTTGCCCACCGAATTGATTCAGTTTTTGCCCAAAGCCATCAACCACCCCCGAGTTCGTTAAGGATTGGCTGAGAAGCCCCCCAAGGCGTACAGAGCTCCATTGACCGCCAAGGCGAGAGATATACCCACGGCGGCAGCGATCCCGGGTAAAACGGCCGTATTGATTCGGTAAATCTTCTTCGCCGCGTCACCGTAAACGGCGGTGGCTAGGCCGAGAATAAATAACGTTCCGATGAATCCGCCGACCAAGGTGGAAGTCTCGTAATCGCCCGCGACAATGATCATAATCACGGTAATTAGTCGGTCGAGGGGCATGTAGGCAAAATTAACTGCTGCCAGGAACCAACCCCATTTCTGTTTTGCCAATAAACCAATTCCCCCCGCGAGAAATAGCACCGCGAGCAGCGAGAGGACGCCGATACCGATGCCCAGTCCCACGTTAAGCAGCGGAACGGCTTGCGCAGCTTTGGAAGCGACGCCGGCCGCAAGCACCAAGACGCTTGCCAGTCCCATAGCCCCAAGTGCCCAAATGAAGTTCAGCACGGCGATGAAAATCATCAAGCCATTGAGTTGCCCTGGTTTAGCCTCCTCCGCAGCGGAGCCGTCATCAAAACGCTTGAGAGTCGCCGCCTCGGTCGAGTTGGTTTTTGGGGGGGCGTAGACATTTTGAAAGGGCGATTGCCGATTAAAATCCGCCTCGGTCAAATCATTGAATACACTGCCGAGGCTGGTGGGCGGTGCAGCAGCGGCCGGTCGCGTGCCCACCACGGCTGCCCCTTTGCCAATCGTGGCGGTCGTCAAAGCCGCTGGAATTGGGATCTTAATGGCCGCCCCGCATTTGCATTTGCCACTTTTGCCCGCCAATTTGTCGTCCACGGTTAGCACGGATTTGCATTGAGGGCAGGCAAATTTGATCGGCATAGAGACTCTCGACAAAATTTTAAATTGAACGTGTCTGAAAAACGCGGAGGCCCCTCGCGGACAGCGGCCCAGCATTTGACCAACTGGAAATGGGGATGCGAGAAACTAGGCTGATCGGATTGGGACGGCTAACCACTGTATGCAACTCAACGGACCTTTATTCTACTAATTTAATCCACGTCTGGCGAACATTTTCAAAGTGGACGTGGCTACGCTTAGGGTCGGTCGAGAAATAAGTGTCCAGTTAAACCTAAAGTCACGTGGCGACCTGCTTAACCGCCCGCTGGCACAAACCACTAAGCCGATTGCTTCAGCAGCCGTCGCAGTTCGGGTGACGCTCGATAATCCCCTTGCAACAAGTGGCTCTCGCGCAGGGCCGCTACCGCCTGACACAGTTGCTCTTCGGCCGTCAGCGACAAGTCCGAAAACAAAATCCAGCGTTCTCCCAACCGGCATGCCCCCCCGACTTTTTCCCCAAGCCACTCGCGCCGCACCACAAAACCAATCTCTGTGGCCAGCTTTAAGGCTTCGTCCAATACATCGACGGAGTGCTTCATGTTCATTGTCAGGATTGGCAGGCTGCTGTGTTGAGGGGCAGTAACCGGAAACGCTGGCCAGGATTGTAGTCGGGTAGCTTGCTAGCGTCACCCGATTGACTTAGCATAACAACCCATGCAAGCATTTTTTGCTTCGCCCAAACGCGCATCAGTTAACGTTATAACCGGATTTTGCAGGGTAATCGAATGATAGACAGACGCCGAATGGTTGTGGCTAGAATCGGTGAACTAGCCATAGTGCGTTTTACCGATAAAAAAATTGTCGACAGCGCTAACATCGAGGAAATGGGGGACGAGATGTTCTCGTTGGTCGACAAAGAGCACATCAAGCACGTGCTCTTGAATTTCCACGGGGTCGAGTTTCTGTCGTCGGCCGCCCTCAATAAGCTGATCTTAATGGACAAGAAAATCAAAGCCGTAGGTGGCATCCTGCGAATTTGCGAATTGACAGAGGACATCTTGCAGGTTTTCATCATCACGCGACTTAACCGAGTTTTTGATATTCGCAAAACGGAAGCAGAAGGTCTTAAAGCCTTTGGCGCTAGCAGCTAGTCATGGCAACCATTGCCCACTTTTCTTCCAACCAGTCTGTCGGAGCGTAACATGGTTGAGGCCACCTGGGGCTGGAATCTGCATAAAGAGATTCCCAGCTCTAAAGACGCCGCGCATGAAGTCATAGAGCATCTGCTGCGGGCGGCCAGTGATGCGGGCTGGGAGGGACGCGACTTCTTTCACATTCAAATGGCGATCGAAGAAGCCCTGGTCAATGCCGTCACTCATGGCAACAAAGAATCCCCCGACAAAGTGGTCGAGTTGGAATTTAAAGTCACGGCCGAGACGGTCTTTATGCGCATTAAAGATCAAGGAGCTGGCTTTTGCCCAGATAAACTCCCCGATCCCCGTGACGACGATCACCTCGAGTGCACCAACGGTCGCGGCGTGATGCTCATCCGCGAAATGATGACCCAAGTGCAATACAATGATATTGGCAATGAAGTCATCATGGTCAAGCAACGCAAAAAAGGTTGATTACGTGCCGTGCGTTAATCCAAGCCAACGCACCTTGTACTCGCTAGCTCAGTACTCGCTAGCTCAAGCGCACCGGACGTGGCACGGGTCCCCTAGATATAGCGACCGGTTAAGCTGAGCGGCACTTGGCTAAGCGCCTCAGGGGGCCCCGTGGCTACGATCTGTCCGCCCCCATCGCCCCCATCGGGTCCCAGATCAATCAGCCAGTCACAGGCCCGAATAACGTCCAGATTGTGCTCGATGACAATCACCGTGTTGCCCCTTTCGACAAGTCCGTCGAGAACCCCAACCAACCGAGAAACATCCGCAAAGTGCAGGCCCGTCGTGGGCTCGTCGAGAAAGTAAATCGTGCGACCCGTCTCGGGGCGTGCCAACTCCGTGGCGAGTTTGATTCGCTGTGCCTCGCCGCCGCTGAGCGTATTGGAACTCTGGCCAAGTGATAAATAGCCGAGTCCGACCTGTTGCAAACTCGACAACAAGCGCTGGATCTTGCTAAAGTTCTCAAAAAACTCCGTGGCCTCATCGATGCTCATCTCCAGCACGTCCGCGATCGACTTGTCGCGATATCGCACTTGCAGCGTTTGGCGATTGTAACGACTCCCGCCGCAAGTGGAGCAAGTAACGAACAGGTCGGGTAAGAAGTTCATCTCGATTTTCTCCTGCCCCTGACCCTTGCATTCCGCGCAGCGTCCAGCACCGGCATTGAAACTAAAGCGGCTCGCCGTAAAACCTCGCGTTTTCGATTCACGCGTGTTGGCCCAGACCTCGCGCATCAAATCGAACACACCGCAATAGGTAGCGGGAGTGCTACGCGGCGAGCGACCAATAGGGGACTGGGTAATCTCGATCAGTTTGTCGATGTGCTCGATTCCGTCCAACGTGTTGTACGGTCCTACTTGACCAGCAGCTTGCCCCAGTCCACGGGCCACAGCGGGGACGAGTGTTTCGCCGATCAGTGAACTTTTACCACTGCCGCTCACCCCGGTGACACCCACCAGCAGTCCCAGCGGCAGATCGAGATTCACTTTTTGCAGATTATGCAAACTAGCGCCACGCAATTGGATGCGTGCGTTCGGCTTGACCGCCCGGCGGGTACGTGCCTGAGTGACTTTCAATTCGCCGCGGAGGTACCGGGCGGTCACCGAGGCTGGATTTGCAATGACCTCTTCAGGTGTCCCCTCCGCGATGATTTGACCGCCATATTTCCCAGCCCCCGGCCCCATGTCGATCAAGCGATCGGCAGCACGCATCATCGCTTCGTCATGTTCCACGACAATCACCGTGTTCCCCTGTTGCTGCAGATCGCGGAGGGAAGCGAGCAAGCGATCGTTATCGCGCTGATGCAAACCGATCGACGGTTCGTCCAGGATATAACACACGCCGACCAAGCCACTACCAATACTGGTCGCCAAACGAACCCGCTGCAGTTCGCCGCCGCTGAGTGTATCGGCACCGCGCGATAGGGAGAGGTAGCCGACTCCCACTTTATTCAAGAACCTGAGACGATGCAGCATCTCCTCGACGATGGGCTTGGCGATGAGCTGCTTGTCGCTGGAAACTTGCAATTGTTCGAACCATGGCAGGGCGTCACGAATACTCAAGGAACAGATATCGAAGATCGATCGCTCGGCAAGTTTCACCGCCAGGGCTTCTTGACGTAGTCTCGCTCCGCCGCACCCTGAGCATGCGAGCGATTGCCGAAATTGGTCGCTCCATTCCTTTGCCAGCTCGTCGCCATCGAGCACCAAGTTCTCAATAAATGGCAAGACGCCCGGCTTGGTCTTGTTGCCAACAAAAAACTTGTGGCGATCTGCAGCAGAGAGCTTCTCGAGCGGACTGAGCCAGTCTGCATCCAGTTCGCTGAGCCGCTTCTCAAGCTGCTTACGAAGCTTCGCCTTGACTTTGGCAGGAGCCTCTTTCAATAGAGCAAAGGCACCCGCTTTGGGCGATTTGGACCAATCCTGAACCATCAAACTGGGATCGAGAGCAAGCTGTTGTCCGACTCCGTCGCATTGTTTACAGGCGCCGTAGGGGCTATTAAAACTAAACGTGCGCGGCTCCAGTTCTTCATAACTTACGCCGCAATCGGGACAGGCATAGCGGGTGCTAAAGAGTTGTTCCGCCCAGAGATTTGGGGAATCGTCTGCGGCCGCCTCAGGTGTCAGGTAACTCACGGTGGCCAAGCCATCGGCCAATCGCAAAGCGACTTGCAGCGATTCAGTCAAACGGCCCTCGCTACCAGGACGGATAACGATCTTGTCGACTACGGCTTCAATCGTGTGGTTCTTGCGCACCTCCAAGTCCGGCACCGATTCAATATCAAAAAGTTCATGGTCGACGCGAACCCTGACTAAGCCCGCCTTTTGAATATTGGTCAAAGCATCTCGATGCGTACCCTTGCGACCACGGACAATCGGGGCCATCAACACCAGCTTGGTACCCTCTGGCAAGCCGCGGAGCGTGGCCAGGATGGCGTCGGGAGACTGCTGAAGAATGGGCTTTCCACAGGAAAAACAGTTGGGGACTCCAACCCGAGCCAGCAGAAGTCGCAAATAGTCATAAACCTCGGTGACCGTGGCTACCGTGCTCCGCGGATTGGCCGCTCCCATCCGCTGGTCAATGCACAAGGTCGGTTGCAGTCCTTCCACACTGTCCACCTCCGGACGTTGCAATTGCCCAAGAAACTGCCGCGCATAGGTGGAGAGGCTTTCGATGTATTGCCGTTGGCCTTCGGCATAAAGCGTATCAAAGGCCAGCGAACTCTTGCCGCTACCGCTAACACCCGTGATCACGGTCAATTGATCATGCGGTATCTGAACAGAAATGTTTTGTAGATTGTGAGTTCGAGCGCCAGTGACGCTTAAGCAATCGAGTTCCATTAAACTTCCCTGGGCAAACTGCCGTGTGCGGCGGCGAACTGCCAACCTAAAACCTGAATCATCTCTGGACTCATCCTAGCTTATGCAATCCGTGGCTTTGACGATCTGCATTGACTATGGCCAGCGCGGGAGGATGCTCCCGCAACAACTTAATCAACTGGGATGAAGTCACATCAAAGTGCTCAGCAGCTTGGGATACCTCGAAGTTGCAAGCGTTTAGAAAATCGAGCAACTCTGCCAACAACGCCGGAAAATCATCGTGGGTCGCAGCCACCCGTATGCGACCATTTTGGGCTCGCGCTTGCCAGCGTGGAGTGGCTGACTGGGGCAATGCGTGCGTCTCCGAGCGATAGCCGGTCGCCAATGCCAAGCGGAGCCGAAAAATCGCGTTGCGACGATTGTCCACTTGGCTGCGACGCTCATTGGCCTCAGCCTGGATGCCAGTTGGCCGGTGAGTTAACGCGATCGCCGTCTCAACTTTGTTGCGATGTTGCCCCCCGGGACCACCCCGCCGCAGCATGCGTTGGTCGCATTCAACCAACAATTGATCTTCGGTCAGCTCGGCGGGATGCATAATTTCTTTCGGCGCAGGGCGCACACTCGCCGGGGTTGCGAAACGGGAACCTCATCACAAGTCCTAACATAACCGAACTGACGAGGGGGAAGAACCCGCGTTAGGTTACCTAACTCGCCAAACTACTTTGAAGGCTTGTGCAAAATCTGGCTGACTAAATCGGCGATAAAAACGTCGAAGAATAATTTCCCCACTGGCACTTGAGCTGAAAGGCCTAAGGATCGGTCGGGAAATAAGTGTCCGATTTGCTGTCTGGAGCCAGCCACCTCAAAAATCCTTAAAATAACACTAGGGCAAATCGTCCGCTTTTTTAACAAAGCAAGCCGTTGCTATAATTTGACCGCGTTGGGGTCGGGTTGTTTCGGCCATTCAGTTGCGAGCGGACTCCCCAAGCCTTATCGGCGAGATGTGGGACGAAATCTTGGATGGCTGGCCAATGACCTCAAACAATACTTTATGGAGTCCTGGCGAATGCAAGTCATCGGTGTGCAGTTAAACTCAGTCTGGGAAGACAAGCCGGCCAACCACCGACGTGTCCGCGAACTATTGTCCACAGAATCGATTGCCCCCGGTTCGTTGATCGTGCTACCCGAGATGTTCGACACAGGCTTCAGCATGCAACTGGCTGTAACAGCCCAGGACGCCCAGCGGGGATCAGAACGTTTCTTGCAAGATATCGCGCGCGAAACAGCCTCGACGGTGATGGGAGGGGTGGTGAGTCCCGTCAGCGACGCGATGGGGAGTAACGAAGCAGTCGTGTTTTCCCCCGACGGAAGCGAACTCGCGCGGTATTGCAAACGCCGGCCGTTTCCGTTGAGTGGCGAAGATCGCTGCCATCGACGGGGTGAGCAGGCGGTCGTGTTCGATTGGAATGGAGTTACCGTGTCACCCTTCGTTTGCTACGACTTGCGATTCCCCGAGTTGTTTCGCGAGGCGATCGATCAAGGGGCGGAACTGTTGCTGGTGATCGCGTGTTGGCCAGCCATCCGCTCAGAGCACTGGGTGCGACTACTGCAGGCCCGGGCTATCGAGAATTTGGCATTGACGATTGGGGTCAATCGTTGTGGCAGCGAACCAAACTTGCCCTTCGACGGGCGCAGTTGTGGTTTTGATGAACAAGGGCGCAAGCTATTCGAAGCAGATGCGGCCGAACAAGTGTTTCGCATCGATGTCGATATCGCTGCGGTTCGGACGTGGCGCAATACGTTCCCCGCACTCCGCGATCGAGCGATATCTAATCACTGAACGCAAAAATTGAGTTCGGCAACGCATCGGCTACCAACGCTGCGTTTGCTTGCCAGCATAAATCAACTGCTGAGCTTCAGGGCTTAGGCCATACGCTAAACCTGCTTGATTCAACTCCAGGAACACGTTGAATCGCGAGTAGGGAGCGTCGCCGTAAATCACCGGCGCGGGGGCGATGTGCAATACACTTGCCGCTTGTCCATTCCATTTCAGAAGATACAATCCGCCACCCAACGAGGGTTCCTGTTGCATCTGGTAGACTCGCTGCAACTCGGCCACAAACCGCGTCGGTTCGCCGGTCACGGCATGCAATGTCACCCGTTGCAGGCGTTTGTACTGATCGAAGTAATAGGTCAACGTGCCAGCCAAATCGGTGGGGGACGTGCCCGTCACCAATGGGACGCGGAGTCCATCGAGTTGCATGTCGGCCAGAACGGTCGAGACGCGCGGGAAGCGATGCATGACCCATGTGGGTGTGATGTCAAAACGGAGAACCTCTCCGAGACTCAAGATTGGGGTTTGATCGAGTGTGTGCGCGGTGGTCGCTGGATTGAGCGCATTTTGACGGGGGTCGTTGCCCGCCAGATTCCAGAGTGAGGCGACGCCGGACGTTGCTCCGGTCGGCGAATTCGACGCGGCACCGGTAGCTCCACCGGAACCAAAGGCCTGCGAGGCTCCGTCGCGCGCCTGCTTGCCCGCTTCGGTCTCGTAGAGCATGTAGGGGCCACCCGCCGCGCCAGCTAGCAGCACGAGACCGGTCAAAGGATTTTTTAGAAGGTTCGACATGAGTCTACTCGCTGTGGGTTAAGAACGCAGGCTGGCTAGTGTCCCGCGCTGCCAAGTCGCGAGATGGAATCCCAGACTATCTCACTTCTGTTATCGACCGCCCGACTTTAAGATCGCTAGGCTGCTTTGTAACGCCTAGCCGATCGTTACAATCACTACACCATTCACCCTCTATTCCTCACAAGCCCAACAGCCCGCTCTTAACAGCGTCTCTTAACAGCAACTATAAAAATTGAACAAGAACAATGAATACGAACATTGAATGCAATCAACGACCATGAGTGATCGCGGTGCAGCGCTATCGCCCGATGAGCGTTGGCTAGCGGAGTCCGCTCGCCAGCTGCTGGAACTGTCGCCAGCCGCAGCTAACGCGGCCTGCGCTAACGCTTGGCAAGTCAACTGTTTGCAGCAACAACGCCTGTTGCGTCAGCGCTCGCGACATCGCTTTCCAGATCCCAGTCGTTGGTTGTGGACCGAACGCTGCTTGGCCCAGTCGAGCGACTGGTGGTCGGCCAAGTTCAAGGCGAGTTGGTTTCCCAGCGGCGAACCGTTGGTCGATGCCTGTTGCGGCGCCGGTGTCGACGCCGTGGCCTTAGCGACCCGCGGACGCGTGACCTGCATCGACGCCGACCCACTGATGACGGCGCTGACAGTTAGCAATGCCGCAGCACATGGCCACCAGGTGAGTGCGATGACTTCCCCCGTCGATCAGCCCTTATTGAGTCGACTCGCGCAGGAGGCTCAGTGGTTGCACGTCGATCCCGATCGCCGGCCTGCTGAACGCAGAACGACAAACGCCGACGAATTCTCACCAGGGCTCGATCAATTGCTTGAGAGCACTCCCGAATTCGCGGGTGCGATGATCAAGTTGGCTCCATCGACACGCATGTCGCCGCAGACGGAGCAACAGGTCGAAGACCAGTGCCAGCGCATGTGGATCGGCAACCGGGGAGAATGCCGGCAACAATTGCTCCTCACCGGCGGGCTTTGCGATGCAACCGCTCCACGCCGCACGGCCGTGTTGGCCGAACCCCCGAACCCTTTTGTTTCACACTCGAAATTGAACATCGAGTTGCACTCGGACGTGGATAGGGGAGCAGGCATAGATGTGGTTAGCTTCGACAAAGCTCTATGTGGGAGCGTTGCCAAATTTTCGGCCGACGTGGAGCGCGATAGTTATGTTGAATGTGAAATGCAGCCGGGAACTTACATTGCCGATTTGCATGCTGTGCTGCACGCTGCCGAGCTGCAAGTGGCTTGGGCTGCAACCCACGGACTGCGTCCTTTGGGTGGTATTCACGGCTATTTTACGGGCGATTCGCTGCAGATAACCACGCCCGGTGGCTTGCCGCAAGGAGCAGGCGAAACCACAACGCAGAATTCTCACGCAAAGCCCCACGGCCAACCCGCTTGGGCCGATTACTTTTTGGTCAAAGAGTTGCTTCCTTGGGATGACCGTCAAGTGCGGAAGTGGTTGCGGGGGCAAGATTGCGGCATCGTCGAAGTCAAGAATCGGTTGGTCCGCCTGGAGGCCAATGCCTTTCAGCGACGTTACTCAGGAAAAGGGGCTCGACCGTTCACGTTGTTGGTAACTCAGTTGGGTTCCCGCGTGCGGGCCATCGTGGCTGAGAGGATCCGTCGGCCGCCTGGTCGCTAGTGCGAATCTTGCAGGCTAGGGTTAATTAAGAATACTGTTCAACGAAGCACTAGCCGCGTCTCTCCGTAGACGCGATTATCGAGCTTCCTGCTCGATTTTGCGAGTCTGGGACCGACTCGCCTACGTGAAAACGGGCTTCGTTGAATGGTAGTGGCGTTAACGAATTAGCCATTGGGCATTAGCCCCGGTTGTCAGTTGGTCCTCGAACCGGGGGCAAACTTCCTGCGACCTATGCCCTATCCGGTCTAACGGGCCGAAAAAGGAGGTAAACTTTGTGCAGTCGCTTCCTAAGTCCATTTCAAATAAAATACAACGGTTTACTTAGCTGCATGATTTGCAGAGGATTCAGCGTATGCAACCACTTTCACCCAGAGACCTGTTGATCAGGCAAAATCCGGTCGAGTGCGACCAATGGGAATCCGAGAGCGATCGGAATGAAAGGCAAGCACAGGCCAATGCACCGCAGATTACCTTAGAGCGCTTTCAGACCCTAGAGCGGGTGATCCGCGACAACCCGCTGCATGTTGATCCCTACCTGGAGCTCGCCAGAATCTATCTGCAAGAGAATCGTTGGGTCGACGCGCGGCGCGTGCTCGACTTGGCTCTGGCTCGCTTTCCGGATGACGAGGAGGTCAATTTTCTGCGTGAGGAGGCGCAATTGGCTCGAGCGCTACAAATGCATTGCATCGCCGAAGCCGAGCAGGCAGCCGAACCAACAAGTCTAACTGCGGATAACCTCGACCGTAGCCGTGTGCAGCTCAATGTGCTTCGCCAGCAGGTCTGCATGAGTCGCCTAGACCGGCACCCCGATCAGCTCGAACTCTACTTGCCTTTGTCGTTGGCTTTGGAAAATCTCGGCAAGCGCGATGAAGCGATTCGCGCGCTGGAAAAAGCGGTCGTGCAGCCCGCCTTGCGAGCCGAAGCGGCCTTGCAACTGGGCTTCATCCTCTCTCGGGCAAAAAGAATTCCCGAAGCGCTGGCCGCCTTTCGCCGCGCCGCCTTGTTCCGGGTTCCGCCACCCAAGCCCGAAACAAAGCAACAAGCCTTAGTGGCGGCGGCCGATCTGGCGGAACGTTCCAACATGATCGACTCAGCCCGCCGCTACGTGGCTCTGTTGCTCGAACTGCAGCCCAACGACACCAGCCTCCGCGCCCGCCTGTCCGACCTGCAGAGCCGAGCGTTGTGATGCAGTCGCGCCGTAAAATGGCGATCACCTCCTCGTTCCCAGGCTCTCGTTCCCAGGCTCTCGTTCCCAGGCTCTCGTTCCCAGGCTCTGCCTGGGAATGCCTGCCCGGAGGCTCCCGCCTCCCCTAAAACCTCCCGCTCGCCGCCCTTGGCGGCGAGCGGCGGGGGAGGTGCGTTGATTCGCGCCATCCTAACCATCAAAACTGTTGGCCCATGCCAGGCGAGCTGGCATGGGTCACAGGCTCCCAAACGCGCTCATCACTCCGCTGCGGTTTTCCACAAAAACGCCACCCCGCGTGCGCGCGCATCACCAACGAATAAAACTGCCAGAACCCGTTCAGCCCGACCAAAACATTATTGCTTGCGCTGATTCGATCGGCCCAGGAAGCAAGGCATGCGATGACGTGTCGAAACAATTTGAAGCAGCTTGGACTAGCGTTGGCAAATTACGAGTCCAGCTATCGGTCGTTGCCAATTGCCGCAGAAGTGGCCTCGGACGGAAAACTGTGGCGTAGCTGGCGATCGCAAATCTATCCTGTGTACATGGAACAGACATCGATGATATTTGGGTACGGGCCGATGCCGAAACCGCACCCAAGTGATACCGGACTCTGGCAGAGTTCGGGGCGCCCATGCAAGACCTAGTGGTGAAGGATCTTGCTTTACCCGGCATCGTCTTTCAAATAGGCGTAGCACCCGTGCGAATTGACATCCTGACAGAACTTTCGGGACTAGATTTTTCTCCAGCCTGGCAGAACCGAATAGAAATTGAAAGGGATGAGCTCCGTATCCCGGTAATCGCCCGTGCCGACTTGCTTGCAAACAAGCGCGCTGCGGGCCGTGCGAAAGACATTGCCGACGTTGAAACTCTTGAAAATGACCACTGATACCACCGTCAAGCGACAGAACAACGCATTGCACGCCAGTTTCGGTGGCGGATCTGTTGTGCACTATGACACAAAGTCATTTACGTCCGCATATCCAAATCCTGTCGATTTAAACACAGAGTCGGGGAGAACGCAGAGACGACACGACCAGACCCTCTGTGCTCTCCGAGCCTCCGTGTTTCAAAAATCCCCGGAGTTCGGACTCACAACGCAGTGCGCCTGATTAACGGCGACTGCGTTATTACTGCCCGCTTTCTCGCCTTAGGGTGTGGCCTGCCAGGCAAAGGGCTACGAAGCCGTGGCCACCTTGGCGGCTGGCTGGTCTTTTTCTTCTTTGACTTTCGCCACCGGCAGTTTGACCACCAGCACGGGACAATGCGCTAAGCGTGTTACGCGCTCAGCTACTGAGCCTAAGACCAAGCGGGTCAAGCCGGTGCGGCCGTGCGAGCCGATCACAACCAACTCCGCATCCAGTTCATCGGCGATATCGGTGACCACCTGACCTGGATCTCCAAGCCGCACATCCAGTTGGACGTTACCAAACTGAGAGGGGGGAAGCTGAGCGGTCATCGACTCCAGGGCGTGCCGAATCCGATCTGCATCGTCGACCGTAGCCCAGACAACACCGGGTTCAGTCGGGATCATGAACGGAAGCACATGCACGACATGGATTTGCTGCGGGTTATCGACCAACTCAATCGCTTGTCGCAAGGCGGCCATTCCGTGCTCTGAAAAGTCATAGGGGACCACAACCGGTTTTTTGATGTTCCAACCCATGGAAGTTTCCTTTCGCAGAAGAGTTCGGTGACAGAACTTGAAATAGCCAGCGGTTTAGCACCCAGCGCGGGTTCGTCGTTGACCACGGATTGGCGATTGCTGCTGACTGTTAACCTCACTAATACACATCCTGTGCCAAATTACCGCGGCGTCAATCGCTGCAGGGGGGCGAACCAGCCACGGCCGGAAACAGCTCTTGATTTGATTGGAATCCTGCAAATCCCGCCCGCGCGCTGTCCCCGCAATTTTGCGCTGGGGTGTGCTGATTACGGTGGCGATCCGAAGCGAGCGTGCGAAATAGCACGCCTGCACGTGCGGTCGCCGTGCCGTCGCCAGAGCGCTGGATTAGCGGATGCAGTATTGCTTAAACTTCTCAAAGCCTTCGTCCCAGCGGCCGATCGCTTGCGGCTTGTAATGAACGATATCGGGCGAGCTGCGGACGAGTTGCCGAGCTTCGTCGATCGAGCTAAGTTGCCCAGTGCCGATGGCTTGCATCAAGATATTGCCGATAGCAGTGGCTTCGATAGGACCTGCCACTACGGGACGTTGGCAAGCGTCGGCGGTGAACTGGCACAGCATTCGATTCTGCACCCCTCCGCCCACCATGTGAATCGTCGATAACTCGCGGCCAACGATTTGCTCCAAGTAACTCAACACGAGTCGGTAACGCAGCACTAAGCTTTCCAATGCGCAGCGGATGATCGCTCCCTCGTTGCCGGGTGGTTGTTGCCCGGAGCGGCGGCAAGCTTCACGAATGGCTTCGGGCATATTCTCCGGCGCGGCCAAGGCGGGATCGTCGGTGTTGATGATCGAGACCATGCTCGGAGCCTGTTCGGCCAACTGGATCAAGCGATCCCAACTCCATTCATGCCCTTCGCGCTTCCACTGCTCACGGCATTGTTGAACGATCCACAGGCCAGCGATGTTCTTCAGCAAACGCACACTCCCTTGAACACCCCCTTCGTTGGTGAAGTTAAACATCTGACAGGCTTCGCCCAGTTCGGGTCGTGCTAGCTCGACACCCATCAACGACCAGGTGCCGCAACTGATGTAACACCAATCGGGTTGCGACTGGGCAAACGAGTTGGCTGGAACTGCCAAGACGGCGGAGCCCGTGTCGTGCGTTGCCGGCAAGATCACTTCCACATCGCGGCTCAGTTGGGTGCGGTTGGCAACTGCTGAGGTCAGTTTGCCCAACGAGCAGCCCGGTTGCAATGGTGTTGAAAAAATCGACGCGGGTAGTTCAAACGCGTTGAGAACTTGAGGGCTCCAATCGCATGTCTCGGGATTGAGCAGCTGCGTTGTGGAAGCGTTGGTGAACTCATTGCATTTCTCGCCGCTCAGCTGCCAATGCAAAAAGTCGGGGACCATCAGGAAACGTTCGGCGATGTCCAGCAGCGGCGAATTCTCAAGACGCATGGCCAAGAGTTGGTACGCGGTATTGATCTCCATGAATTGCAAGCCGGTGGCGGCGAAGATCTCGGGGCGGCTGAGTCGCGTGAAGGCCTGCTCCATGACGCCGCGCGTCCGCGCATCGCGATAGCAGAAGCAAGGCCCTACTTGATCATCGTTGGCATCCAGCAAAATGTAGTCGACTCCCCAGGTGTCCGCGCCGACGCTGCGCACCCGATCACCATACTTGCTGGCAGCGCGATGGAGTCCTTCAAGCACTTGCTCCCACTGACCAAGTAGATTCCAGACCAAGCGTTTGCCCAATTGCAGCGGACCGTTTGGAAAGCGATGCAGCTCTTCGAGCACGATGCCTGAATCGGTGACACGGCCCGCCAACACGCGGCCACTGGATGCTCCAAGGTCAACGGCAAGGTGAATCGGTTCTTGACCACTAGTCATGGTAAATCAACTCGGTTTTTTGGGTGGGTCCGCGGCGCGCGGTGGGGTGAAGCGTTACTCGCAAGAATGTCCTCATTTTTGCAGCTTGACGCAACCTACATTGCAAAAGTGGGGTTTCTCTAATATTCTGGTAGGACGTCTCGAAAACACTCTCGAACTCTCCTGGCAGCGAATCCCCAGTGGCAGCAGCCGTCGATCCCCGCTCGAAAATTAACATGGCCTCCCCAGACGGCAAAGAACTTGGGAAACCGTCGGTGCTGTGCAGCTTGACCGGACGAACCATTATATTGTTGGCGCGGTTTTTCAGCGGCTACACCGTGCGCTGGGTCGACTGCCAGCCGGAGACCTGTCAGCGAATCTACTTCGCCAATCATACAAGCCACCTGGATGCAGTGGTACTATGGTCCGCCCTGCCACCCGAAATTCGCTGCTTGACCCGTCCTGTGGCCGCCAAGGACTATTGGGGGAGCTCGCGGTGGAAGCGTTTTCTGGCAAAGTCGTTTAACGCGATGTTGATTGACCGCCGCGAAATCAAAGTTCACCAAAGTCCTGTCGACTTAATGCTCCGCGAAATGGGCGACCTGTACTCGTTGATCGTCTTCCCGGAAGGAAGTCGCGGTGAAGACGGGACGATGGGGGAATTTAAGAGCGGGATCTACTATTTAGCCAAGAAACGTCCCGATCTCGAATTGGTCCCCGTGTACATGGAAAACCTCAACCGCATCTTGCCACGCGGCGAGTACATGCCGGTGCCGTTGTTAAGTAGCATCACCATCGGACACCCGATCTGGCTGGAAGCAGGTGAGCCCAAAGCCGATTTCTTGAACCGCGCTCGGGATGCCGTGCGGGCGCTCAAAGATGCATAACTGAGGCGCCTGTGCTAATCGGAAACTCTTTGGCTTGGGTCAATAGCGAATGGCGCGCACTCGACCAGCTTGCATTGCCGCTGGATGATATCGGCTTTCTGCAAGGGGTAGTGATCGTTGATCGCTTGCGGACGTTTCAGCACAAGTCGCTGGATGTCGGGCTCCATCTCGAGCGTTGGCGAAACAGCTGCGAAGCGGTTGGTATCGTGCTCCCGCAGCTGGCATTCGACGCAGTCATCGAGCAACTCGTCGAGCGCAATCGAGGGTACGACGACCATGCCGATTATTCCATCGTGCTGCTGGCCACCCCGGGTCGCAGCGGCTCGTCCCTGCGGACTCCAACCATGCTGGCGCACCTAGCCCCCATTCCATGGAAAAACCTCGCGCGGTGGTATGCCGTCGGCCAGTCGCTGCGCACCACAAGTCACCAGGGTGTACCTACAGCCTGCTGGTCGCCGGCCATCAAGACCCGCGCGCGTCTCAACTACTATTTGTCAGATCAACAAGCCCAGTTGGAAGCTGGCGAAGAGTCTGCGGCGGGATTGCTCTTGGCCCCCACCAAAAACAACGAACTGTCTCTAACTGAAACCTCGGCCGCCAATCTGCTGATTGTCGAACGGTCAGCGGGGGGAGCCGTCCAGTTGTTTTCGCCTCCCGAAGAACTGATCTTGGGGGGGATCAGCCTGCGTCGCACGCTGCGTCTGGCGCGTCAGCTGGGCTACCCGATCCGCTATGAGCCGATTTCCATCGCGCGGGCTGTAGCGGCCGACGAAGTGCTGTTGACCGGCACGACCGGCTGTCTGTGGCCAGCCGCTGAGTTGAACAGTCGACAATTCATCGCCGCGGCAGAGCAACCTGTTTACCAAGCTCTAGCGCAAGCCTGGAAGCAAGACATTCTCTGTGATTACACGCAGCTGCCAACCGGACGTACGTAGGGCACCTACGCGGCCGGTCAGCAACTCGGCTCTCGCAGTTCCTTACGCCGTCATAAAGGCGCGAACGCCAGCGAGCAGTCGGTCGTTCTCTTCTTCAGTCCCGATCGAGATGCGAACGTAGCTGGGAAGATGCCAACGCTGGCCACCTCCTATTAGCACCTGCCGGCTCGCCAAGAACTTAACCAACGAACTGCAGTCTTGCCCCACATCGATCCAGCCGAAGCAAGCATCGCTCGGGGTCAGCTTCCAACCGAACTGCGGGAAGGCCTTCTTCCATGATTCCTGTACCTTGAAGTTCAATTCGCGCGTGGCTTGAATGTGCCCCTGATCATCCAAGGCGGCGTTGGCGGCGACAACCCCAGCCATGCTGAGCGATAGGCCCCCCAACATATACGGATGCAATTTTTCGATGACCTCTCGAGCTCCCAGGCCGTAGCCGATGCGTAGGCCCGCCAAGCCGTAGATTTTCGAGAAAGTGCGGGCGACCAATACGTTGGGTCGACTCTTAGCCAACTCAACCGCTGAGAACACTTGTTCATCCTCCAAGAACTCGATGTACGCCTCGTCGACCAGCAGCAGCGCATCGGCTGGTGTCGCATCGGCCAGTTGTTCGATCTGCGAGATCGTCAGCGTGGAACCGGTCGGATTGTTAGGGTTGCAAACCACGACCACTTTCGTCTTGTCATCGATGGCCTGCCGCATGGCCGCCACATCTAGCCCTTGCTGGGCATCAAGCGGAATCAACTTGCGAGTTGCCTTGGCGTGCGGCAACTGCGCGGCCTCGGCACCCACGGCCGAGTAGCCTGGATGGGCTTCGACTACATTTCCCCCCTCGGAACAATAGGCCCAAGCGACCGCTTTGAGAATTTCCGAAGAGCCCACACCCAGCAGCATCGAGCTCGAGCCTTGCGGGGCGGCCGCGCGATTTAGAGACAAGCCAGCGGTCGGTTCCTCGAAGGGCAAACCATGCAGCTTCCGCAACTTGGTCTCTAACTTACCGTTTTCCCCCATTGGATAACGGCTCATTAACGGCATCGCCTTCTCAATCGCAGCGATGGCCCGTGGAGATGGGCCTAAAGGATTCTCGTTGAACAAGATCCGCGCGGGCTTGAGTCCCTGCACGGGATCCTCGGCTGCATGGACACGCAATTCACCCAACAAGCCCGAAAGTGCCACGGCGCCAGTTGCCGATACTCCGGCCATGAAATGCCGACGGGAAAACTCCATTGTTCAGTTCCTCTAAAAAGGGGATCGGACACGGCCACGAACTGGCCATCAGCCAACGCGTTGCTCACAAAAAAGATGATCCGCCTAGTAAAAGAACGATGCCGAATCTAACAGATCGATAGGGCGTTTGCAAAGAATTTCTCGACTCACTCGATCGAATTTCTCCGCCGCTGGCCAATGGAAATCTGAATGCCCCTGCGGGCCATTAGTGGCTAATCCGATCGCGATAAACAGCCAGTTAAAAAGTATTGAATCAACGCACACAAGACGACTGGGCGTTGTTGCCCTGTTGGTTTAATCGCAACACCAAGCCTGATTTTTGAAGTTGCGGTAAATGATGGTCAATCGCATTACTCGCTGGTCGGGCTACCATCGTCGAGTCCATGATTGCGCAAGCGTTCGCGGAGCGTACCACGATGGATCCCCAGCAAATCGGCCGCTTTGGCTTTGTTCTGTCCGGTGTGCTCCAGTACCAGCCCAAGCAAAGTCGGTTCAACGGCTTGCAGAAGCTGCTCGTGAAGATTCGTTTTGTCGGTCGCCGAGTTGGCGATTGCCTCACGTGCCCAAGCCGCAATGCAGGCTTCGAGGGGTGGCAGTTCGGGGGCATCGGAGCGAGTCATGTTGGGCTGCGGGGGAGGGAAATCATCCACACGCAGTCGACGCCCGCGGGCCAGGACGGCCGCATGTTCGACCGCATTGCGTAACTCGCGAATATTGCCATGCCACGGCCGCTCGGACAAATGCTGCAGCACCGCGGCATCCATACAGTTTTCAACGCCCGGGTACTCGAGTTCATATAAGAAGAATTCGCACAACTTGGGGATATCCTCGGACCGCTGGCGGAGTGGTGGTAAGTGGATTTGTACTCCATTTAAGCGATAGTACAGATCCTGTCGAAAGGTCCCACGTGCAACCGCTTGATGCAGATCGCAATGAGTCGCTGCCAAGATGCGGACATTGGCCCGTCGCAGTCGCACCTCCCCTACTCGCGAAATGTGACCGCTTTCCAACACGCGCAGCAGCTTGGCTTGAATCGGCAGGGGCAATTCGCCGATTTCATCCAGCAAGATCGTCCCACCTTCGGCTTGTTCGAACAAACCCAGTTTATCGAAGGTGGCACCAGTGAACGCACCTTTCACATGTCCGAACAACTCGCTCTCAATCAACTCAGGGTTAAAAGCGACTGGGGCGACCGGCAAATACACCGACTCACTGCGTTGGCTATGGCGATGAATGGCGGCCGCGACGAGTTCCTTGCCAGTTCCCGTTTCGCCTGTGATGAGTACCGACAAATCGCTGTCGGCTACCAAAGCGATTTGGCGAAAAGCATGTTGCATGGCTGCCGATTGGCCAATGATGGCTTGACTCCGTTCGCGTTTGGTGGAAGCAGGAGCCTTGGCAGCCGACATCGTGGGAGCGCGCTGCAGAGCCCGCCGGCAGGCCTGCAACGCACTATCCAGGGGAAACGGTTTGATTAGGTAATCGCAGGCTCCTGCCCGCACCGCTCCGACGGCTGTTTCCAGGTCTCCAAAGGCGGTCATGACAACTACTGCCGCATGCTTCGCCGCCCGCAAGAACTCGGGGAGCGCACTGATTCCATCCTGTCCAGGTAAGCGGACGTCAAGCACAACCAAAGCTGGCTGATGCTCGGAGGCTAACTTTAGCCCTTCTTCGGCCGAGGAAGCTGTAAGCACCTGGTGCCCTTCCTCACGCAACATACGTTCGAAGCCCCAGCAGATCGACGGTTCGTCATCAACGACCAACACCAGCGAAGGGGCGATGGCCATAGACGGCCGCGGGAGTTGTGGAGCCACAGTGCTCAAGGGTGTTTCCTCTGGTAGGTATAGATGAACGAACTCGGAAGTGTTTTAGTGCGCGCCCCCATGGCGCACTGAGTCGCTGCTAAGACTTGCATAAAAAATGAACTCGGTCGTCTCAGCGAGCCTCCTCCATTCTACTCGCCCACCCAGCGCGACGGCAGCGCGTTGCACGTGGGGAAGCCCTAAACCGAGCCCTTCTTGTTTGGTTGTAACAAAAGGCTCGAAGAGTTGGTTCGCAATTTCTGCTGCAATCCCGCTCCCGTTGTCGCTGACGACCACCTTTAGTAGATTGTTTTCCTCCAGCTCGAGCGTCGCCTTGACCTCCACCCGCGTTCCCGCATGCAGGGCGTTGAGTACTAGATTGGAGACTGCGGCGGTCAGCGAAGGTCCATCCTGCACCTGCTCCCCGCGCAGCGCTGCAGCCCACTCCCAGGCAATGGCGACGCGCAAATGCTGAGCCACTGGACCGATGCTCGCTTGCAAGTCGCTCAAGCACTGCACCACTTCCATCGGCCGCTGGGCAGCCTGCTGACCCATGCCGACCAGCAGCAAGCGGCGGACATAATCCTCCAAATGATCGAGCTGCTGAATGGCCACCCGCAATCCCTCATCCTCAGCCTGCTCGCAGTGCTTCGCGTGCAGTTCAATAGCCAGCCGAGCGCCGGTCAGGCTGTTGCGCAATTGATGCGCCATACCGGCAGCAATCTGGTGAAGGAGTTTTGCACTTTGTTGGCGGTTCACTGCTTGCCACAGCTGTTCGAGTTGCTGTGCCATCGAGTTGACCGCCTGCCCCAAGCGTCCGACTTCATCTCGGCCGCAGTCGTCAACGGCAATGGAAAAGTCACCGGCGGCCACCGCATCCACCTTTTGTTCGAGCGACGCCAGACGCTTAATGAGTCGTTCGATCAGGGTGAGCGTAACGGTCGCTAAGAGTAGAACCGTTGAAAGTCCGGTGATCAAAGGTAAGATGGCCGCGCGCATCCGCGCTGATTGCAGATCGCGTCGCGAATACAATACCACCACGCTTGCGGCTGAGCCTGCAACTTGGGGCTCCTTAAGCAGCGGAAACTGATAACTTAGATAACGCCCCGTTCCCACTTGCAATTGCCTAGGCAGCGGGGCCTTGGCGGAGGGGAGTGCCGATCCGTCGATGGCGACCAGGCTGGAGTCCCTCAGTGCCTCAAGGGGCAATGTGCTGGCCACCACCTCGCCCTGGCCGCTGAGCGTCAGCATCTCGCACTGTGTCAATTCGGCGATGGACTTTAGGACCGTCTCAGTCAACGGAAAAGCTGCTTTGGAGAGCGTGCCTCTCATGCCGGTATAACGCCGTTCCAGTTGCTGCGTGGCCCACATGGTCCCGAGGGCATAGGAAGCGGCCGCTACCACCATGGCTGTCACCAAGGAGACCGCCAAAATTGGAAACAATAAGCGAAAGCGCAGTGATTGAAGCCACGATGGGTCCAAAGCAACCTCAGATAATCTGGAGGGATGATTCAAAATTCCTACCTTAGCTACCCGAGTTGCCCATCAGCGGGTCAGACAGTAGCATGAGCCCCTGCCCTGGCGTTTTCGCCCGATCCCGGCGTTTCGCCCCAGGTTACTGCTCGGTTACTGCTCGGTTCTGCAGCTGAACCGGTCCGTTATGCAACTAACAACTTTTTATTGAGATATACCATGAGTGGAATCATTGAAAAAACGAATGCGGCAGAAAAACTTAAAGATGAAGGGAAATTGGACGAAGCAGTCGTGATCTTGCACGACATCCTGACCGAAGAACCCAACCATGTATTGACGCATCTTACGCTGGGCCGCATTTTCACGCTGCAGGGAAAATTCGACAAAGCGGTCGAGCACGGCCGCAAGGCGTGCGAATTGGAACCGCTTGAAGCGTTTAACTACACGGCCTTGAGCGTCACCTACCAACGGGTCTTTGCCGGCACGGGGGAGCACAAGTACATCCAGCTCGCCGAAGATGCGATGGCCGAGTCGCGGCGGATTGAGTCGCTCTAGCCCTCGAGCACGATTAACCTGGTACAAGTAACCCAGCTTAAATACTTCCAACTAACATCTCTGCGCGGAGAGCCAGCGTGACCAGTGAAAGTAAATCTGTCCCACTCCCCTTGGCCGGGAAACGTGTGCTGCTTTTTACCGGGGATATCTACGAAGATCTGGAGTTGTGGTATCCCAAGCTGCGATTGATCGAAGCGGGTGCTGCGACCGTGGTCGCAGGAGATGAAGCGGGGAAAACCTACGCTGGGAAAAATGGTTACCCATGTGTGGCCGATGCTGCGATTCGCGATATGCGGTCAATCGATTTCGATGGGCTGGTTGTCCCCGGCGGATTCATGCCAGACAAACTTCGCCGCGATGCCAAGGTGCTCGGGCTGGTTCGCGAGTTCTTCGAAGCTGGCAAGCCCGTAGCGGCCATTTGCCACGGAGGTTGGATCCCGATCTCCGCTGGTGTTTACAAAGGAGTGCGTGTTACCGGTTCGCCCGGCATCAAGGATGACTTGATCAATGCGGGTGGCATTTACGAAGACGCCGCCGTGGTGGTCGATCGCAATTCGGTCAGTAGCCGCAAGCCCGATGATCTACCCGATTTTTGCCGCGCCCTGATCGACTTGTTAAGCTAGAGCTTCTTTCTCGTCTTCGGCGCAATTAGGTTTCGAACAATTAAGTTCCGCACGATTAGGCAGCATTGATGTCGATGCAAGTGGTTCACCATGGGGCGATTAATGGCGTCACCGGCTCATGTCACCAACTCTTGCTCGACGACTCCCGTTCGCTGCTGATTGACTGCGGCATGTTTCAGGGTTCCGATGCTAAAAACCGCGATCAAACCAAGATCGAGTTTTCGCTGGAAGGTGTCCAAGGGCTGATCGTCACCCACGTGCATTTGGATCACATCGGCCGCATTCCCTATCTGATCGCTGCGGGCTTCAACAAACCTATCTACTGCTCGCCGCCAACCGCCAAACTGCTGCCGTTGATGCTGGAGGACGCCATGCGCGTGGGGGTCACGCGTAACAAGCGTTTGATTGAACGCTTCATGCAAGACCTCAAGCGGCACATCCGACCATTGTCCTATCACAAATGGCACAAGCTGGACGGCGGCGTTGAGATTCGCTTGCAGCACGCTGGCCACGTGCTCGGCTCAGCCTACGTCGAAGTTGATTTTCGCGACGAGCGTTTTGTCTTTAGCGGCGATCTGGGGAGTCGCCAACAACCGTTGCTCAAAGAGCCGGTCAGTCCCGAGCGAGCCGACTTCCTGGTACTTGAAAGCACTTATGGAAATCGCAATCACGAAGGCCGCGAAGACAGAATTCAAAAGCTCGAAGCCGTGCTCTGCCACACCTTGAAAAATGACGGCGTCACCATCATTCCCGCTTTCAGCGTCGGCAGAACGCAGGAACTGCTGTATGAGATGAACCATATCTTCGAACACATGCAGAGCTCGCTCGGTTGCTCCCTGCTCAAAGCAGTCGATGTGATTATTGATTCGCCCCTTGCAAGTCGCTTCACAGAACTTTACGAGACCATGCGCGAGTACTGGGATGAAGAGGCGCAGCATGTGTTGACCTACGACGATCAACCGTTAGTGTTCGAAAACTTGGTGAACATCTCCGACCATGGCGAGCACCGGGATACCATCGAGTACCTTAAGGAATCCAAAGTTCCCGCCATCGTGATTGCGGCCAGTGGCATGTGTGCTGGCGGGCGGGTGGTGAACTACTTAAAAGCATTCTTAGGCGATCCAACCACTGACGTAGTGTTTGTCGGTTACCAAGCGCGAGGTACCCCCGGTCGTTACATCCAAGACACCGATTGGGTGAACCTGGATGGCCAACGCTACGACATCCAGGCGCGCACGCATCAACTGAGCGGTTACTCGGCACACGCCGATCAATCTGATTTGTTGCGATTTGTGCAAGGGATCAAAGAACCTCCCCGAGGTATTCGTTTGGTACACGGCGAAGAAGACGCCAAGTCCGCGTTGACGCAAAAGCTAGAAGCACTCGGGTACAATGTCATTTAAGATGGTCGAGTGCCTGCTGTAATGCTTCGAGCATCGTCTCACGTTATGAGTTTCTGGAAAAAGCGGATCTAGATAGATGCCTACAGAAGGAGACCCACGCGACCTACAAGGTCGCAGACTTGACTATTGCAATTTAGCAACCTTGTGTGTCTCCACACCTTAATGTTAGGGTAGCGGATCTTGCTAAAGTTCCTCTTACACAAGGTTTTCTAGCAAGATCCACTTCCCCAACCTATAGCTTTAGTCTTGAAGTTGCAATGGTGCCTGCACGGCAAAGTAAGCTCAACCATTGCTCATTCGCGTAGCAAGTGAAAGATCGCTGCCTTGTTAGTACATCCCTATAGAAGCCTGGGATTTCTCTTCTTTCTGCTCCGGCTTGTCAACAATGAGTACATCGCTGGTCAACAGTAAAGCCGCGACGCTGGCCGCGTTCTGAATCTCGCAGCGGACGACTTTGGTAGGATCGATGACGCCAACTTCCATTAGATTTTCGTATCGATCGGTCATCGCATTGTAACCCATGCTTCCCTGCTTCTCAGCGACTTTCTCGCATACCAGACTACCATTTTGTCCCGCATTTTCGACGATGCAAGTCAGCGGCCAACGGCAAGCCCGCAGCACGATCTTGTAACCAACTAACTCATCTTCGTGAAGGCTGTCGCGCTGAGCGGCCAATGCGGAACGTAGCAAAGCTACGCCTCCGCCCGGCACGACCCCCTCTTCACTGGCAGCCTTGGCAGCATTGATGGCGTCTTCATACATAAAGCGGCGTTCCTTGGCTTCTGTTTCGGTCATAGCCCCTACATTGATCTTGGCGACACCTCCAGCCAACTTGGCGATTCGTTCGTCGAGCTTTTCACGATCGTAGTCACTTGTTGTTCGATCGCGTTGAATTCTCAACTGTTTGACGCGGTCCGCGATCTTCTCCTGGTCGCCACCACCCTTGATGAGCGTACAAGTATCCTTGTCGATAAGCACCTTCTGCGCGGTCCCCAAATCTTCGAGTTTGACCGAGTCGAGTTTGACACCCAGGCTATCGAAAATTGCATGCCCACCCGTAAGTATAGCTATATCTTCCAGCATTTCCTTGCGTCGATCACCGTACCCGGGAGCTTTAACCGCAGCTATCTTCAAAGTGCCCCGCAGTCGATTGACAACCAACGTGGCCAACGCATCGCCATCGACATCCTCCGCAATAATCATAAGCGGACGGTCAGCCTGGGCGGTCTTCTCCAATACGGGAATGAGATCCTTGATGGAACTAATCTTCTTCTCGAAAATTAGAATCGCAGGATCATCCAATACGCACTCCATCTTGGCGGAGTCGTTGATAAAGTAAGGCGAAAGATATCCGCGATCAAACTGCATTCCCTCAACCCACTCGATCTCCGTTTCAGTTGACTTGCCGTCATCCAGCGTAACAACACCGTCCTTTCCAACCTTGCCCAACGCTGCGGCAACATGCTTGCCGACTTTCTCGTTGTTGTTGGCGGCAATGGTGGCCACACGCTCGATCTGCAAATTATCTGAGACAGGAACCGACATTTTTTTGAGTTCCTCCACGATATCAGACACTGCGTACTCAATACCTTGCTTCATATACACGGGGCGCACCCCAGCCACAACCGCTCGCAGGCCTTCGGTGAAAATGGCCTCGGCCAACACCGTCGCCGTGGTCGTCCCGTCGCCAGCTACATCGTTGGTCTGGGAAGCGACCTGTCGTACCATCTGCGCACCTGCATCTTCAAACGGATCTTCAAGTTCGATCGCTTTGGCTACCGTCACGCCATCTTTAGTGACCGTTGGCGGACCAAAACTCGTGCGGAGGATCACATTGCGCCCACGCGGTCCCAAGGTTGCCTTGACCGCCCTTGAAAGAGTCGTTACTCCACGACGAATGGCCTCGAACGCTTCGTTGTCGAAGGCAATAAGCTTTGACATCCAGGCTTCTCCATTTCTACAAAACAATCGCTGGTTGATCTACAAATCACTTTCCGCTGAATACCTCTAAGAGCAAGCTGTGTACCAACTGGAGCCATAAAGGCCATTAATACACACGTTTTATGTTATAGACAATTTGATATCTTGCACAATAAGCACGAGTGTATGGTGAGACTCCGAGACGCACGTCGACAACCATGAGCTTGCAGACCATCGCAAATGCCGGTGAATCTAGGCACATCGTCTCCCCAGCTTTCTTTTTTCGCCAATCTTCGACAACAAGTGAGAATCGGAATACCCTGGCAGCGCTTCGCCACAAAAGGGCTTATGGCGCACGTTTTGCCCATACCGCTCTTGGCTCAGTGACGCCTGCGGTTGTATCAAAGCGTGGGCTCGCGGGACTGCTTATTGTCGCGATATTATCGTATGGTGGCGCTGGCGAGTACTTCAGAAGCAAACCACGATTCTCACACACCAGCTTCGTTCAAAGTACTGTTAGGCAAAACAATGACCGGACGCGTACTGCCCCGGAGCACATGCTCGGCCGTCGATCCGAAGAGCAGATGGCCGAGTTGTTGTCCTGCACCGGCTCTCCCCATCAAAATAGCGTCGACGGCAAACTCTTTGGCTTTGCGAATGATCTCTAGAAATGGAATGCCAACACTTGCTACAAGCTCGACCTCCACTTGACCAAAATCATCCGACAAACAATCCTTAAGATGCATTTCCGCTTGAAACCTTAACCTACCAATGATGTCGTCGCGGTCTCCAAATCCATTGGCAACCATCATCGCGACCAAATCTTCATCGATGACGTGCATCAAAATAATCAATGGTTCGTCGCCGTCAACCAACCGCCTTGCCCACATTAGTACGCGTTGCGCGGGTTCCGAAAAATCGTGTGGTACGAGCAAGCTATTGAAAACCATCATTTCGGACATATGATTATTTGGCTCCCCGGAAAGATTCATTGCCGCACGACTGCACCATACCCTCCTGGAATGACAATGATTGACCCTCCTGGAATGACAATGATTGTTCCGGTGGATGGCATTCACATAAAGGCCAATGGTCCATTTCGGCACAGTGCGAGTTACACTCCGCGCGACAGTGGCCACACTGAATCAGAGATACGAGCTGATCCTCGTCCATGCTCCTTAGACTATAATCCCTGGTGGGTCGAATTCCGTCAGAAGCATTGAAATGCTCAACCTAGTTCCCTATTGCATAAACTCGAAGGCCGCAAGTTAACGAGTACTTTAAATTTACGTGCTCGATGTGGCAGAACAAGTCGTAGAGTACTGACGCTTCAGTACAGAAATTTGCAGCTTTTGCGTCAGGATATCCCTGACAAATCGCTCAACAATTCTCCAAACACTCGAGTTCTTTAAATAATCGGGGCATCGCCAGCACGGAATATCCAGGGTCACCCGCGCGGACATGTTATGTTTTTAAACCATGCTTACGTGCAAATGCCGTTATACTGATAGGCGGTGGAGGTTCAAGTAGAAGGCCTGTGGCTACTTTGTGACCTGGAAATTCGCGATGAACGTGGCCCCGATAATCGATTCCGGAAAGAGCTTCAAGTGGCATACATGTTGAAAACTGATGAAGAGCTTGCGATCAGTTTGCGGCGAATCGCGGCTGAACAAGCCGAGCTGGCGAAAAGCTGCTTTTATAACAAGCATCTCTACCGCGATGAGGCAGTGCATCAAGCGCGCCAACGGTGTAAAAGGATCCGGGCCTTGCTGCGTCTTCTACGGGAAACGCATCCTGAACTGGCGCATATAGAGAATGCTAATTTTCGAGACGCGGCGGCGAAACTTGCGCACGTTCGCGATGTGGATGCCCTTTCGGAAGCCTTTACCAAATTCAGACAGCGCGTTACCGCTGGTGTTTCGTCTCGTGTGTTGAATGAGGCCCAGCGAGTCCTAACGAACCGTCGCCAGTTGCTACGTAGCGCAGACCAGCGGCCGGAGTGCCAGATCGAGAGCTTTATCGCCGAAATGGCTTCAGCGGTGGACCGCGTACAGGCTTGGCCTATCGAAGGTCTTGGCGCATCAGGCCTCATGCGAGGTTTTGCGCAATCCTATCGACGTGGCCGACGCGCCATGAAGTCCTGCATTCGAACACCGACGAATGAGGCGTACCACGCCTGGCGGAAATGGACTAAGTATCAACTCTATCAAACTCAGTTGTTAAGACAGTTCTTAAAAGACTCTCTTAACCACAGAATGGTTAGCTTAAAACGACTGGGAGGACACCTAGGTTTCGATCATGACATGTCCGTATTCCGAGGTGAGCTACTCGCTGCGCCTGACTTCGCTCCCGTTAGGGAGCTCATGCACGTTGGGGGGCTATTGCAAGCCGTCGATCGACAGCGCCAACGGCTACAAACTCGTTCATTGCAAGTTGGTAAAAAAGTCTACAATCCAAAGACGGATCGCAGGATTGGTGCTTATCTTCAATGCCCATGTTAAGGGTCAGTGCGCGTCCTGCATTCCCGCCTTCCGCATTTTTCGGAGCCAACCATTGCGTGTATCTGGTGACACGTTTTCGACCCTCCCAAACAATGATCTGTGAACTGGGCTGATTCCGGAGAACTTGAGGATATTGCGCTCAAGACTCTTTAGGCTGTGAGCGCCAAAGTACCATCGGTAGGCCCAAGCTGGCATGCCCATGGTGATGACAATTCTCGCCGATCTTCCACTCAACATCCTCTTGGGAAAGCCCTGCACGACTTGCTTCTCCGCCACATCCGGTCGAAAAACCTGTTCAATAAAACCTTTCAACAACGCCGGCATCGTGCCGTGCCATAGTGGATAGATCAGCATCAAATGCTGTGCCCATAATAGCGATTCCTGGGCAGCTACGAGCGCCTTCGGCGTTCCGCTCCGGCCCAAATCAAAGTCAGATTTTTTTCGTAGCAAAGGAAACTCCATTTGCCCAATGTCAAACTGGCGAATTTCTGATCCTGCCAAGTGAGCCCCTTCAACGTATTGTTGCGCTAAGGCGTGACACAACCGCCCGCTTTGTGCATCGGGATGTCCTTGAATGACCATCAATCGTTTGGGCATTTTGAACATATCCTTACTTGAGGTTGAAGCCTACTTTTCAAGACACCGGACGCAAAAGGTGTGCCGCAGCGGCGCGATTATTGCAGTGGGCTTAGTTCGACCAGTCCGATCGGTCTAAAGGGTAATCGTCCCGCGACTATCGCCACCGAGTTGTTTATGAAAGACCACCAATGAATGAACCACTTGCAGGTGTCTGGGCGTCGCGAGAAGGTTCACCCTACCCGCTAGGGGTCTCGTATGTCGAATCTGACCGAGCTTTCAACTTCGCAATTTATTCGAAACACGCCGAGCGAGTCACTTTACTACTGTTTTCGGCGACGAACTTAGCATCGCCCCTGTTGACCTACGAATTCGACTACTTGTGCAATAAATCGGGGGCCATTTGGCATTGCCGTATTGCCGCGAACGACGCCGAGAATGCGGTTTACTACGGTTATCAAATCGACGGACCTGCTCCTGGCCCAGGGTTTGACTTCCATCGTTTTGATCATGAAAAACTACTGCTAGACCCCTACGCCCACGCCGTTTATTTTCCGGCTGAGTTTAGTCGCGAGGCGGCGCGTCGGCCCGGTTCGAACGTGGGGCAAGCTGCATTGGCGTCGCTGCCGCGAACTACCTCTCGCTTCGATTGGGGAGGAGACATACGGCCTTGGCACGATTCGGACTTAATTGTTTATGAATTGCATGTTCGCGGCTTCACTCGCCACGAAAGCTCCGGGGTTGAACCAAGGCGACGAGGGACGTTCCTGGGGGTTCGAGACAAAATACCTTATCTGCTTGACCTAGGAGTCACCGCAGTCGAGTTGATGCCTGTATTTCAATTCGATCCTGACGACGGGAACTACTGGGGTTACATGCCACTGGCCCTCTTCGCGCCCCATCAGAATTTCTGTACAGAACCCGTAACTTGTCGGCAACTCGATGAGTTTCGCGAAATGGTCAAGGCATTGCATGCGGCTGGCATCGAAGTGATTCTGGATGTGGTCTATAACCACACTTGCGAAGGAGACGATCGCGGGCCAGTTTACAGCTTCAAAGGCATCGACAACAGTACTTACTATTTCGCTTCGATGGATGAGGCACGGCCATTTGCTAACTTCAGTGGCACGGGAAATACTCTCCATACGGCCAATCAGACAGTGCGTCGCTTGATCGTCGATAGCATGCGCTACTGGGTCGAGGAAATGCATGTGGACGGATTTCGCTTCGACCTCGCGTCGATTTTTACTCGTAATTCTGACGGCACCATTGACTTACACGATCCGCCGATCATCGGACAGATCGGCGCCGAGGATGATCTTGCCGGGATCCGCTTGATCGCCGAACCTTGGGACGCCTGCGGCGTATTTCAGCTGGGCAAGCGTTTTCCAGGGGTACAGAGTATGCAGTGGAACGCCAGCTATCGTCAATGCGTGCAGCGATTTGTGCGCGGCGACCGGGGTGTGATCGGCGAGCTGATGACCAGAATCTATGGTAGTTGCGATTTATTTCCCGACGACCGCATGCTCGCCTACCGCCCATTCCAAAGCCTCAATTACATATCCTCCCACGATGGATTTACCATGGCCGATTTGGTTTCTTATACAACTAAGAACAATTGGGCGAATGGCCATGGAAATACCGACGGTCCGCATGACTTCAGTTGCAATTGCGGCTGGGAGGGGAGTGAAAACGTCCCGGAGCATGTGACGCGTATACGTAAACAACGAGTGAAGAACTATTTTGCGTTGTTGATGTTGTCCAACGGCACGCCGATGTTTCGAATGGGCGACGAGTTTCTGAATAGTCAGCGCGGCAATAGCAACCCCTACAACCAGGACAACGCCACCAGTTGGCTTGATTGGTCACAAGCGGCTACGCATAACGACCTACTCCGCTTCGTGCGTCGAGTCATCGCCTTTCGCAAAGCGCATCCGTCAATCAGCCGCTCACGGTTCTGGCGCGAGGACGTCAAATGGTATGGGACAGAGCACGCCGTAGATCTCTCGCTTTCAGCAACATGCTTGGCCTATTGCCTACACGGTGCTTCGCAAGGCGATAGCGATCTTTATGTGATGCTGAACAATGGTCCCGACTCGGTGACGTTTGGCATCCATGAAGGGAGAGTGGGTACTTGGAAAAAAGTCATTGAGACGTCGGCAGCAAGTCCAAACGATATCGTTGACGAGAATTCCGCCATGATCATAAGCGACACATTCTGCCGCGTAGCAGAGCATTCGATTGTCGTATTGACACGAATTTAGTCACCTTTTTCAGAATCACTCTAATGGATCGAGGCATCGTATGACCAATTCGCTAGCCGTCAAATATATGGGCCTTGAACTATCGTCGCCTGTTATCGTTGGTTCATGTCCGTTGACGATCAGTCCTGAGTCCGTTCGTCAATTTGTGGGAGCCGGTGCAGGAGCCATTGTATTGCCTTCCATGCTGCAGGAACAAATTGTGTACAGTCAAATGCAGTCCAGCGATCCCATCACAGCCATCGGGGATAGTGGCTACCAACCTCAACAGGACAAATACAATGGTGGCGTCGAAAACTACATTTCCACCATCGCCGAATTGAAGCAGCTGGAACGTGTGCCGGTCATCGCCAGCTTAAATGGTGGTTCTGCTGGCCCTTGGATCGAATATGCCAAGCGAATCGAAGCCAGTGGTGCCGATGCATTGGAACTGAACTGGCAGCCTATATTTGCCGACCCCAGAGCACCAGCAGCAAAGGTCGAACAGACACTCTGCGATATGGTAGCGTCGCTGACTTCGAGCTTGACCATACCTGTCTCAGTGAAACTAAACCAAAGGTTCACCAATCTCGCATCGATCGCTCATCAGCTGCAAGATGCAGGGGCTAAGGGATTGGCCATGTTCACCCACCTCCCATCTTGGGACGTTAGTATTGACCGGATGCACTGGACGATCCACTGGGAGCTATCTCCCGTGAATTCGTTGGGTAGCATTTTAGAGGGACTTGTCCGCGCTCGCTCAGGTGGCTTGTCACTTTCGATCGCGGCCAGTGGGGGTGTACGCACGGGCGAAGACGCTATTAAGGCAATGATCGCGGGGGCCGAAGCGGTGATGGTAACATCAGAACTTTATCGCGCAGGGCCAGAAGCGATTTGCACGATCATTGACGGAATTGCACGCTACTTGGAGCGAAGTCCCTTCGATTCAGTGGAAGCTTTTCAGCAGGCGCGGCCCGCAGTCCAACACAGAGGGGGCCCAATGATGCGTCTGGAATATATTGACCCACTCACGCTGTCTGAACATTATTTCGACCCAACACCCGTTGTGGCAACCCAGACTTGCGATGCCTTTGGACATCCTCGGAAAATAGGCCGGGACGAATTGCACGGATAGACTGTGCGTTTGTGTACCAAAGCCCGAGCCAAAGTGGCCCAACTCGACTTGTAGATCGATCGAACTCCACGCAAAGCCAAGTAGAAACAGGTGACACTTTTCGAGAACCGCGAAGGGCCAACCAAGACTACATCCGCCAGAGTTAATTCGTGTAGCTTTTGTCCATCGTCGTGAGCCAATGTAAAATCTACAGCGTCCATGCGATCAAATTTCTCACGGTGCAGCTCGTACAGCAATCCAGCTTGCCAAGCGGCTCCCGCAACAGACGCTCGCCGAGAAGGACCAGCGTTGGCCCCAACAGGTCCACGAACATAATACCCTTAGCCAGTGCCGCCTGCGACAACGCTCGTCTCACACCAGCGTTTACCAAAGCATGACAGATCACCCCACTTACCGCCTCTGCCTCCTCCACCACTTTCAATGCGGCTTCTTGGGTAACAATGGCATTCCGACGCTGCAACTGCACATGCGCCCCCGGAAACTGTGCCAAGCAGGCGCGCAATACCCAGTTTGCAGTCCTCCCACTCCCACCTGATACTAAGTAAATGACAATCATCCGCCAAGATTCAAAAAGGGCGTTTCTAACTAGTGTCTGTCCGGAAATCTAAAACGCTTGTAATTTTGGGTTAAAATTGAAAAATAGCTCCTCGAAGACCGAACCCGCAAGCGGGTTCAAGCGTTGAATTTGTTGACAAAAACCAATTCCAACAACAAATCTTCGA
>JBGSHW010000157.1:0-134227 GCA_041751975.1 Pirellulaceae bacterium
CGAAGATTTGTTGTTGGAATTGGTTTTTGTCAACAAATTCAACGCTTGAACCCGCTTGCGGGTTCGGTCTTCGAGGAGCTATTTTTCAATTTTAACCCAAAATTACAAGCGTTTTAGATTTCCGGACAGACACTAGCTAATTGAGGATTGAAATGAGTTCGATTTCACCAACGTCCACAAAGCCTGTGGCGGCATCTAATCCTCACACAGCGCAGCTCGTCAAGGGGTTGCGAACCCAGAAAGTCGATGTAGTGGCTAGCCTGTTGATGTCGGGACTGGTGCTGATTGGCTTGATGGTCTTCTTGCTGTTTGTGGTGTGGCTAACGCAAACTTTTTCTTGGCAAGCTGGCGACATCACGCTGACGGAAGAACGAGTCGCTGGACGCGGGGATCATGCGGCTGGCTTCGAACGGGACATTGAACCCCCTGGGGCCGAAGAGGTCGAGGATCTCACCGAACCCACTCTTGCGGAAACCCTCGAAGCGGTTACCGAGGCGGTCAGCACCGTCGCAGCCACCCTCGACTCCGTCACCACCGACTCCGCTGTTTCCACCTCCGGTAGTGAACGGGGGGATAGCCGCCCGCCGGGGCCGCTCGGCGAAGGAGATGACATCATCCCGCGGTTCGAACGCTGGGAGTTGAAGTTTCAAGCCAAGGGGCAAAGGGCCTACGCATCGCAGCTTGATTTTTACCGGATCGAGCTGGGCTGCATTGGTGGTGGCGTGGCATCGGTGGACTATGCTTTCAACCTGGCAAATGCACCGCAAACAAGATCTGGTTCAAGTGCCGATGAGAACAAACTCGCTCGGTTGTACTTCATGTGGCGGCAGGATGGGCCGCTGAAGGAATTTGATAAGCAACTGCTGACGGCTGCAGGTGTTCGAACCCAAGGGCGGCAACTGCTCAAGTTTATCCCGAAAGAACTAGAAGAGAGGTTGTTCCAGACCGAGATGAAGTTTGCGATTTCCAAAGGGCATTCGTCGGTCAAGGAGATTGCTAAGACGATTTTTGAGTCACAAGCGACCTCTTCGGGAGCTTACGACTTCGTAGTAATCGAGCAACGGTATCGCATTCCGAAAGAGGATGCAACGCAGTAGCCAGCCCGCGAACGTTTTTCGGCAAGAACGCCCCCATTTTTTAGCCATAACGTCCCCGATCACTAATTGCGAGGTTATTATCAAAGCTCGCAAAATTTGTGTCCAACCTTGTCCCCCCGGCTTTCCGCATCGCGAACTTTGCAAGTAGGCAGTTTTCTGTTGGGTGCAACTCCCGGGGTTCAACTTTTCAATCCAGGAACATGTTCTTATGCCGCAAACGATCTATGATTGGATTGGACTTGCTGTCTATATCGCCCTAGCCGCAGTGGCCGCATTTGGTGCATTTTGTTGCATTTTGGTTTGGTCACGAGTAGGTCAGAAGTGGTTCAAGACGGAGGAAGAGCAGGACGCGCTGCTGGAAAGCTTGGAACCGGACTTGATGGCTGGCAATTTTGAGGCGGTGGAGCACGCCTGCGAAGGTGACCAGCGAGCGGTACCGATGCTGATCAGCTTGGGGGTCATCAATCGACAGTTGGGCTATGCCAAGGTCAAGCACTTGCTGACCGAGCGTTTTCAAAGGGACGTTTTAGCCGATCTGGAACGCAATATCAGTTGGGTCACCACGGTCATCAAAACGGCGCCCATGCTGGGTTTGTTTGGGACGGTCACCGGTATGATCGGCGCTTTCGCAACCCTTGCCTCGGCGGCCAGCGTTGAACCGACCAAGTTGGCCAAGGACATCAATGTGGCCCTGTACACGACGGCGATCGGTTTAAGTATCGCCATTCCGTTGGTCATGGCTTTGAACGCAGTCAACAACCGCATCCGGCACATGGAAGAATTGGTGGGTTCGGGAGTGACTCGATTTCTGGAAGCCTTTCGCGTCGGCTTAACGCGGATCGGCAGTAAAAAATCTGCATAGTGGCATTCCGTGTCGATTGCATTACAAAACAACGCCTCCATTTCCTAAAAGTAGATTGTTTCCATGTCGATTGGTTTGGTGCAGCCCCCAGAAGCGGAGATTCCAGAAGCTGAGATTGAGGTCGAGGAAGATTTCCTCAAGCCGCGGGCGCCATCCTTGGATGATGAAATGGATATCACCCCAATGATCGATATCACTTTTTTGCTCCTGATTTTCTTTATCGTTTCATCGAAAATGAATGCGGAACAAGCGGTGGACCTTCCCAAGGCGCGACATGGAGGTGTGGTGGCTGCCAAGGAGTCGGTGGTGGTAATCATGAAGCGTGGTACGGGCGATCAAGCCGAAGTGGAGAAGTCAGATGGCTCGCCCTTTTCGACCGACCCGGAACAACAGGGTGCAGAGATCTCCGAGTACATTGCCGCGGGCATTGATGCTGGCAAGAAGCATGTGATCATCCGCGCCGAGGGCTCCGTGCGCCACGGCGAAATAGGCCGGGTCAGCGAAGCCATCTCGCAGGCCATCGAGGAGGGTGAAATGATCAACATCGCCGTCATGGAACAAAACTAGACAGTTAGCCACGATAAACCCTGGCGACCTGCTTAGCGGAACGGCGTTGGCCCCCGGGTACATTAGCACATTAGCGAAAACCATTACGAAAACCGTCGCTCATGGGTATCAAATTTCAATGTCCTGCTTGCAAAGCTGTCCGAGCCGCCAATGAGCGACTGATGGGGCGTGAGATCAATTGCCCCGAATGCGGTAGCACAGTGCAGCTGCCAACTCGCGAACAAATGGAACTGGCCAAACAGCAACGCGCGGAGCTGAAGCTCAAACGTCAGAAAGAAAATCAGCGGGAACAGCAGTTGAATCGCGTGTTGGCTCAAGTGGTTACGCCGCAGCCGACATGGAACGAATACGATGACTCAGCCACAGAGGATACTGCAGAGGCCGAAGAGCGGATCGGTGCGGAAGAGAAGGCACTGGCCGCCGCCAGTGCTAACTTCCTGCGTCCCCGCCCACCGCAGGGAGAGGACATGGACATGACACCCATGGTGGATGTCACCTTTCTGCTCCTTATTTTCTTTATGATCACCGCCTCGTTCAGCGTGCAAAAGGCGATTCAACGTCCAGCGCAACGCAACGATCAGCCAAGCCAAAACACGGTCCTCGAAGAGAAGGACAAGGACACAGTAACGGTCCAAGTCGATGAGTTCAATGCCTACAATGTGATCACGGCCAACGGCGATAGGCCAGCTGGAAGCAAACAAGATCTGATCATTGCCTTGAACGAAGCCTTTGCGGGAGGGGGATCGGGAGTGCAACCGATTAAACTAGTAATTGAGGCGCACGAGAACTGCATCCATGCCGCTGTGGTGGCAGCGCTCGATGCCGGCCGGGAGGCCAATTTCGAGAGCTTTGAAGTGACCACCGTTGAACAGTTTGACTAATCGATTCGCTCCGCCCCTGGTGAGGGGAGCATGTAGAAATTTCTTTGCAGAGTCTCAGATTTAATGCAACTACCGGCTAAACAATTCATCGACTTGCTCGAGTCCCAACAATTACTCTCCGACGAAATTGTCGAAGAGTTGCGTAGACAAGTCCGTGAAAGCAAGACGAAACTCTCTTCCGAGCGGCTCGCCAAACTGCTGGTCGAAAACGGGCATTTGACCAAGTTCCAAGCGACCAAGTTGATCGCACAAGTCAGTGGTCCCGCCGCGGAAGGATCCAACGCCAGCCCCAGTCGCTCGACCGACGATGAAGAACTCGGGCTGGCACATGAGCCAGAGAGCGTTAGTCAAGTACCAGCCAACGTCGCCACCGTCTACATGGATGACGAGGATATCGAAACCGTCGAGGTGCTCGACGACGATTTGGTGGAAGTGGAGGTCATCGAGGAAGTAGAAGCGGTGGAAGTGGTTGAAGCGGTCGATACGAGTGCTATGAGAGCAGCCCCACCCGCCCCCGCGCGAACGCGCGGCATCGATCTCAATCCCCGCGGTACGGCTGCGGCGGTGCGGCCGCTCAAGAAAAAGGGAGCAAAGTCGAATCCCTGGGACTCGTTCAGGATCCTGGGAGTGGGCTTGTTAGTTGCTCTACTGTTGATTCCCGGCTATTTTTTGCTCGATTTCCTCCGGCGTGGAAGCGCCGACGAAAAGATCGAAAATGCCGACGGACTCTATGAAAAACGGAGTTATGAAACGGCGGCGATCTCTTACAAAGAGTTCAGTGCCAACTTCCCCACCCATGCCAAAGCCTCTTATGCCCGTGTTCGTCTCGCGCTAGCGCTGCTCCGCGGGGACGCTGAAACGAAGCCCGATCCCACCATCGGCTTGAACACCGCGCTGGAGGTATTGCCGCCGATCATCGGCGCGTCCGAACCGGGCTTTCCCGACCAACAATCCGACTTGGCCGGTGCGCTCGTCGCCCTCGCCCAAAAATTCAATGCGCGGGCCGATGAACGCAAAGAGACCAATGAACGCCGCGAACTGATGAGCGAGATGGACAAGTTGATGGAGCTTATCAACAACCCTCAGTATGTGGGAGCCAACCAACGCACTCAGCAAGCGCCCTCACTGCTGCGAATCGAGGAAGACCGTCAGCGGATCTTGCGCGAGATCAACCGCGACGACGACTTGGCAGCCACCGTGGTCGAAATCGACAAACTGCTCGAGGCGAAAGATGCGTTGGGTGCTTATGAACTTCGACGGCAGTTAATTTCCCGCTACCCGCTCCTGGAGACAGCCGAGCCACTGGTGGAACGCGTTGTTCGGGCTGCAGACATTCAGAAATCTTTAGTGGCCAGCAGTCCGCTGAACTGGGTACTCTCGCAAGCCGAGGAAAAACCCTCAGCCGGGCGGAGCTTTGTGCTGGGGCATCGAACCGGGAAGACCATTCCCGCTATGGCCGGCCGCGTGGTCTTCGTGAAAATCAAAGATGGTGTCTACGGCCTTGACTTGGAAACGGGAAACATTCTGTGGCGAAAGTTTGTGGGACGTGGCTTCTCGGCCAACCCCCTGCGACTGGGAGCCGAATCGCAAGCCGATGCACTGATCTCCCAGCCAGAACAAGGCAAGCTCTCGCGGGTGAACGGCTTGTCAGGCAAAACCAAGTGGATCGCCAGCGTGAATGAGCCCACATTGCCCTCGGTCGTGGAGGGAGAGGAGCTGTTTGTCGCTACCTACAGCGGTTCTGTCGCTAACCTGGATAGTGTCGGCGGACAAACCCGCTGGGTCAAAAAGTTACCGCAGCCGATCGAAGTCTCCCCAGGTGTCGCCCTGGGTAGTCACCTTTATCTCCCTGCCGAGCATAGCAATTTGTACGTGCTTGATCGCCGCGATGGCTCTTGCAAAGAAGTTCACTACCTGGGGCATCGCGCCGGTTCGATCTCGGTCCCACCAATTTTGATTCTGGGGCAACTCTTTGTTTTCGAAAACATCACCAACAATTCAGCCCGCATCCGCATACTTGCCACAGACGACAATGGCTTGGGGTTGCGGCAGGCTCAAATCGCCATTCAAGTCGACGGGAACATCGTGGTCTCACCGCAAGTTGACCGACGACGCTTGATCGTACAATCCGATTTAGGACATATCTTGGCCCTGGACATCGAGCCAACCGTGGAAACGCAAAAGGTGACCACCATCGCTTCGGTACCGAAGAACTTCTATCAGCCCCAAACCTCATGGACACTCACCGCTGACAACAAAATCTGGGCGGCCGACAACCGCTTCACTCGCTTCGATGTTCAAGTCTCCGGTCAAAAGTTGAGTCGAGCCTGGATCAAAAATGACGGCGATACGTTTACGGGGCCCTCACAGAAGTTCGATGATGTCATCGTGCACACTCGTACATTGCGCGGCAACCAAGGAATCCGTGTGGCGGCGGTCAATGCCGATTCAGGTGAACCGCATTGGGATGTCGACTTGGGGGTGCCGGTCACCCTCTTGTCTCAAGCTGCCGAGCGAAAATTCGAAGCGATCAATTCGAGCGCTGCCTACTTTGCACTCGACAGCCAACCGCTGCGCAGCACAGCTGACGCCAATCCGGGCCAAAGCAAGCCGTCCATGCAGTTCACCCAGCCGACTTGGATCTCCGATTCCACGGCGATTATGCTGAATAAATCCAACTCGAACCAGCTAGCGATTTATTCAAAAACCGAGAAGCAAAAGCTACGCATCATCTCGGCAAATTTCGGCACCGCCACTCCGTCCTGCCCACCCACGGCTGTCGGCGAAAACTTTGTGGTAGGACTCGACAACGGTCAACTTGTGCTCGTCAATTCGACGAATGGCACATTGGTTGGCCCGCCATTCCAGCCAGCCATGGAACCGGGCAAGAAAGCGACTTGGAACAAGCCACTGTACCTGGAAAATTCAAAAACCCTGATCGTGGCTAGCGACCTGCTCAAATTGGTCCGCCTAAGTACGGGGGAGGCACTCCGGCCGCTGACCGAAGTCGATTTGCAATTTCCGTTCACCGGTCCTTTGGTAGCGGTTGGAAATCAATTTGGCGGCGTACAATCTTCCCAATCGGGAGACACGTTTAAGTTGTTCAACACTAATGATTTGTCGGAAACGGGCTCCATTAACTTGGCAGGTCGATTAGTGGCGGGACCCTTTGCGTTGGCCGATGGCAGTTGCCTTCTGCAGTCCAACACCGAATTGCTCGCGATTTCACCGCAAGGTCAAAAGCTCTGGGCGCGCGAGTTTCCTTACACGCAGCTGGTTGCTCCACCCACAGAATCGAACGCGCGACTTTTGCTGGTTACAAAAGCAGGTCCGGTACTGCTCGTTGATCCAACGACTGGCCAAACTATCGGCAGCACCGATGCCGGACAAGCCCTCACGTCGGCCCCCATTGTACTCCCCAGTGGTTTGTTGATCGGTAGCGATGAAGGTGCCGTGCTGGCGCTCCCTACCCCCACTGCCGCGGAGGTGCAATAGTGTCCCGTCGATCCGATTTAATACGCTCGACCTCGCGATCGACTCCTGGTCAACTTCAGCTGCCGCACGCGGTAGCCTTTATACTTGCGTGCCTAGGACTCGTCCTGATTGCGTCCAGATCGACAGCTCAAGAGGATGCTGAAATCGAGCAGGTCGAAGCACCCTTGATTGACCAACAACCTTTTGATTTGCTCACCCTCACCGAGGCGCACGGTAGCGGTAGTTTTAAGATTGCTCCACTCGCAACACGGGTGCTGCCGCCAAGTCCTAAGCCAGCCGATAAGCTTTCTGTGGTCATGACCAAGTTCCCTGAACGGGAATATGAAATTGCTTGGGCTGCAATCGCTAAGATCGAGTTATATGAGCAGCGCATTTACGATGAAGCGCTGCGCAAGATGGAACAAAAGGACTTCATTGCTGCGTTTCAAAATCTCAGCTTTCTGATGAAGAACTATCCAAACATGCCGCGGCTTGAGGGCTTGCGGCAGGAGTTCTTGTTTAAGAGCGCGGCTGAACGTTTTCGCGCTGGCGAACTGCTGCAAACACTTTCCGCTCTCGAGGAATTGCAAGAGACCGCCCCTGCGTATGAGGCGCAAACCGTGATGTCGGTGTTGTCGCGGGTAGCCTCGACCTTGATTGATACCTATCAAAAAAATGGCGATTTGACCAGTTCCAAAGCGTTGTTAACTAGACTCAAGTCAAAGTTCGGTTCCGACTTTGAGGCGGTCAAGGAATGGGAGGCCAAGCTCCAGCTACTGGCTTTGGCCAAGCGGGATGAGGCAGTGGCCCTGTTGGAAGCCAAGCAGTATCGCGAGGCGCGTCGGGCTGCGGTGGAAATGTTGGGCATTTCCCCAGAACTTCCCGATGGGCAGAATTTGATCGAAGAGATCAATCGCATTCACCCCATGGTGCGGGTGGGGGTGATGCAACGCAGTACCGAACTTGATCCCAGCAGCTTGGTCAACTGGCCTGCACGTCGGTCTGGACGCTTGGTGTACCAACCCGTTTTTCAATTCCTTGAAACGGGTGCCGAAGGTGGTCGCTATGGCTTCGCTTTGGGTACTTATCGACTGAGCGACGATCGACAGCAGTTGATTCTGTCGCTCGACACGGCTCTACTGCAGACACTAAATGCTTTTAGCTTGGCGCAAGCTTGCCTGTCGCGAGCCGTGCCTGGCAGTCCCGCTTACGATCCATCTTGGGCCGCAGTTTTCAAGTCGGTGGAGGCCAGCTCGGGAAGCCAAGTGATCATCACCTTGAAGCGTCCAAATGTGTTGCCCCACGCCCTGTTGCAATGGATTTTCCCCGAGACCGACGAGTTTCCGGTCGAACTCCCAGGAGAATACGGGCGGAAGGTTGTCGATGGCAATGAGACCGCCTTCGCACTCCGCGAAGGAGTCGAGCGTCGGGGCCAGCCGGTCGAAATCGTTGAGATCTTTTACAGTGATCCCAAAGACGCAGTCAACGACCTGTTACGCGGTGAACTGGATATACTCGATCAGCTTTATCCGGCCGATGCGCGGCGACTGGCGATCGATTCGCGGCTGGTGATCGGCTCCTACGCCCTTCCATCGACTCATATGCTTATTCCCATCTCCGCTGATCCCTACTTGGCCAAGGACAAATTTCGCCGGGCGCTACTCTACGCAACCAATCGCCAAGGCATCCTGACCGGCGAGCTGCTCAACAGCGAGAACAACGCGGATGGACGGGTGATCAGCGGCCCCTTCCCGCTCGGCGCAGGCGAAACGGACCCCTTGGCTTACGCCTACAACCCAGCCATCCAACCCGCCGAGTACAATTCTGGTTTGGCCAAATTGTTGGTGGTCATGACCGAGCAAGAAATGCGCACGGCGTCGGAGAAGAGTGGCGAACCAGTCCCAAAACGCAAAAAACTTATGGTCGCTTGCCCTGATTTCGAATTTGCCCGAGTGGCAGTCCAGGCCATGATTCAACAATGGGCCATTGTCGGTATCCAAGCCGAGATGATGATCTTGCCTCCCGACCAAACACCCGCTGCTACCGCTGGCTGCGATCTGATTTACGTTACGACGACTATGTGGGAGCCTGCCACCGATATCGAGCGTTTGCTCGGTGGTAACGGAATTGCCGCCACCGACAATCCGTTCATCATCCAAGCTCTCGAGAAACTACGGGGTGCTCGCAATTGGCGCGAAGTGCGGGTGGCCATGCAGGATATCCACCAACTCGTCGATTACCATTTGCCCGTTCTTCCACTGTGGCAAGTCACCGATCGCTTTGCGGCCAGTCGTTATGTGGAGGGTTTGGCCGACAAGCCCGTATCGCTTTATCAAGATGTCGATTCGTGGCGCTTGAATCTCGGCTTTTCACGAACCGCTCAACGTTAAATGAGTTCCATGCAAGTGCAAATCTATCCAGCGACTTCGGCACCCGCGCGACTCCCATCGCTCGCGTCGTCCGCACCTCTACGGCGGCTGGCGTGGGCAGGTTGGCTGGGCCTGGGCGCATGTTGGTTAGGGGCGATTGCCATATCCGCGACCGCTCAAACTCAACCGCCAGCGCAATCCACTGCGGCGTCCCAAGCGACTGCGGAACCAGCGGTAAAGATTTGGGAATTCTCTCCCTACGAGGTAGAGGTTCGCTATGCCTTCGACTCGAGTGTGACCATTTCTGCTGTGGCACAGCAGCGGTTCGTTCACGAATTGCACAACCAGCTGGAGCGCACCTTTCAAGCTGCTTGGCGTGCGACGTTAACGGAAGTGTCTCCCAAGTTGGTTGGGCAGCTCACGCGTAATTTTGAAAATCTGACTTTGGCTGACTTGACGACCAACGAGTTGGTACTGGTGATCGCCGCCAAGCACCCTGACGCGAAGACTGTGCGAACTTTCGAAGCGGCTGTCGAGGGACTGCCGCAGATCGCGACCTTGGCCGAATCGCAACAGACGGTGGCAGCGGCCGTAGCCGATCTGCGGCTTGAAGAAGCCAGCTTGTCAGGAAAATTATTGAGCAAGCTGACCGTCGAAACTGGGGGACTGGCCGCCTTGCATGAGCAACTCGCCGCAGGCACCATCCCCGGTGCGCTGCTTCCACGATACGCGGTCGACCGTCAGAACACCGACTTGCGCCCACTGATCACGCTCCTTCCCTGGCAAACCGAGACGCTGCTGCGGCAGCGCGATAAGTTGTTTTTTCTGATCGTGGGGATGGATGGAGACCAGTTTACCGTCCGCGTGCGGGAGATCGATTGCCCAATGCAGTTTGTCGGCCCCATGTTCCAAGGCTCAACGTTCCACTGGCCGTCGGCCAGTCGCGTAGCTAGCTCAGCCTTGGTCCAGGCCTTTGCGCCAATCGCCCGGGTGGAAGAAGCACAGGCTAAGACGGCCATGCTACGCCATCGCGCGGGAGGCATGATCGTCGACGATACGAACCCTGCCCGCATTCGCATCGGTGATGTACTGCAACCGATCGTACGCCGCGACGACCGCAACGGAATCCCAACCCTGCTGGAACCACTGTCGTTCACTTACGGCGCCGTAACCGCCTCGGACGGAGTGAAGTTGGAATGCAATGTTTACACTTACTCGGGCGGCCCGGGACTGCAAGGCAGGCAAAACCGACGAACTCAACGCATCCTACTCCGGGTCCGTCCACAGGGACTGCAGAGCGATTTGAAAATTGCCGTTAGAGGAGAGAAGGGGAGGGCTCAAGCCGGTTGCTTCGTCTACGATCGCCATCCCCTTACCGATGACTTTACGCTGCTTGGACGGACCGATTGGCGCGGCCAATTCACCATCCGCGCCCCGACTGACCCGGTAGGCATTCTGCCGGAAGCCATACGGGCCGAACGGTTTCAAGCCAAAATAGAAGTAGAACGCAAACGACGCGAAGCAGAGGAAGCGGCCAAGGCGGCCAGAGAAGCGGCAAAAAACGATGAAGCTGGGGAGCCCCCAACCACGCAACCCGCTCCAACGGCTGAGTCCGCGACAAGTGCGGTGGCGGAAACGGACGACATGAAGGGCCCGGACGACGCCGTAATCCCTCTCAATCACCCGCTCGTTCATATCTATATCAAAAGTGGCGATACCGTCTTGGCCAAACTACCACTGGTGCCTGGCCTCCGCGAGTTGGAAGTGGCCGAACTGCCGGACGATAGCCTGCGTCTTCAGTCCGAAGCCTTTGTGCGTGGATTCCAAGGTCAAATTTTGGACTTGATTGGACTTCGCAATCTGCTGGCAGCCCGCGTCCAACTCTACATCAAAGAAGAGAAACTCGCACAAGCCGAGGCGGTTCTAGACGAACTTCGCCGACTGCCGAGCTACAACGAAATGCGCGACGAGCTGAGTGCCATCCAACGTCGCATGCTGGAAGCTTCCGGGGATAACGTGCCCCGCGCCGCCCGCTCACGCATCGACCGCATGTTCCAGAATACGCGGGACATGCTGCAAAAGTACTTGCAAGACGAATTGGTTGCCAACACCGAACGCGCGTTCGAAAACGCCAAAAAAGGCACATAACACCCTACTGCACTTAAGTGCAAATTACACTCCCGCCACCCCACGGATCAACAACCCCACCGGAGTCCCTCCCATGCTCTCCTACCTGCGCACCCGCTGTCCACTGATTCCCGCGCTCAGTGGTTTACTTATGGCTGCAAGCCTGTTCGGCCCCCGGCTACAACCGCACACGCTGCACGCCGCCGAACCCAAGGTCAAACCACTGCGGGCCTTGCTCGTCCTGGGTGGCTGTTGCCATGATTACAAGACCCAACAGGAACTACTAGTCAAAGGGATCGCAGACCGTGCCCACGTGGAAGTGACGGTGGCCTACGACAGCGACACGACGACCAAACATTTGAATCCAGTTTACGAGACGGCGACGTGGGCGGATGGTTTTGACGTGGTGATCCATGACGAGTGCTCATCCGACGTCAGGGATCTCGCAGTTATCGATCGGATCTTGGAACCGCATCGCATGGGGCTGCCAGCGGTTATCTTGCATTGCGGCATGCACAGCTACCGCAGCGAGGGCTACCCGGCAGCCATCACTCCGTGGTTCGACTTCACCGGTTTGCAATCGACCGGCCACGGTCCACAAGCTCCGATCGACATCCGTTATGTTTCGGCCGATAGCCCCATCACCAGCGGGCTTGAGGATTGGACCACGATCAACGAAGAACTCTATAACAATAGTTCCGGCAAACTGCTCGACTCCGCTTCGCCCCTGGCTCGAGGTGTGCAGAAATTCAATAATCGCCAAGGTAAAGAAACGGTTGACGAAGCTGTCGTCGTGTGGACCAATGACTACCAAGGGACGCGGGTCTTTGCGACCACCTTGGGGCATAACAATGACACGGTGGCCGACGCTCGCTACCTGGATCTGATCACCCGAGGACTGCTGTGGTCGTGTGACCAGCTAAATGATGAGTACTTAAAGACTAGCAAGTGACTCCGTCGATCCGGTGTTTCAGCGTAGTGGAGCTTTAAAGCTCATGGGTTTGTTGGGATCTTTAGCAAGATCCACTACGGGCACTGCTAGCCCAACACGGGCACTGTCTCAAACTGACCGCCGAGGATTTCCGGGCTAGGTGCGTTAAACCACTTTTCAAGCAGGGTGGCATAAACCTGTCGAAAGTCAATATTGAACTTCAAGTCGCCATCATCGAGGTCGGTCAGGCTGGGGAGCTGCCCAAGCAATGGTTGTGGGAGACTCGGTCCGGCAAAGAACACTGGGGCTGCGGCACCATGGTCGGTTCCCTGGCTGGCATTCTCCTGCACACGACGACCAAACTCGCTAAACGTCATCACCAGCACCCGTTCGGCTTGACCGGCATTTTCCAGTCGGTTGACAAATGCCCCCACCGCGTCGGACCATTGCCGCAAGAGCCCCGCATGAGCTTGCGGTTGCTGGGCGTGCGTATCGAAGCCATCGAGGGTCACGTAGTAGACCTTGGTCGACAGCCCGGCCAAAATCAGGCGAGAGATCACCTGCAATTTTTCTCCCAATTGCGTCTCGGGGAAATCACTACCAGCATCGGATTGATTCAACGCAGTGTTAATGCGATCGCTCGCGGCTAACGCCGACTTGGTGCTGGACTGGAGAAAGCCAAGCAAGCCCTCTGTATCTTCGGCCGGAGCCGGTTGGTCACCTGCCACGACCTGCATGGTGCGGGGAGCCAGCGAACCGTCGTCGATTACCTTGAGGCGAAATTGTTCCATCGACCCAATCGACGGCAGTTGCACGCCGCGGGCCGCCAGCGCGAGAGGTTGTTGCTCGTGCCCCAAGTGCAGTCCCAAAGAATCGCCCTGATTGTTGCTGTCCGTGCTAGCGGCCCAGCGACCAAGCCAGCCCTCACCCGTCCGCTGTTCTTTGCGATGGCACGTGTGCCAGATATCCATCGATTCAAAATGGGAACGATTGGGGGTCTCGTAGCCTACACCTTGGACGATTGAAAACCGCCCCGCTTCGAGCAATCGCGATAGGCCATTCATGGATGGATGCAGGCCCGTTTCGCTATCGATCCGCAGCACATCTTCGGTGGCAATCCCCAGCTTGGGTCGCGCCTTGCGATAGTCATCGTGGTTGTAGGGGACGACCGTATTGAGCCCATCGTTGCCACCGGAGAGCTGAACAACAACCAGGATGCGATCGTTATTCACCGGCTCGCGCGCCAATGCCTGCAGCCATGGTCCTGGTAGCCCAGCGCCAATGGCCAAACCGGAAGAAAGCCCCAATGAGCGTCCCAGAAATTGGCGGCGATTTGTCGACTGTCTCATCGATCAACCTTTCGAAAGCTTTGTGGTACAAAATCTGACGAGGCAGCTCGCCAAGTGTTATCGGGGATAACTGTTATGCCCCTCCCCGGCCCTGATAGTCCGATCCTCCCCGCAGGAATTCAAGCAAAACGCTTGAATTCCTGTGGGGAAGGTAAGTTACACATCTCACCTCAACGGTACCGCTTTATCCTCAATCAAACTGGGCCAACGCCCATCAGCTAATCATTAACTTTCGTCTGCAGTGTTCGGCTAAGCTAAATGAAACTGCGGCAGGGCGGCGAGTAGGCTCAGCAACTCGCGACTCATCTGTTCTGGACTCTTCCCCGCGATGGCTGACAACAGCTGTTGCCGCCGCGGCTCATCTAGGGGTATTGCCAAGTAAGTCCTTGTAATCCACTCCAGCAGTGCCTGCGGATCACTCGCCCCATGACGCTTGAGATACGCTGCCAATGCTTCACCGGCAAAGCGGGTGTTCTCGTGACGGAGCAGTTGGTGAACGAGGTTGGCCCGTCCGACCAGGGTCGAGGAGTTAACCCACGCCCGACCTCCATCCCAACCCTTCACATTGGGTGGATAAAACAGGGCTTGCCCCACCTCGCGCAGATGCTCCGAGAGAGCGACCAAGTTGGTGGTCCCCTCAATCGATCTCAACAATCCAACGGCCATTTCCACGGGTGAACGGATCTTGCGCGCCACACTCCAATCGGAGAGCATCAAGCGGCTACTCAGGATCGTCCGCACCACGCCAGCCAGCTGCAGGTTGTCGGCGGCGAACTGCCGCGCTAAGGGCTCGAGCAACGTTCGGCTCGGCGTCGGTTCGTCGCACACAAAGAAGCGAAACAACTTACCGACGATGAAGTAGGGTAAGGCGGGATGATCCAGTACCCGATCCACGGCCGCTTCCCCCGCCTCCACCTCTTGGCCAAAGAGTTGCTTGACACCGGTATCGTGCTGATAAGCATTAAAGCGGAATTGCCGACGGCGGATCTCCCAGCCGGTGAAGCACCGGGCCAGTTGCTGCACATCCGCTTCGTTGTAATTCCCCTCGCCCAAGCAAAACAGTTCCATCAGTTCGCGTGCAAAGTTTTCGTTCGCATGCGCCTTACGGTTCGTCACGCTATCGAGATAAATCAACATAGCAGGATCTTTGGAAATCCCATGCACCATCGCCCGAAAGTCACCCAGCGCGTTGGTTCGCAGCAGTTGATTCTGCTGATACATGAGCTCGGCATCGATGACCTTCTCGGCCCCCGTGGCGAAGTGACCATGCCACAACAAAGTCATCTTCTCCAGTAGAGGCTGAGGACTGGTGAGCATGCGGTGGAGCCACCACGTGGAGAGTTGCTTTGTTTCACCCGAGCCCCGTCCCGCTTTATCCAGCACCTTGGATTCTGCTTCGAAGGCATCGATTTTACTTTGGTCAACGGCTTCGGGAGCACACAAGTGTTCGATGATCTTTGCCACCGAAGAGTGACTCGCCTCGGTCAGCTGCGACGTGGATGCGCAGAAGCCAGCGCGGCGGTAGAGCAGGGCGGCGCGGCCCATACCCCACGGTTCCTGCGGCGTCGGCTCCCAGGCATGCCAAGCCCAACTTGGATCGATTTCAGACAATGGTGTCGAGCGGTCGATAGTAGACATGGCAAAACCCATTTCATTCGCTTGCGAATTCTAAGTGCACGTTCAATTCAGCGCGGGAGCCAAACCCTAGCTCCAATCGAGCTGCTTTGAAAAGGGTCAAGATCGATAGCAGCGTATCGACTTCCCCCTCCGCTTCATCTTTGGAATGCCCTTCTTCAAGCATGTTCTGTGCGACGAGTTGCTCGCGGTTATCAACCAGCGTTTGGAAAAGGGCCGCGCCATCGATCTCAAGCAGGGTGTTGATGTTACGCTCCTCGACCGTTGGGTCCGCTGGCGAGACGGGAGCTTTGACGGATACTGCAGGCAAAGATCCCGAAGCTGCCTTCGTCGGCATTTGCTCTGCTAAGTTCCTGGCCAAGGCTGTCGTGCTGGAGACGATCACGGCATCGTCCACAAACGCAACGCTGGGGCTAAAGTTGAATTGAATCGGAGCCCCCTCGGCGACTTGACGATCCACCTCCCGAACATAACTAGCGGTGAGCAGTTGCATGCTCCCGCTGCTCTCCATGTTGAGGTCGAGCTGCGGTTGCCCCTCCATGGCTCCGATAATATTCAGAAAGCCGATCAAGCTTTGAAAGATCCGTTTCAACTCGCCGCGCATCAGCTCTGGGTTACGCAACTGGCCGACGAGTGCAAAACTGGGAAGTCGAATCGACGGCATGGGTTGCTCAGCCGCAAACACTTGCCGCGCAACCACGATCCGCAACTCCGGCTGTAGGGCACCCAAAATATCCTCTCCAAAGTCGCGGCCGGAAAAAAGAGTGGTGAGGGTGCTGTCGGCCTGCGCCAATTGATCGTTGACTTGTTCGTCGAACAGGTCTCCCGCGCGTAACCACATTTGCGACATGTCACGGTATGCGCTGAGGCTGGCCAGCGTATCGTCGGTCACCAGAACTGGGAGAGCTTGGCCCATTCCCGCCGGACCAACGAAGAACTCCCGCTCCTCACCGACCCAGGCCGCGTCATGCGGTGCACTCACCTCAAGTGCAATGGACTGTTCTTTCAATTCCAAAGCTGCTACAAGGGAGGGAGTACGATGCAAGTTGGCTAGCACGCCACCCAGGATTAACTCCGCTCCAAAGTCTTTGGCTCGACCACCGAGCAACTCTTGGGCCGCGCCGGCGTCGCGCACAGCCGCCACGTCGACATAGGCCCAAGCAATCTCTTGTGCAGTGCTAGCAGTCGCTGATTCGGTGGAGGCAGTACGTGTTGTGGTTTGTCGACTTTGCAGCACACTTTGAAAGCGCTCGCTGGCAGCCAAGCCCCAGGGGGCCGCACTGTTGTTATCCGTGGTGGTATCCGCAGCAGCACCTGTCGCTGCAGCACTTGTCGTGCTACCGTTCAGGTAACTATCCACGATCGCTTGGCCTAGTGCCTTTTGGTTGGTGATCAGCAGCACATCGTCTAGGGTGGTAAGCAATGCCTTGTCGATTTTGTAGACGGTCAATCCCCGATAGTCCCCTTGCTCGATCGGATCCGGATTGCCTTTGCCGGTGGCGTCATCGCGAGCAAGCTTCACCAGTCGCTGCAGATAAACGCTCAGCCACTCACGATCCTTGGTCCGAGCCAGAAGCACCGCCCCTTGGCTCTCCGGGTCGAAGGCCAACACCATGCCACCCGCGGTCAACTTTACCGCTATGTTCTCAACCGAATCGCCGAGCGCCAACTCAATGAGTGTTTGCGCCCCGCGCATCTCAAGCACCTCGGGACTGCGCCAAATCTTCAAGAATGCTTCCGATCGCTGAAGCTTTCCGCGCAGCGGGTGCGTCAGCCATTGCTCGGCCGAAGTGAACTCAACGTACGCCACGGTCGATTCAGGAAGCAAGCTGGCAAATGTGCGCTCCTGACCATTGACAGTGCTAGGGGCAGGGGCGGCGAGGTTGGCAGTGCACAACACGAGTCCAAACAACGTCCAGCGCGAGCACGAGCGAAGAGGCGGATAAGGCATGTTAGAAGGACTTTAGTAGGAGGCGGTGAGGCGGGGTGCGTTCCTTACAATTCGCTCAGTTCTATTCGATGGCAAACAACCGATCTTGGAAACGCTGGATCTATTGTCCGAGAAAAAATCGTCAGTGCGCATCGAAAGCCAAAAAATAGGGTTAAAAATTAGTAGGTTGCCAGGTGTTCTCGGGGATAATTGCGGTGCCCCTGCCTAGCCCTGATAGGCCTACTCGGACTCGCCTGGTTTTTCGCGCCAGCTGGGGCGTTTCTTGCGAGCGCGGGGGTGATGGTGCGCCTTCAATTCGGGATTGTCGCTGGGCTTGAGGGTCATCGTCAGCGGCCGGACCGAGCGGCGAACCAGTGTCGCTTGCAGTCGTTCGTTCTCGATCTTGTGGAGCTCGTCAATGCTGTATTCCACTTCGTCGCCCTCCTGAAGATCGAGCGTCCCCACCTTTTCGACCTTCGAGAAGTGAAAGAACACATCATCCCGTAGGTCCTCGGAGCGAATGAAGCCGATTTTCTTCTCGGGAATAACTTTGACGACCACGCCAATACGCATTCAAATTACCGTAGCTAAGGTTTCGATGGGCGAATTACCTATCTTGACAGAATTTCGTTTAGCTGGCCATGGGCTCCTGGCCCGCGTTTCGTCTCCCCGCAGGAATTCAAGCAAAACGCTTGAATTCCTGCGGGGTAGGTAAGTTGCTTTACGGATCGGCGGAGCGATCCGCTACTCTCGGGAAGGTTGGGTGTTAAGCGATACGACGATGAGTGTGGCGAAGGCCAGCGGTATGGTGACAATCCCCGGTTGACTGAACGGTATCAGCGTGGCCAACCACTCCGGACGGCTCACATCGTACACCTGCTCAAACGTATCGGAGCTCAACAGAATCCAGCCGAGCGAGCTGACCATGCCGACCACCACCGCCGCAATGATCCCTTGCTTCGTGGTCTTCTTCCAAAATAAGAGCATCACCAATGCGGGCAGGTTCGCCGAAGCAGCCACACTGAATGCCCAGCCCACAAGGTAGTTGACGTTCATTTTGGCAAACAGAATACCAAGCACGATAGCGATCATCCCCACCCCAACCGAAGCCAATTTGGCAATCCGCACCTGTTCGTGATCGGTCAATTCCAAGCCCACGAAACCCTTCAAAATATCGTGAGCTACCGCGCCGGCCGAGGCCAGAATCAAACCGCTGACCGTACCGAGCACGGTGGTGAAGGCGATGGCCGAAATCATGGCGAACAACCATTCATTCATACTCCGGGCCAGCAGCGGCGCGGCCATATTCTCGTTGGTCACATCCATGGCACCGCTGGTCATCGCCCCTAAGCCCAAGTAAAGCGTCAGGACGTAAAAGAAGCCAATCGTGGCGATGCCGACGATGGTACTTTTGCGCGCCGCGGCGGCGTCTTTCACCGTGTAGTAACGAATCAGAATGTGAGGCAGCGAGGCCGTTCCGCAGAAGAGCGCAAACATGAGAGAGAGAAAATTCATCTTCGGCCAGAACTCGCTCTGGCGAATCCCCGAGAACTTGGCACCCGGCTGTAAGACTTCCGCACCGCGCGTGATCTTAGGAAAATAAAGCGTGGTCGCACTTCCGTCTTGGTTGGTTAACTTCTCGTTGCCCCAGAGCACAATTTCACTTTGACTGAAGACTCGCAAAAAGGCGATGGGCCCGAGCGGTCCAGTGGCTTGTTCACCGTCGGGCAAACTGCGAATATGTCCGACTGGATGCAAGTCGGCCGGGGGTTGTCCCGCGATCGCACTCCCTTGCAACTTTTCATTGACCAAGAGCCCTTGGGGCACCTCTTTCCACGACTGGCATTCGACCAACGTTCGCTTGGTTTCTGTGGGCGGGCCGACATCCTTTAGCAGCAACGCAGCGGTGGAATCGGAACGCGTTACACGGTAATACTTCTTAGCTCGCCAACTCTCTTCAACGGGAAGCACGTTGTATCCAGCTGCTGCCAATTCCTCTTCCACGGACAAGCTGCCAGGCAATTCGAGCGTGGTGAACTGATGGCCATCACGCCCCCCCTCCGTGGCATCGAAACCTCGTTGCAGGATCATGACCGTCAGCAAGGCGCTGAACAACACCAGCAACGAGCCTTTGAGGAACTGCACCCAAGTGGTCGAGACCATCCCGGCCGTCACCACAATCAAAATCACCACGGTGCCAACCATTACGACGCCCACCCAATGGTCAAAGCCAAGCAGCGGCTGCACGAGGACTCCAGCGCCGACCATTTGCGGAATCAAATAAAAGATACTGACCGCCAAAGTACTGATGCCAGCGGCGAGTTGAATACCGGGGGAGTTGAATTTAGCATTGAGTGCATCGGCAAAAGTGAACTTGCCCATGCGCTTCATCGGCTCGGCGATCACAAACAGAGCAACCACCCAACCCGCCAGATAGCCAATCGAATACAGAAAGCCGTCGTAGCCGTGAAAGGCGATCATGCCACAGATGCCGAGAAACGAAGCGGCTGACAAGTAGTCTCCGGCAAAGGCCACTCCATTGACAAACCACGGAATTTGACCGTGCGCAGCAAAGTAGCCCGAGGCCGATTTGGATTTGCCACCTAAGTAAAAACTGATCCCCAGCGTCAGCCCTACAAAGGCCAAGAAGACCAGCACCGGCAGCAGTGAAGGTGCGTTGATCATCGCGGTGCCTGCTCTTTCGACTCTTCCAGGCCAACGCGCTCTGCTTTGCAGGCCACTCCGTAAACCAACGCTAACAAAAAAGCCAAACCAATTAAGGCAAACCCCCACACAATCGCCAAGTTCAACCCCGGAACCAACTCCCACCCCGACCAGCTCGGAAAAAAGGCGCAGACGATCACAAAGCCGAGATAAAACAGGCTGTAAACAAAGAAGAGCCGTAAGCCGAGGCGCGCATTGTCGGCCTGCGAGGTGGAACCAGACACGGGGATTGCCTTGATACGATTTGCAGAGGAGTTGAAAGCGGAGTCGCTGAACGCGGGTGGTGGCATCCTACTTGCCCTGCTTGCGGCAAGCAACCGGAGCAGGGGAGGCGCATTGAAGGCGGTTAGCCGAGATAAACAACGGCTGCTGATCTACCGGGTGCGTCCAGCCAAACTCGCCGCGCTCGCTACAATAGCACCTCGAATTCTCTAGCGGCTTGAAAGTGCTTATGAAATTAGTCTTGAAAACCAGAGTAGGACAACCACCCAGCCAGGTCTGGAGCGGATTCAACGAATCGTTGTTTCTCAAACTGGCACCTCCCTTGCCCCGCATCCGCTTACTCAAATTCCAGGGCTCGACGGAAGGCTGCCTCGTGGAAGTGGAAATCAACTTCATCTTCTTCAAGCAGACGTGGCAAAGCTTGATCGTCGAACAGGGAGCGACCGAGCAGAAGATTTGGTTTGTCGACGAGGGCCGCCAACTCCCGTTCTTCCTCAAATATTGGCGGCACCAACATCTGCTCGAAGCCGATGGGGAAGGGACATTCATCACTGACGCCATCGAGTACCGCTCGCCAGCCTGGCTGCTCGATGTATTGTTGTATCCATCGCTGTGGCTACAATTTGCTTATCGCAAGCCCATTTACCGTCGCATTTTCGCGCAAGACGCGGCCGACTCAAGTCGCTAAAATCTAACGTCGCCAGGCAAGAGCCACCTGACAAAAAAGCCAGACGAGTGATTCAAATCCCTCCCGAATACGATGACTTCAAAGAGCTGTGGGCAGACGCTGAAGCGATCTGGATCGCGCATGAAAACGCACCAGCGTTTCACGGTTACGTGAGCGCCGATTACGCCGCCATCCTGGCCAAGTTGCTGGAGTTGCGCACGCACGCGACCACCTTCCTCGAGTGGGGCTCGGGGTTGGGAGTGGTGGCGATTATGGCCAGCCGCTTGGGCTTCGACGCGTACGGCATCGAAGTCGAACCGCAGCTCGTCGACTTCTCCATGCGACTGGCGGAAAAATACAATGCTTCGGCTACGTTTGTGACCGGATCATTTATCCCAGCCGACTTTGAACCGCGACTGGAAGCGGGAGACGAATTCCATCGAACCATCGTCGACGAGTCCTCTGCCTACGAAGAATTGGGAATGGAACTTCGCGACTTTGAGCTTGTCTATGCTTTTCCTTGGCCGGAAGAGTTGCCTGTTTTTCGTAGTATGATCCGCCGTTGTGGAGCGAACAATACGTTGTTCCTGCGGTACGATGTGCGCGAGGGACTCTCACTAACGCGCCCCGCCAAAAATCGATCGAAAAAATAAGTGCAGGCGCTTTGTCAACAACAAGCGTTCCGGTTAATGAGTTCAGCCGCAGGTCGTTAACCGCAGATTTCAAACGATCGGGTTGTCATCAACAACGCCGGAGGCTGGGTTACTTTTCTTATGGCAACTCGACGCACAACAAGTCGCTTTTCTGTGGCGACGTCGTGCGGCGGAGAATCAACTGCTTGGCGGTGTAAGCAGGCAAGGCGCGATAGGTGCCGGTTGGCAACTGGCTGCTTGCCAACAATGAGAAATCTTCGGCTGATCCATCGATTAAATTCAATTCACCTGACAATTTGAGTGCCAAGACTTGGGGACCCATCGCCAGCAAGTGTGCCGTGCCAAAGTCGGCTTGCTCCCACAGGGTTTCTTGAGTCGCCGCATCCAGCGCCTTGAGCTTGGCGACTCCCACGTCTTCCCGCCCATCGATGCCGATAAGGCGTTGGCCGACGAGCACGGGGGTGTTGTATTGACTTGACAACGACTGATTGCGTTTTTCTTCGACCATTGTCTCGGTGGCATCGATACCCACCGTTAGCGCCCCCACGCCATAACTGGCCGTTAGGAAGTAACGCGTCGTGTCCAGTTGGATGGGAGTCGCTGCATTGACCGTCGGGCCACGGCTACCAAATCGGATTGAGGAAAGGACCTTACCCGTTGCCGCTTCAAGCAGCACGGTGTCGTAGCGGCAGACGACCAGCACTTGAGTGCTCGGGGCATCCACCGCATTAGCAGGATTGCGGTTGAGTGAAGTAGTGCGTGGCGGGATGGCGATCGGCGATGCGTAGCTGGCGTCATGCTCAGTCGCTTTCCAGCGCGTTTCACCGGTGGTTTGATCGAGGGCGACGATTCCAGCTCCTTTGCCACCGAGACAAACGATCAGCAGGTCATCGATGGCAAGGGGAGTAGAGCCGGCTCCAAAATAGCCGTCTTCGGCTTTAAGTTCGCTTCGTAACTTGCGGAGCCACACCCGTTCACCATCGCTCAAGCGAACGCAAGCCAAGTCGCCCGCTGCGCCGTAACAAAAGGCGAACTTGCCTGCCACCACGGGCACGCACCGCGGACCCTCGTCGGGACTGAAACTCCCTTGATAGGTCGCTGGCCATTTGCTTTCCCACAGCGGCTGGCCATCGACGAGCGAGTGGGCGACGAGCGATTCGGTGTCGGCCGTGCGATGTAGCGTGAGCACTTGCTCGCCGATGATGGCAGAGCCGCCGAAGCCGCTTCCCAAGGGTGCTTGCCAACGAATGGTCAGCGCCTTAGGCCACTTTGTCGACAGCGGCTCCTGCGATGCGATTTGGCCATTGCGGGTCGGACCGAGGATCTGCGGCCAATCCGCATGCAGGGGGAGCGTGCCGGGAGTCATCAGCCCCCCGGTCAACCCCAAACCGATGGCCAAGCCCCTAGCCTGGAAGCGGGAAGCAAGGAATGATAGTTTGCTGATCGTTTGAGAGAGATTTATCACCGAGGGGCCTCAAGTGGCAAAGTGGGTACGGCTGTGGGGAAAAAAACGTGGGACGCGCATGAGCGGCTGGTGGGTCGTCGGCAGCGTGAGCGAAGCTGCGTTCTTTGGTGCTCTGCTCCTGCTCGGGATTTTATCACTCACAACCACCGTCGCGTGGCAGTTGTTTTGGCCCGAGTCCACAATTCTGCGAATTGGTTTTGGCTTCTGGCTGATGGTCATTGCCTCCAGCTCGTTCATCGTGATCGGCCTAACCGGCTTTATCCTGCAAGTCTCCCAAACGCTCGCCTCTCCGGAACTTCGCTCCACCCTAGTGGACAAAGCCAAGCGGGAGCACCGGCGGCGGGCGGCAGGGGTCGATAGCCACGTTCACGAATTGCATTTGCCGAGCCTCCGCGACCTCACCGACAGCCCAGGCACTCGGTTGGCCTACCGTTTGGCCCATCAAGGTGGTGAGCGGACTCCCATGGTGCTGTGCACCCTGTTTGCGACGGCGTGGAATTCGATGCTCACCATCCTCATCGCCCTTTCGGTGCTCAATCATGCCAGCGGTCGCCCCGATTGGTTCCTGACCTGCTTGCTAGTACCGTTTGGCGCCGTCAGCTATTTCACGACCCGTTGGTTCTTCCGGCTCTTCCGACGCCACGCCGGAATCGGCCCCACCGCCGTCGAAATCAGCGATTTGCCCCTCTTTCCTGGAAAGTCCTATCGGCTGTACGTTTGCCAATATGGGCGGGCGCGGTTTAATGAACTGTGCGTTCGCTTGGTAGGCTATGAAGAGTCGACCTACCAGCAAGGGACCGACTTGAGGACCGAGCGGGTCGAAATGGCCCGCATCGAAGCTCAATTTACTGCGGGTTGTGCAGGCACGGGGGATCGAGTTTTGGTCGCCGAGCCCGAAAAGCCACTCGAATTGGACTGCCACATCAGCTTGCCGAATGATATGATGCACTCGTTCCAAGGACAGAACAATGCTGTAGTTTGGAAGATCGTTGTTCAAGGAGACGCCGTCAAGTGGCCATCGTTCTGCCGAAGTTTCCCAGTCGTCGTGTATCCGCGCGGCGTTCCTTAGCGGCTCGCACCGAGCCCGCTCTAGGGCTGCGTTTGCTGACATTGCAACATGCCCTTGAGCCCGGAGAAACGCTTGACTTCGAATTCTGCATCCAGCGCGTATCCGCCGACTTGATCGATCATCTTGAGATTTCCGTCGGCTGGTACACCGAAGGCAAAGGGAGCGAAGACCGCGGCGTCCTCTTCTTTAAAAGCATGTCCCGCAACGAATTGAGTCAAATCCCGTTGACCAATTCCCATCGCTTGGAAACCGTGTTGCCCAGCAGTCCTCTAAGCTACGAGGGACGCTTGTTCAAACTGCGGTGGTGCATTCGTCTGCGCTTGTTCCTCAGCGACGGTCGGCAAATTTCCGCCGAACATCCGTTCTATCTTGGCCACCTAACGGTCGAAGTTTAACTGCGAGCGTATAACTGCGAGCTGGCGAAGGTACCCGACACAAGACCAGCATTTTTTCCGGTAATGATTCAGGCTAGTCTTCCGCCTGCGCCCCGACGAACAGGGGCCAAGCCATTAGCAACCAACATGACAACCAGCATGAAGCGTCGCTAACGGCTATGAACTGCCCCACCCAAAAGCATTCGCCTGAATGCGAGCAACCTAATAAACCCAGAGAATTATGCTGACCTGTTTGGTGCGGCCTGACTAAGGCAAGGTCACGGGAATTCCGTCATTTCTCCCTGCCATGGCGCGAAAAACGGGCATGTCGACGGTCGTCGCAATGGTGTGGGTCGAGCCATCCATTAGCAAGAACAGGCAACCTCCCGTGTGCGGGCTCCAGAAGCCGCCGGGGCTGCCAGTGGGAGCGTTGGGGCCACCCGTGCGAACATGCACGGTCGCCATGGTGATCGCGGGGCGCGCTGTTTGCCCGACGACTTGACCGCGGCTCTGCGCTATCTGAGGCGAGAACACCGTCTGTGCGGTTGGGATGACGCCAGCCCAGCCGTTGGGAGTGAACATGCTAGCCCGCTCCCCCAGTCCAATCGTATTGGACGTTCCGTCGCTAATGTGAGAATGGCGGACAGCAACGTTCCGGTGAAACATCCCATTAAACGGCTGCTCTTCATACATGGCCGTGTATCCGGGTGCATTGGCCGGATCACCACCACCCAGGCTGGCGATGTAACTGCAGTGCGCTAAATCGTTGATACCAATCGACGTTGGCCAAACGGTCACCGGCTCGTTCCACGCATCGGATGGGCATTGGTATTCCTTGACGCGCGTGCTCCGCGCCAGCTGGTTGATCGGCGCGGTGATGGGGAGCTGGAAATTGATATTGGTATGCAAGTTGGTTTGCTCAATCTGGGGCAGGATCATCGCAAAGAAACTCCAGCCTGGTCCTATTTCTGGGATCGGGTTGTTGCCGCCTCCTGGCCAAGGGCCGGTCACGCGCGAGATGAAGCCGGGTGGAAAGGTGCGGTGAGCCGATTCGTAGTTGAGCAAGGCCAGCCCAATCTGCTTGAGATTATTGGCGCATTGGATGCGCCGTGCCGCTTCGCGGGCGGCCTGCACGGCGGGCAGCAGCAGCCCGACCAGAATGCCAATAATGGCGATCACCACCAGCAGTTCGACCAGTGTAAATCCGAGTGAACGCTTCACCCGTAAAGGTCTTTGCCATGCTCGATTCAATAGACGAACGGTAGGCGTTAGCACAGATGCCATCAGCAAGCTTCCTTTGGGGATATCAGATAGTTTGACAGGGACAAGACGTTGTCCCCTGATTAACTGGTTCCAATAAAGGCTGGCTGGCAGAAAGGCTTGCTGGCGGAACCGAACGTTTTGTTTTCTTCAACACTTGGGTGAAAGAGTCTGTAGCTGCAGCGGGGGCGCCCCACAGCGTACGCTACTGAGACTCAGTATCATTTGCAACGAGTTTAATCGCGGACCAGCATTCGTGCAAGAGCCTAACCCACCCGCGCGAAAGCGCTGGTATCCAAAACGCAACCGGAATTCCCCCCACTTCGCAGTAAGCAGTAAGCAGTAAGCAGTAAGCAGTAAGCAGTAAGCAGTAAGCAGTAAGCAGTAAGCAGTAAGCAGTTCGCTATATTTCTTTGGGGATGAGGCGTTATCGCTGAGGTCTGACGTGCAACTTACCCTCCCTGCGGGAATTCAAGCATTTTGCTTGAATTCCTGCGACCAGGATCGGCCTATCAGCGGCGGGGAGGGGCACTATGGGAGCGGCGCACGGGCGGATAGGGACGTGGCCTGCTGGGCCGCGTTGCCCACGTAGGCCCCCGGGGTCAGCTGCCGCAATGCGGCCTTGGCCGCTTCCGGGATATCCAGTGCTTCGATAAAGCTCCGCAGCTTTTCCTCCGTGATCCCTTGACCACGCGTCAGCTCTTTGAGCTTCTCATACGGCTGCGCGACGTTATAACGACGCATAACCGTCTGCACGGGCTCCGCCAAGACTTCCCAAGCATGCTCCAAGTCAGCTGCCAGCCGCCCGCGATTCAATTCGAGCTTGCCTATCCCCTTCAGCAACGACTCGTAGGCGATGTGGCTGTACGCAAAGCCCACTCCCATATTACGCAAGGCGGTGGAGTCGGTGAGATCGCGCTGCCAACGCGAAATGGGGAGCTTCTGAGCCAAATGGGTCAGCACGGCGTTGGCCAATCCCAAATTCCCTTCGCAGTTCTCGAAATCGATCGGGTTGACTTTGTGCGGCATCGTCGACGAGCCCACTTCGCCTGCTATTGTTTTTTGCTTGAAGTAACCGAGTGAGATGTAGCCCCACACATCGCGACTGAAGTCAATCAAGATCGTATTCACCCGCACCATCGCATCGAACAATTCAGCGATGCAGTCATGCGGCTCGATCTGCGTGGTCAGGGGATTCCAAGTCAGCCCCAGCGACTCAACAAAACTACGCGCGTGCGCTGGCCAATCGACTTCGGGATAAGCCGACAGGTGTGCGTTGTAGTTGCCCACCGCGCCGTTGATCTTGCCAAGCAACTCGCTCTCTCGCAGTTGTTTGATTTGCCGCTGAAGTCGATAAGCCACGTTGGCGAATTCTTTGCCGACCGTCGTGGGAGAGGCGGTTTGGCCATGGGTCCGCGACATCATGGCGACGTCCGCATGGTCATGGGCTAACTGCACGAGTTGACCGTTGAGCTTCTCTAGCATGGGTAGCAGCCATTGCTCGCGCCCCGCTTTGAGCATCAGGGCATGGGCGGTGTTGTTGATGTCCTCGGAGGTACACGCAAAGTGCACGAACTCTCCGACCTGCGATAACTCCGGCGACGCGGCCAACTGCTCCTTGATGAAGTACTCCACCGCTTTGACATCGTGATTAGTGGTCCGCTCGATCTCTTTAACCCGCTCGGCATCCGACTCTGAGAAGTTGGCGATGAGGTTGTCCAGCAGCGCATGCGATTCCGAACTGAACGCGGGCACCTCGGCGATTTGCGGATGGGCCGACAATTGCTGCAACCATTTGACTTCAACGAGCACCCGAAACTTGATCAAGCCGTATTCGCTAAAGATCGCGCGGAGGGGGACCGTCTTGTTGGCATAACGTCCATCGATCGGAGAGATAGCTGTCAGTGAAGAAAGTTGCATGAGATATCGGCAAGCTCGAGAGGGTGGAGTAGGGGAGTGGTGGTGAGGCAATCCAGCGACATGGGCCGCTACATATTCGTCAAATCATCTTCGCCGGGAGCCCCCAGCAGATCGTCAAGGACCTTGGCGAAGACGGCCGTGTGCTGCGTGTCGTGCGCATACACGCGAGCAATTGTGTGACTAATGGGAAGTCTTTGGTAGAGTCCATGAGTGCCTGCTCGATAATCACTCCCCCCAAACGCGCGTGGGTCAGTTGGTAGCGACTAAGGTAATGCGCGTCAAAGAAGTGCCCAAACGGCCCGTGCCCCACGTCGTGGAGTAGACCAGCCATCCGCATCAGTGACTCGATATAGGCCTTGTCTGGGGTAGTCGCATCAACCGAAAGGAGCGAGTCGTACAATTGCTCAACGGCCGCACTGGCTAAGTGCATGACCCCCAAGATGTGCTGAAAACGAGTGTGCTCTGCAGTGGGGAATACCCACCACGCAGACTGCAGTTGCCGAATTTGCCGCATCCGCTGCACCCAGGGATGGTCAATTAGATCTCTTTCGCAAATTTCCCTTTCGCCAGCCCCCCGTGGCGCGACGAAACGAATATAGCCGTGAATCGGATCATGCGACAAGTTTTCAGTGCGGTAACTAAGCATGCGGCCCATCTTAAGGTTTCGCTTTGAGAGTGCAATTGCTGGCAGGCGTGCAGATCTGCTTGTGGCATAGGCGAAATGCGCAGCCTGGGTGCTTTGTGCTGTTTTTGAAAAAAGTGGCATTGGGGCGGAATGCATGCGTGAAACGCCTTTCCGCGTGATTGCTCGATGGGGTAAGATGACCAGTTACCTCTTCCGCTCTTCGTCAAGCTTGGATCAGCGAAAGCTGCCGTTACAGGGACGTATACGAACCAACTAGGAGACCTTTTAACAATGGTCCGCTCATCGAGTCGCGTATTTTGCGCGCTTTCCGCAGTTTTAATGCTGACAGACATTATCTGTGCACAGCAAAAGTCCGCTTACGAACTGCTGCCTGCGTCGTCGCAAGCTGTTTTGTGGATCCCCAGTTCCGAGATGTTGCTTGAGCGCTGGGATCGGACTCAGCTCTCGCAGCTGGCGGCTGACCCAGCAGTGCGACCGTTCTTTGACGAGCAGCGGCAGGCGATCGAAAACCGCTTCATGGAAGCCGGTTGGCGGCTCAACGTGACGCCCGAAGATCTCACCCAGTATGCGACGGGACAGATCGCTTTGGCATGGCTGGAGATGCCGCAAACGCCCCGCAAGCCCTTCGCCTTGGCCATGCTGGTCGATGTCGAAGACGACGCAGCTATCAATCGTCGCTTGTTGGATGAATTGGATCGCGAGTTGTCGCAACGCAAACCAACAAAATCGTCCATCCAGCATGCAGGTGTGACGATTACCAAATACACGCTGCCCAAACGCGCCGATCAATTGCTCGCCGAGAGTTCGTTCTACGCGATCGCTGCTGGGCATTTGATTGCGACCGATGATGAACAACTGATCAAAGACATGCTCTCGCGGGCCACTGGCCAAGAGACCCCCGGTGAGGTCTTGGCGAACGACAAGGTCTTTGTCGAAGGGCGTCAAAAAATGAAGATCAGTGGTGATGGTCAGATGGAATACTTTGTCCGCCCCCTGGGATTAGCCCGCGTCTTTCGCTCGATTGGTGGCAAGCGTTCCAGGAGCAACGCCGACTTGCTGGCCGTATTGCAAAGCCAGGGTTTCGCGTCGATCAAGTGCATCTGCGGTGAAGTCTCGCTCGGCCAAGAGTGGTTCGACATGCAGCACCGGGGTTACATCCTCGCCGATCGACCGCTGCCGAAATCGGCTGGCATCTTGGACTTTCCTAACAAAGTGGAGCACAGCATCCCGAGTTTCATCGGTGGCAATGTTTCAACTTATCTTGCCCTCAATTGGAATTCGCAAGAAGCGTTCTGGCGGGTCAAAGGTCTGTTCGATGAGTTGGCGGGAGCGACCGGTGTGTTTGATGAAACGATCAAGGGAATTATGAGCGACCCAAGTGGACCGCGGATCGACATCAAGCAAGATGTGTTGCCTCAATTAACTAACGATATTTATGTGATCTCCGATAGCAAGCCAGGTCTGCCGGATGTGGATTCGCGTCGCAACCTCATTGCGTTGAAGGTCAACAACACCGACGCCATGTCCAAAGTCCTGAACCGCGTGATGCGCGATGAACCGGATGGCGAGTTAGTCGACTTCGAGGGACATGCCATATGGCAGGTCGTACGCCGCAACGATCAAGAGGTCGACCTGATTGATGACTTTGGCGAGTTTGGTGCGGTGCCAGCTCAGCAGCCCGCTGCCGGTAAAGCTGGCGGTGAGCCCCAACCTTGGCTGAACAACTGGGCTATCACCGTCTACGACGGCTACTTGATGTTCGCTTCGCATGTAGAAGTTATTCAAGAGGCGATTCGTCAAGCGAAAGTGGGGGGCGAGTCACCTCTAGCCAGCGAGCCCGATTGGCTGCGGATCCACGCCGCCCTCGACGGCCACTTTGGCGATGCCCCGGCAAGCGCTTGGCAAATCGTGCGCAATAGCTTGGCCTACCGCGTGCAATACGAATTGTTCCGCGCTGGCAAACTACAGGACTCGCAGAGCATGCTGGCGAGTCTGCTGGATCACTTGTTGCAAAGTCAATCAGAGATCAAGGATAACATGCCCAAGATCAGCGGCCAAACGTTGCCGCCGTTTGAGAAGATCTCCCACTTCTTGCAACCCGGTGGCCTCATGTTCCGCACGACCGACCATGGTTGGGAGTTCGGTGGCATTTTGCTCTCCGCCGCCCAAGCCCTAGCCCCCGTTCCAACGCAAGCCAAGAACGAACAGAGCGGCGGCACGGCACGCATCAGCAACGCAGAGATCGAAGCCAAACGCTAGCGGTTGGCTTCCGGCAAAGATAACTTGATTGAACGAACGCAACGGGCTGGTGTTTTCACCAGCCCGTTGCTGTTTTCCACTGGGACCGCCCTGAGCTAAGCAGCTTACCGGTTTCCTATTTACTATCTCGCTAAATTGGCCAGTCACCCAAGTTTCGCCCCTCTGTTCGATTTTTTATTCCAGGTAACAAGCGTATGCATGATCCGCTGGGCTGGGCCCCTATCAGCCAACTCGTCGGCCTTGAAATTCAACCGGGTGAAGCCGGCGAGGCAGTCGTTTTCTTGAACGTGGATCAGCGGATGCATAACCCGATGGGTTTTGTGCATGGGGGGGTGATCGCCTTGCTGGCCGATGCGGCCATGGGTATTGCGTTTGGACGCACCTTGGACGACCAGCACGGGTTTGCGACGGTGGAACTGAAGACGAGCTTTATTCGCCCAGCCACTGACACCCGCTTAAAGGCGCATGCCAAGCTCATTCAGCGCGGTCTGCGCATCGGCTTTGTAGAATGCACGATCACCGATGCCCGGTCCAAACTGATCGCCACGGCCAGCTGCACCTGCACCGTCACCAGCTTGGAGTAGGCATTGGCCTAAAAATTAGTGTCGACGAATCGAATAAGGCGATGACGCCATGAGACTTCGCTTCCTGCCGCACCCTCCCCGGTTGGCTTGCCCAACCGGAAAGGAAGTTTCGAGCCATGATTGATGCGGGGTTGCCAATAATTCTGAGATGGATCGAATATGAATAGCGACTGCAACCGTTATCCCCGATCACACTTGGGGGGGCTGCTCAATATTCTCCATTTCAAACATTTTCAATCGATCGGTGAACTCGTCGTGCACGCGACCCCACTGGCTAGACAAGCGGCTGATAGCCCACCGCCAATCGCCGGACCTCACGGCGCAACTGGGCTCAAGCCGCTGCGCATCTGGATTCCGCTACTCATACTTCCCTGGATGGTCGTGGCGCGCTTTGTACCCGGGCTGGTACAAGATGGCCCGGGCTGGATTTGGATGGTTTCCGCCTTCGGACCGTTTCTTCTGAGTCTATTGATCATGTTGTGGTGGCTAGCCGCCAGTCGCGCGGGCTGGCTGGAACGGATCGTGGGCGTGCTCGGAATCGTGGCGGCACTGGTCGTGGTGGCGAGCCAGTTGCATTACACCATGCAAGAAGCACCCTTGATCGTGATGACCATTCCCATGGGCATCGCCTGTTTCGCGTTGGGTTTGATCGCAACTTCGCACTGGTTGACCCTCCGCAGGACAGGCTTGGCCATTCTACTGGCCCTGTTCGGCTTCGGCTTTTCGATGCTCTTGAAAAATGGCGGCGTGTGGGGCAACTTTGCATTCGATCTTTCATGGCGCTGGAACGCTTCGTCTGAAGAGCAATTTCTAGCCGCGCGAAGTGGAAACGCAAACACATCGGAAAGTGTACCGGCTAGCCCGATCGGCGATATCGAGTTGGCGCGCGCGGCCTTTTCGAATCCCGAGTGGTCCGGCTTTCGCGGTTCGCAGCGCGATGGCGTACAGCGCGGGGTTGTCTTTAGCTCCGATTGGACCACCACTCCACCTGAGGAATTGTGGCGGATCCATGTCGGTCCGGCTTGGTCTTCGTTCGCCGTGGCAGGACCCTACTTGGTCACTCAGGAGCAACGGGGTGATCAAGAGGCGGTCGTCTGTTACGATGCCAACACCGGGGAAGAAGTCTGGGCGCGGAGCATCGAATCGCGTTTCTTCGAAGCCTTGGGAGGCCTGGGGCCGAGGGCTACGCCAACCATCGCCGATGGCAGCATCTATGCCCTGGGAGCCGAAGGCTGGCTGTGGAAGTTGGATGCGATCGACGGCGCCATGCAATGGCAAGTCGACTTGCGAACCGTGGCCAACCGGCAGCCACCGATGTGGGGTTTCTCCTCATCGCCGCTCGTGTACGAAGATAAGGTCATGGTTCACAGTGCAGGGCAGGGGGACAAAGGGCTCGTCGCCTTCGATACCGCTACCGGTGAACTCCGCTGGTCGGTGGCCTCGAGCGAGCAGTCGTATAGTTCGTTGCAAGTGACCGAGTTGCTGGGGACGAAACAGTTGGCCATTCTGACCGATGCAGGGGTCCAACTGCTCAATCCAGCCGATGGTTCTACGCTGCTGGACTACAGCTGGTCACACACCGGCTACCGAGCGCTGCAACCCCAGGTGGTTGGCTCCAACCAATTACTGATACCAACCGGTATGGGGCGCGGCACGCGTTTGATTGAAGTGGCGGAAGAGGCGGGGGAGTGGACAGGCAAAGAAGTTTGGACATCCCGCGACATGAAGCCCGACTTCAATGATCTGGTTGTCCACAACGGTTACATGTACGGTTTTGACAACGCCATCTTCGCATGTGTCGATCTCCAGGATGGTAAACGCAAATGGAAGGGAGGTCGCTATGGCAAAGGACAAGTACTCTTGCTCGCCGACTCAGACTTGCTGTTGATTCTGGGAGAGCAAGGGCAATTGGCGCTGGTCCGAGCGACCCCTGAAGGGCATCAAGAGCTAGCGCAATTGCCGGCTTTTAAGGCAAAGACCTGGAATCATCTGACGCTCGTGGGTGATCGGCTGTACATCCGCAATGCAGAGGAAGCTGTCTGTTACCGCTTGCCCATCCAGCAATAGCTGAACGTGCGCGGCTGAGTTGCTGAGTTGCTGAGTTGCTGAGTTGATAGGCTGAGATGCTGAGCGTGCCGCGGCGGTCAATGCGAAGTGCGCGCTCCGCCGATTTGCTGCTAAGATATCCCCACCTCACCTCACCCATTGCAGACGAGATCTCGGCACATGATTCGACGTCCCATCCCAGCTTGGCTATTCACCACTCTGATCATCGCGGGTATTGCCACCAGCTTGGTTGGCTATGGTATTTTGTCGGCACAGCAGACCAAAAAAAATCCCTCGCAAAACGTCGTCCCTGGCGTCATCAAGTTCGCGGAGGGGTTCACGGCGATTACCAAAGCCCGCGGCAACGAAGCCAACCCGAAACCAAGTTGGTTGGTGACCGATGTCAAGACAACCTACTGGCGTTTGTTCTTGGGACTGACCGCCGGCACGTTGGCCTCCATCGTCGTTGGGGTCGCAATGGGGACCTACCCGGCCGCTGAGGCTTTCTTTAATCCCACGATCACCTTCATGGCCAAGATTCCCCCCACGGCGATGCTGGCTGTATATATGATCGTGTTCCATACCAATCTTAAAATGTATGTTGCGTTAGTGGGCTTCGGCGTGTTCTTCACCATGGTGCAGTCTATCTTCCAAGCGGTGAAGAAAGATGTCTCCTCCGACCTGATCGACAAGGCATATACCTTGGGGGCTTCCGAAATCGAGGTCATCCAGGAAGTGATTTGGCCACAGATTCTGCCGCGCGTGATCGAGAACATACGCTTGCACCTAGGTCCGGCCATGGTGTTCCTGATCGCCGCCGAATGGCTTTTTGCAAGTGAAGGGTTCGGCTACACGATTCGTTTGCAGCAACGCCTGCTGAATATGAACGTGGTCTATATCTACCTGGCCATACTTGGCTTGTCGGGTCTGCTGTTCGATTGGACCCTGACGCGACTGCGACGCTGGCTATGCCCATGGTTTGGCGCGTAGACAAATTCAACAGCCAGCGTACTCATTCAACCTATGGTTTTTTTCACTGAGAGTCGTATCGCATGAGTTCCTCCAGCACTGCCGTGGAAATCAAGCGTGTGTCGCACGCGTTTGGCGACGTTCGCGTTCTCAATAACATCAACCTGCGGATCGAAGCAGGCCAAATCGTCGCCTTGGTTGGCCCGAGTGGATGTGGTAAGAGCACCCTGCTCAAAGCCATCCTGGGGACACATCCACCCACCGAGGGCCAGATCATGGTGGGGGACAAGGAAATACGCTCTCCGTCGCGGGATGTGGGCATCGTCTATCAGCACTACAGTCTGTATGACTTTCTGACTGCCGAGCGGAACGTGGCCTTCGGGCTCAAACTGGATCAAACCACGATTCCGTTTCGCACGTTCATGTTCCCCAAGTGGCTTGAACTGCGGCGGCAGCATCTCCGCGAATCGCGTGAATTTTTGCAGCGCGTAAGCCTGGCTGAGGCCTGTGGCAAATATCCCTCGGAACTTTCCGGTGGTATGCGGCAACGGGTGGCCATTGCCCAGGCGCTGATCCTGAAGCCGAAGTTGCTCTTACTCGATGAACCATTTGGCGCCTTGGATGAAGCCACACGCGAGAGCCTGCAAATGATGTTGCTCAGCTTCTACCAAGAAAACTTGTTAGCCAAACGCGAAGGGCGGACCCCTGAGTACACCATCCTCGTCGTCACGCACGAATTGAATGAAGCCATCTACGTCGCTAATCGAGTGGTCGGGCTCTCCCGCTTTCATGACGATGGCGAGCAAGGTGCCATGGTCGTATACGATCGACCTTGCCCCGTGTTCCATCCCGATGACCCGAAGGACTTGGCCAACTTCGTCGAACAGCGCGAAGAGCTCCGCCGCGCGGTCTTTGATGCGTCGTACGTCAAGCATCATTCGAAGTACGTTTCGTTTTGGCAGGATCTTGAACGAGCCCAGCGCGAAGCCGATTTGGTGGCTAAGAGTCGTTAGCGTTTAGCCGCGACCCTTGCCAACGGCCCGAGTTGAGGGCCCAGTCATCAGCCCACAAGCCAAACGACACGCACCCGCTGAAAAACGTACCGGCCCAGCTGCACAGCGCCAGGTTCGTGAGCAGCATGCTGCATGTTGACGGTGAATTGCTAGCTAAATGCAAGCCAAAGCCTAGCGGTGCTTGGCCGAACAATCTCGACCGCAGCATTTTTCTTGATCGGGCTCGACACCGGTAAACAGTTGCAGCTAAAGGTTAGATCTTTAGCTTATCTGCTGATTTTTCGCAAACTTTCGAGTTCGCTTGCATGTCGACTGCTACCTTGCCCAATGCCCATCGCGTGCGCCAGATCGCCATCTTGGTGTCGAGTGTTGATGCCGCCGCCGCCCGCCAGCTGCTTTTGCATATGCCGACGGAACTGGCCAAACAGGTGCGGGCCATGGCCAATAAACTGGGGACTATCTCGGTCGCGGAGAAGCGGGCGATATTGGCTGAGTTTCAAAAGTCGGCAGGGGCTGGAGGTAGTCCGCGAGCGAACACGACCGACTTGCAAGCAACCACTGCGAACTCGAGCGGGCAATCGCCGGGTCACCTTAGGCCGGGGGACTCGACGCGGGGTTTCGATTCGGCATCGTATCCAGCCGAGCTAGACCGGCAGCTTGCGGCCGATGCCGCTGTGGCGCAAAACGTCTCCGAAGCACCCTTTGTGGGCTCAGCCAATCCAGCTTCGCAATCCGCGGCGGCAAACGACACAGCACCCGCTTGGACCCGCCTGAGTACTGAGGCGCTGGTACGATTTGTTGCCGGAGAGAGGACTGCCGTGATCGCAGTCGTCGTCAGCCAACTGTTGCCGCTCAAGGCAGTCGAGGTGTTGCGTCAACTGCCGCGGGAAACGAATCGCGCCGTGCTGCAGCGTCTGTCCCAGCTACAAGACATCGATCCGACTGCCATGAGTGCAATCGACGAACATTTAGCCGAACGTTTGAGCGACTACCAACATCGGATTGAAAGCGAACATGAGAATACACGCCGGCTTAACGCGCTGCTGGAAGCGGCTCCTCCCGAGTTGCAAGCGGAGTGGAGCGAGTTGTTACGCGACACAAGCCACCCACAACCGGCATCAACGACTGCCGCAACTGCCAGCAGCAGCACCCTGACACCTCTCCCGAATGCACTCGCTCGATCGACGCAGGCCACCATCGCTGAGCTGTACGGTGATATCGGTTTGACCGCGTTTGATACAGTGCCGGCTTTCGCAACGCAGGCGGCAACCCAGTCGGCCGCTCCTTCCCAGGCTCAGGAACTGCGGACAGCGGCAGCGGCGGTGGTGGATGAACGCCCTGATATCCTTCCCTTCGCAAACGCACAATCGACCTCCTTCATCAAGCCAAATTCCGCGTTCACTCCTACGCGGCACGTCGACTTTGATCGGCTCTTGGAGCTTTCGGCCCAAAACTTGGCAGCACTATTAAGTAGTGTTGATTCGCAAACCGTGTTGCTAGCGCTGGCCGGTTCAACCCCTGACTTCATGCGTCGTTTCGTTCGCATGCTTAAACCGGCCGACGCAAAAGTTTTGACCAGGCGACTGCAATCGATGGGCAGCATCAACTTGCGCGACGTGGATGAAGCCCAACACCGGATCGTGGAGCACGCCAGCGATATGTTGACAGCGACGACCCGCGATCGACGTCAAGCGGCCTAAGCAGCTAGCAACAATTCACCTGCCTTCTCCTTACCCAAATAAATGATCCATGGCTTCAATCCTTAAACACGACGTCTTGGTGCGCGGCGGCGAGTTGCCACAGCCCATCGCCTTTAACATCGAAGATGTACAAACCCGGGCTCGCGACTATCTGCTTGAGGTTCAAGAGCGCGCGGCTGAAATACTGCATCAGGCCGAACAGCAGTCCGCTCAGATTCGTCAGCAGGCGAGAGAAGAAGGTTTGGCAGAGGCTCAAGCACAATTTGAACGTCAAGTAACGACTGCGGCTCAAAAGTTGAGTGACGACCGTTGCAAGACCGCTATCCAAGCTTGCGAAAAGACAGTCGAGGCCCTTACGAGCGAGACAACGGAGTGGTTGGCGCTCTGGCGCAATCAAACCGTTGAACTGGCCGCACGGATTGCCGAAAAGCTTGTCCGGCGTGAGATGCGCGATGAGAACGAACTCTTGCGAGTCTGGATGGAAGAGGCTCTGGTGGCCATGCGCGATGCGCGGGATGTCCGTGTGAGCGTTCATCCCGATGACTTTGCCGTCGCTGGCCGCTATTTGCAAAAGCTCTCCAAGAGCATTCCGCAGGCAGGCAGCGCCGAGGTGCTCCCGGATCCCGATATCAAATTGGGTGGCTGCATGGTCCGCTCGAACCACGGCTCCATCGATCAACAACTCGAGACTCAACTCGAGCGGCTCGTCGAGCAACTCACAGGCTGACAGCATCACGCATCGCCCTAACGCACTGTTACTTCGCCCACAGAATTGGACTCCATGGATGGTCAAGCAACTCACCAAACAACCGGGCAAACAACCACCTGGGCTCAAACTACCCGAGTTCATCGATGCGACCAGGTTGAATGCCACGCTGGCGAGCGCGGTCCCCAGCCGTATTGAAGGAACGATCTGGGCGGTTGGTCGCAACGCGATTGAGGCGGTAGCGTTGCCAGCACCGATGGGAGCTGTTTGCGAAATCCGCCGCCGCAGTCAATCGCGAATAGCCGCAGAAGTGATTGGCTTTCAGGGCTCGACGACCCTCTTGGCGTCACTCGATGGCTCCGAAGGCATTGCACCGGGTGACAAAGTCGTGCTCATCGACTCGGTAGCTACCATTCCTGTTGGACCGGGACTGATCGGTCGCGTGATCGATGCAGCTGGCAAGCCGCTGGATGGTCTCCCCGCACCACTGAGCGTCTCACGCACACCATTGGACGCCCCGCCCGTTGCGGCCATGCAGCGGCCACCCATCGATCAAGTTTTAACCACCGGCGTCCGTGCTATCGATTCTTTACTAACACTTGGGCGAGGGCAACGGATTGGTATCTTCGCTGGCTCGGGCGTAGGGAAGAGTACCTTGTTGGGGATGATGGCGCGCGGGACCAATGCCGATGTGGTCGTGATCGGCTTAGTCGGCGAGCGGGGACGGGAAGTGCAGGAGTACTTGCAACGCGAACTGGACGAGAACACTCGCAAAAGGTGTGTCACGGTGGTGGCTACCAGTGACCAGCCCGCGTTACGGCGCGTGCAGGCGGCCCTGACGTCGACCGCTATCGCCGAGTATTTTCGCGATCAAGGATTGAACGTGGTATTGATGATGGACTCGGTGACCCGCTTCGCCATGGCGCAGCGCGAGATCGGTTTGGCGGCCGGTGAAGCCCCCACGACGCGCGGTTATCCCCCCAGCGTGTTCAGTATGCTGCCGCGTTTAGTCGAGCGTTCTGGAACTGGACCAACGGGTAGTATTACGGGCATCTACACGGTCCTGGTCGAAGGGGACGATACCAACGAACCGATCAGCGATACCCTCCGCGGTCTGCTCGATGGTCACTTTGTGTTGTCGCGCAAGATCGCGCATCGCGGGCGCTATCCTGCCATCGATGTGCTCAGCAGCTTAAGTCGTTTGCAAAGCCATCTGGCCGATCCGCAGCACCTACAAAGTGCAGCTACGCTTCGCAATATGATCTCCGCCTACAAAGACAATGAGGATCTAATCACCATCGGCGCTTACCAACGTGGAAGCAATCCCTTGGTCGATCGAGCCATTGCCATGCAGCCCAACATCGACCAGTTCTTGTCTCAGCCCGCACGTGAGTCGGCAGCCTGGAAAACATCTTTGGAAAGCCTAAACCAGCTAGCCGCACAAGCTAGCGCTCCGGCAGTCACCCCAGTCGCTACCTCAGTCGCTGCACCTGGTCGTGCCTAAGTCACTGTCTCGCCGGAATAAGAATTTGCTATTGTGAAATCATTTAAGTTCCGACTCGAGGCGATTCAAACCTTGCGGGAGCGCGAGCGCGATACGGCCGCAGAAGGCTACCGTCAGGCAATGCTGGCCATCACCAAACTGAACGAGGAAGTCGAGCGCATCTTGCAGGAGCACGCTAGTCAACAACCTCTGCAGAGTGGCTCCATCCAAGGGCAAGTTAAACCGCAGTTTATGCTCGAGTCGCAACGCTATCAAATGCACTTGTTACAACAAGTCGCTCAGCTTCGTACGCAAATCAAACTCGTACAAGACGAAGCTGAAAAACGCCGATTGTTACTGGTAAAACGGGAACAGGCGGTCCGTTCACTCGAAAAGCTAGCCGAGCAACAGCAAGCCGAATGGGAAACCGCCAACGAACACCGCGCACAAATTGCGCTGGACGAGTGGGCCGGTTTTAGGTACTGGAAAGAGCAGGCGGAGTGAGTTCTCGAATGGCCAGAGTCAATCTATAGTCAGCTGACTCCGCTTCTGTTAGAGGAAGACCGTAATGCGTATGTTCGTCCGTTTCTTTGTGGCATTTTGTGTCGCCACGATATTAGCGCAGGGGATCATCCTCTCCTTGGCCGCAGCCCGTGGCAACATTAAGCAAGATACGCTGATCAAAGCCGTCGCGCTGATCAACGGCATTGATATTTCGGGTGAGCAATTGCAGCAAATGCTCGATGATGCCCGCGAGCAGCCCATACCTACCTACGAAGATGTCCGCGACGCGCGGGCTTTGGAGAGCAAGAATTTGCAGATGCGCGAGGCTTCTGTCAAACGCATGCGCGAACAGACCGATGAAATGTTAACCACCTTGCGCGTGCAAATCACCGACTTCGAGCGACGCAAAGACGAATTTTACAAATTATTGGAGGAAAAGGAGAAGAATTTACTCGATGTCAGCTTAAAGGACGTGCAGCAAACCATCGAAGTGCTGGCTCCCGAGCAAGCCAAAGAACAGATCAAAAAACTGATTGAGGCCAAACAAATGGATGATGTGGTCACAATCTTTAAAGAGATGCCGCTGGATAAACGAAAGAAGATAATGGGTGAGTTTGCCAGTCAGGAAGAGATTGATATACTCCACGAGATTCTGATGAGAACTCGGGCGGGTGAGCCGGCGTCCAGCCTGCTCCGCGACGCTCGCGATCAAGCATCAACGGAGTGACTCCCCCACATATTTCGGTGCCGCTGCGCACTGCCGTGCATTGGGTCTGGGGGGACACTTATGAGCGCGCTAATATCCTCGTTACGCCCTGATCTACCCAGATCAAATGCGTTTCCGATGAATCATGCCTCTTCGCCATTTGTTGCATCGGGGCACGGGACAGGGGCTGCCATGCGGAGTGCGGATCTCTTCGGACAACTCTTGCGGTTGCCTGCTAGTCAGCCTGCGCCAGCACCGCGTCAGGAGCATTCTCCAAACACAGCACACGAACCCAAGCCAACGTCGGAGGATAAGCTGGCTGCTCGCAATGAATCTGGGCCGACGTCCGAGTTGGCCGAGAAACCTGTTTCAAACGAAATTGAGACAGAGGACGAAACCGATCTGTCGGCCGCAGCCAACACAGCCGCTGCCCTGGCCGTAGCCGCCAGCGAGGAGCAAGCCGAGTCTCAGTCTGCGAGCGAGTTGGCCCCCTCAGAAAGTACTGCGCTGAACGAGTCTAGCGCTGGGCAGTCGCTCCAAGCTCTTGAAAATGCCAATGTTGCCGAGGGGGAACTGGCCTCGAAACTGCACGGGCTGAACGTATCGAACACCGAAGATGAAGCAGCCGCACAACTCCTAGCCGAACAAGGCCAGTTGAATCCTGAGGGCGAAGCAACTCAGCCAAATCCCACTCCGCTTGACCTTGAGCGAAACGCGGACTCCAACGCGGGCTCAGACACCAAGGCTAACCACGGCCTCCCAGCGGCTAGACTCCCAGGTGGCCAAAATACGGATACTCTTAAAGAGGAAGTTGAACAACGCTTCCAAGCAGATGCGGCGCAACGTTCAGAGCAAGAGCAGGCAGCGACTCAATCCCACTCCAGCGAACCGACGTCGACTCAGGAGCGTTCGGCCAAAGGTGATCGTCGGCAGCGAGGAAAATGGTATGAACAGGATTTTGCGAAGATCGATCAGACCGCGGCAAACCTCCGGGAACACGTCGAGACACAGTCGGAAAAGCTGCTGGCTAGCGAAGTAAGCACCGACGCGTTGGCTGACTCTGCTGCTGATGCGCCTCCATCACAGAGTATCGCTCCCCGTGAATCCAATCCGCCTCTGGTTGATAGTCTTGCGAGCTCTGCGGCAGTGGTTGCTGCTGAAGCGCGGAGCGTTGGAGCCGGGTCGACCAACGAGTTGCCTAATGCAGCGACCGGCAGTGCTAGCAGTTCAACCCTTGAATTGGGAGAGGGTTTGATCGGTTCCAACTCGAGCCCCAGCGCGATTCGCCGCGGCGCCACTGAGACTCAGCAACCAGGGACTGTGCAGCCCGGCGATTCCACCGACTTAACGCAGCAAGAGAAAATACGCTTGATCCAGCGCGTTACGCGCAGCTTCAGTCGACTGGGAGTCGATGGTGGCCAGATCAACTTGCGGCTGCATCCACCGCAACTGGGCGCGCTCAATGTTCAGGTCCGGCTGGAAGGACGCAGCATGACTGCGAAACTGACGACGGAAACTGGAGCTGCCCGCGATGCGATCTTAGAAAGTTTGCCAATCCTAAAGAACCGCTTGGCCGAACAGGGATTCGAGATTTCGCAATTTCTAGTCGAAGTGGCGAACAACGACCAAGCAGATGCCTCGCTCGGGGGCAATGCGGGTGAGCAAGCTTTTGATCAGGACGCTTATCGCCGGCACCAACCAGACACTCCGTATAGTCTGCGCCAACCCCCTCGCAGCACGCAGGCGAACCTCGATCCCACGCGAACAGTTGGGCCAAACGCTGCACTCAGATGGCAGACCTCGACTGGAATTGACATTCAGGCCTAGTTCGCCTTGACCGGCCATTGGCGATTCGGATATTGCCTAGGTTGGCGTCGATCGATTTTCACATTGCGGGAGTTCAGCCATGACCAGCATACCGGGCGTTGGTGCCTCATCCTCTTCAAATTCCAGGAATGGTGTCAAAGGGAACGACTTGAGCGATGTCGATCTTGACCAGTTTCTCGGTTTGCTGATCACCGAATTGCAAAACCAAGATCCGCTAGAACCGATGGACAACGCGCAAATGCTAACACAGATCAGCCAGATTCGCGAGATCGGTTCCACCAATCAGCTCACCGAGACACTATCTGCTTTTGCGGTTGGACAAGAGCTAGCGATGGCTAGTAGTATGATTGGCAAATCGATCACCGCGCTCGATTCAAATGCAGAGGCCGTTGAGGGGGTAGTGGATCGAGTTTCGGTGCAAACAGACAGTCAAAACCCTGACATTCGGAAAGTATCAGTTCATGTTGGAGGCTCTACCGTCGATATTAAGAATATCCGTGAAGTCTTGGACAATTAGAACTCGAGCCTGCCTGCTCTCAACGCAACGGCGGAACAGGGCTACTCGAGTGCATTGACATGTAATCGAGGTAACCTGCGATGGGACTTGCATCATCTCTTAGTACGGCGCTGACTGGACTTAACGCGGCCGAGACTCAGATCGATGTGCTTGGCAACAATCTCGCCAACTCACAGACTGTTGGCTTCAAAGCATCCAATGTGGTGTTTTCAACGCAGTTTCTGCAAACCCTGTCACTCGGTGCTTCGCCCAGCGTTGATTCGGGCGGTACGAACCCACGACAAACGGGTTTGGGCGTGCAAGTCGCCGCCATCACTCCGAATTTCACCCAAGGGACGGTGCAGATTAGCTCGAGCGCCTCTGACTTAGCCATCCAGGGTGAGGGCTTATTCATCGTTGAAGGTGCTGATCGCGAGCGGCTGTATACGCGAAATGGTATCTTTAGCCTCAATAGTCAAAATCAACTGGTCACGCCGACCGGCAATCGACTGCTCGGTTATGGTATTGATGATGAATTTCGTATTCAATCAACCCAGCTGGCTCCATTGACCATTCCACTCGGAAGCGAAGCGGTAGCTCAAGCAACCCGCACTGTGGTTATGGAAGGGACGCTAACCCCTAATGGGGATATTGGCGATACAGCAGAAGTTATTCAAAGCGTGGTGCTGGGAGATGCTGCAGTACCGCGGCCCGACGCCAGTTCCGTCAATCTCTCTAGCGCTAGCATCCCCAGCACCACCGGCATCACCGTGGCGCATAATCAGGGGGGCGGGGCACTCCAAGAGAACGTGACCTATCGCTATCGCTTTGCTTTCCTTGACAGTTCAGGACAGGAGGCCACAGCCAGCGCACCCCTCGCCGTTACTGTGCCCGTTGGAAACAGCTTGAGCGACAACACGATCACACTCAATCCACTCCCCACCGCTCCCGGCGAGTATTCGCAACTGCGCATCTACCGGACAGAAGCGGGTGGGAGCGATTTTCGTTTGCTGGATACAGTCGCAACGGGTGGTTCGTATGTAGATGATGGCTCACTAGTTCTGGGTGCCCCCATAGACAACACCCAGCTGAACGGCAACTACAGCTACATGATCACCTATTTTCACTCAGGCGATCCGGAGACGCGGCCGTCGATCGTGCTCGGACCGCAGAACATTGTGGATGGCAGAATCCATCTCACGAACTTCCCTACACCACCGACACCACCATCTGGCGGCGGTTTCCCTGCCTACGATGGAATTCGGATCTATCGCAACACGGCTACTGACCAGAACTCATTTTATCTGGTGGATACGATCTCACCTGGGCAAGACTATACCGACAGCAAGAGCGACGCAGAGATTAGCAATTTGGCTTTGCCGGGTAATAGACTGGTGAACCTCGATGGCCCGACGATCAACAGCAATACACTGCTGACCAATGTGACTCGCCGAGACGGCTTGGATTACGTGAACCCATTTGACCTCGGCTCACTCTCTTTTCAGGCTCGCAAAGGTGGGCGAAGCCTAGAGGCGAAGGGGTTCGAAATCACAGCCTCTTCAACGGTGCAGGATCTTGTTTCGTTCATGCAGAGCTCGATGGGAATTCAGACCCAAGGCTCCGACTCTGCGAACCCTATCTCTGGATCCGTTAACAATATTTTGGGCGAGAGTGGTACGCTGCTGCCAGGCGCCTACATCCGTAATGGTCAGCTCCGTTTTGTATCCAACAACGGTCTCGATAACGCGTTGGACATCGATCTGACCAGCTTTCGCGTGACGGATTCCTCCGGAGTTGTCAACGTTCCTAACTTAGCTTTCGGCTCGGTTCAGGAGGCGAAGGGGCAGAGTGCGGTGGCTGACTTCGTAACCTACGATACGTTGGGTATGCCAATCCGTACCCGCGTGACGGCAGTGCTCGAAAGTCGTACGGACGCAGCTACTGTCTATCGCTGGTACGCGGATTCTTCGGACAATTCGCCACGCTCCGGTTCGAACATTGCTGTGGGTACCGGGATTCTGACATTTGATGGTAACGGCAACTTCATTTCAGCCAGCAATTCGACGGTAGCCATCGATCGCTTCAATCTTCCCAGCGTTTCGCCGATGGAGTTCGATATCGATTTTACTGCTGTCTCCGGTCTGGCTACCGATAATGCTACCCTGGCAGCAGCTCGACAAGACGGCTCGCCACCGGGAACGTTAACCAGCTACGTCATCGGCGAGGACGGAACGATCCGAGGGGTGTTCAGCAACGGTATCGCTCGCGATCTTGGACAAGTTCGTTTGGCGAGATTTATCAATCCCGAAGGTCTCGAACAGCGCGGACAAAATTTATTCGCGCAGGGGATCAACACGGGTTTACCCATCGAAGGTCGGCCGGGTGAAAACGGAATTGGCGGTGTGGTAGCCGGTGCACTCGAGTTATCCAACACCGATATCGGCGGCGACTTGGTGACGCTAGTGTTGGCCTCCACCCAGTATCGAGCCAACTCGCGAGTGATCACAGCCACGCAGCAACTGTTCGATGAACTGCTCAACCTGCGTCGATAGCGATTGCTGCAGTAAACGCTGGCGGCGTTAAATTTACTTCACCACCATGATTCCATTCATGACCATCCAGTGGCCGGGAAACGTGCACAAGTACGGATACCGCCCAGGAGTAGTGGGGGCATGAAAGTAAATGGCTTGCTCCGCGCCGGGTTCGACCACATCGGTATGGACAAGCACATCGTCGCTGGCTGGCACATACTGACGCGCAAAAGCTTCCGGCTGGGCGATTAACTGATTGGCCAGTCCACCCACTCGCTGAAGCGAGCCCGGCTTGACGAGCACCCAGTTGTGCGGGACCACATCGGGGTTGGCCAGAGTTAATGCCAGCGGCTCACCGGCCTTGACGGTGAACTCGGCTTGGAGGTATGTCAAGTTTTTCCCGGTCTGGAGCTTAATGCCGCGGGCCCCTTCAAGAGGTCGTCGCCAAGGATTCTCGACTCTCACTGCATTGTTCGCCAAATCGATCAACAAGGGATGCGCTGCAATCGTTTTGTCGCGTGGTTGATAACCGGCGAATTGGGTAAATGGCTCATCCAAACGGTGGACCGTCAAGAAGAGATCATGCCCGGAGCCCACCGGTGAACAGGAATGTGTCGTATCGCTATCGATATGCAATCGCAAGTGGAGTTGATTCATCGGTTGAATGTCCGGTATCTCAAGGAAAAGCGCATGACCATCCGACAGAACATGCGCCCCGGTGATCAGCAAGGGATCGTGGGCCGCCACTCCCGGGTGTTGCGTCGAATATTCGACCGATCCATAAGCGCCGCTGTAGCGGTAATTCCAACACTGTGCAAACTGCAGCGCGACGTCGCCAGCGATCGCTGGAGCAAGCGGTAGTGCAAAACGAATCAGCACGCCATTCTCATGCACATGGAACCCAGTGGGCAACTGAACGGCATCACCCGTGTATCGCACGCGCTGGAAGCAACCATCGTCGGGTGTGTAGGAACCCCAGCCCGCCATCCCGGATACATACAGCTGACCATCCACTGGATTGAAGCGACCACGATGAGCACCGGAAAGGAAATCGCCTGCCAACGGGATCACAGCCCCTTGCAGTTGTCCCGCGACCTCGTCGCGCAGGACCGCAAACCATGCACCAGCTCCGAAGGAAAAATGCAATAACTGGTCAGTCAACGGTCCAAAGCGTGAACTACTGACAAAGACCTGTCCGCCACTTGAATTGTCAAGCCCGCGCGGTAGGTAAGCCAGCGGCAGTTCGGGCGGAGTATTGTTCTGTGGACCACGATAACCGAAGTGCAGTGGTGGCTCCGCGATCCGTTGACTGGCATCGCGCACGACATTGATGGCTGAAGCTGGGGTCCATTCTCCCTCCGACACTGGAACCGTGACTGAACCGTCGGGTAACATCCCCAGCCCGTCAGGATTGCGAAAGCCCGTCGCCAACACATCCGCGCGCTGGCCATCGGCTGAGATCCGCAATAAGCCTTGGTTGCCCGAGGCAGTGTAGAAGTTGCCCAGTTCGTCACGCTGCAGTCCACAGATATAATCATGACCAGCAGGCGATGTCTCAAAGGCATTGCTAAAGCATTCATAGAAATCGGCTTCACCGTCGCCATTCAGATCGACCAGTCGCGTCAACTGATCACGGCACTGAACGTAAATATCTCCATCAGCGATAACCAACCCGAGCGGATGGTGCAAACCCGACGCAAATCTTCGCCAACGCGCCGTACCGTGCTGATCGTGCGGTGCATCCAACCCGGTCACATGCCACACATCCCCTTGCATCGTGCACACCAATGCACTGCCATCGGCAAAAAAATCATGGTCGCCGACAAACATAGGAGCCCGCCATGGATTTTCGTAGGGCAACTCAATCGTATCGATCGCATAAGGTCTGCCAGCTCCCGGCTGGATTTTGGTCTCGATTCGCTGAGGCCATTGCGTGGGTCCTCCCTTGGTAGCCTGCCGCAGCGAATGCTCAGCGGCCGGAGCCACCTCGCGGACGAACTCGCCGTCCAGGCACCAGGGAGCATCCAAGTATTCAATCCCATCCACCGTATACGAAAAAACAATGCGTTGGCCATGCCGGTAGTAACCACGGTAAGCAAACGTGTTGGGTGGTGTGGGCTGCTCGGGGAGCGCAACCGCTCGTCCCTGCATCCTCAAGCCGCTGACAAATCCATGTCGTACCGAATCAAAGTCGACGAAACCACCCGACCACACCTTTTCATACGTCCAGGTGTCGGGGTTGAAGCAAGCCGATAACTCACCTTGTACGCCGAGTTGGATACAAACGCCGCGAGGGATCGCTCGTCCATCCGCCTGAAAGACGCCAGCCAGCACCGATCCCAAGTCGGTCTCATTCCAGCGACCGTCAGCCCACACCGCTTCATTCTGGTTGCCCCAATGCCCTTGCTTCCCACCATCCAAACCGGGGAACGGAGCGAGCAGCATCGGCATGGGATGGAAACCGCGAAAATGCTCGGCTTGTTTCGTATAAAAATCATAGATTCGATCACGGGTGACCAGGTGCTGGGAATTTTGCCAACGCTCGGGTGCCAATGGTGTGGTGGTCAGCGGGAACTCTGCCGGGCCGCGCATTTGCGAGTGTGCGACCGCTTGCTCCAGTTCGGCGTCGCGCTGATCACCATAACTCCCGAGCTCGCTTAAAAAGCGGATCAAGTCGAGCTGTTGTTGCGAAGTGAGTGCGGCCAACATACCCGCGGGCATCACCGAGCCGCCGCTGCGGTGTTGTTCGATCTCTTCCTTGGGTACAGCTATCAACTTGCCGGAGGAGGGCTCACGTAGCGTTAAGGTTTTCTCACTCTCGTCGACGCGAAAGCCACTCAGCGAGTTGCCGTCCACGGTCAGGACCTGCCAAGTCAGGTACTCGGGCTTAACGTCACGCTCGGGCCACAACAGCGACTCGACTAAGTGTGTCAGCTCGCGCTCTTTAGCCAGAGGCAGCAGGGCTGGCCCCACTTTGCCCCCCTGCTCACCCACTTGATGGCATGACACGCAAGCCAACTTGTCGCTGGCGAAGACGGCTGCACCTCGCAACGCATCACCGCTCATGAGCGCCCCCTCGACCAGTCGCTGCACGAGCTCCGCATCGTAGGGCAGTTCGGCGGTCAGCGGCGGTGTACGATATCCGGGTGTCCCCGGCAAAAGGTGCCCCGGTCCAAGCCGCGAGGTATCGTTCACCTTCGGCTGAGCAGGTTGCGGCGATATCGGCTTGGGACCACCACTCCCCGGCGTCGTCAGTTCCCGACGTACCCATTCAAGTCCATCACGATTTTCGATCAGCGATTCGCGTGCATCGATCTGTTCTCGATGGTCGAGGATCCCGATGGGACCGGAGTAGCCACTGTCGACCACCAGGCGAATCATCTCAAGTTCATGCGCCCCTTGGCCAATCCCTAAGATCTTGGGTTGCTCGTTCGCGTTCATGCCGTTCAGATTGAGGCATAGCAGGTAGGGTTGCATCAGGGGAAACAAACGCGCCCAGTTTTCGATGTGCGTGTGCCCGTGATGGAAATTGTAGACGATACCCACATGGGTTTGTCCCAATTCATGGAGTCGCTGGCAGACCGCCACCATGTTCTCTGGCTCGCCTCCCCAGCCGCCGTGATTGTAGATGCCCAACTTACAATCCATCGCCTGCGTGCGTTTGGCCAATTCAAGCCACTGCTGGGCGGCCGACTCGACTTTTTCGGCTTGAGTTTCGCCAGCCGGTTCGCTCAGTATTTGCCAGATTTGCGGATGCAGATCGTACTTTTCGAAGAGCTGAAACGCGGCTTCGTGAACGCTCCAGAAGGCGAAAAAATCGATTCCCTGCTTCTGGTATTCGAGAATCTCTTGTTCGAAGGTCGGCACGTGCTCTTCGCGCCAATCGTAAGCGCACCGCTGGATGCCCAACTCCTTGAGCATCGCCGCTCGCTCGGCGGGGCCACGTTTCGCTGCGTCAAACGGGACGATGCACCAGGCAACTTGATTTTGAAGTTTGAGGAGCTCTACTTCGTCCGTGGCGCGGAGGGTGCCAGGATGCATAAAGAACAGTAGCCACAAGCAAATGAGCCGTACAGACAGTAGTCGATGGTGCATGGGACTTGGCAGGGTTGAGGTGAGAAGCAGGGGAGGTGGGCACCATCATTCTACCCACTGCCAAATCGAATTCCCACACTCCCTCTGCGTGCAGTCGCTGACCTACTCCAGATTCTCGCGCGAGAGGGAACAGAACTGGACGATATTCATATTGGCTGTGAAGCGGCCTAAACCCCAGGAGTTTTGGTTGACGGGAATGGTCACAGTAACCGTTACGCGCTCCGTGGTCTCTTGAACGTTAATTGTCACACTGTTGGCGGCCATCACCAATTCTAACAATCCCATCGCCTCCGTCTGCGCGTTGGCTGCTGTACCCCCAGGGACGATGGCCGCGCGAGCGCCCTCGTAGGCGGCATTGGCAGCCGAATGCCTTAGGAAGTTGAGCCGCGTCAATTCGATCGCCCCAACGAAAATGGCCAAGATGATCGGCGCTGTCAACGCAAACTCGACCGTCGTCACACCCTTGCGGGAGCGACAACTGCGTTTGCGACTAGATGGTAAACTTCGAAACATGGCGAGAATCTATAGCTGTGGGGCGTGGTGTAAAGACTGGGAGTTGGGACGTTCTAGTCGATCATTACGATTTGTAGGCTGCGTGCGAGGTCACGAAAGGCCTCACGCAACTCTTCTTCGTTCTGTGTCAAGTAGTAGCGACCACCCGTCATTTCAGCCATCTGACGAACATCCGGCTGGATATTGGTCAACATCGAGACAGCGTGTACAAGCACCCCCGCATCCCGCGCATCAGCCCCTGCAGATATCGGATCGCGTCCATTGTTCCATTGTCCATCGGTGAGCAAGATCACTACCTTGTTAGATAATTGCGAAGCTTGAGGCCCCGTCATGTGCGCAACGGCCAAGTCGAGACCAGCGGAAAGGTCGGTGGCACCCATCATTGGCAGCCCGCCAAGTTGATTGATGCTGTTCGTAATAGCAGCCCGCTGGGTTTGATAGTCTGCGTTTGCAAAGGGTGGCAGTGCGGCATTAATCGTTGCTGATTGGAATACCGTGGACGGAGCGATGGGCATCGTGTAATTTGAACTCCAGGTCACCAGCGAGGTGCGAGGTGGTGGATTGTACTGCTGGGCTTCGTCCATGAAAACTTGCACCGCTCCAGCCAGCACGGCCCAGCGACTATTGACCGGATGGGGTGGCGACAAGTGATTTTGCCACTTCGCTCCCCAAGCGGTGAAGTTGCTCAATTTGGGATTATTGGGAGGGTACACCCAATCCGTTCCTGACATATCAAATAACATCGACCCGGAGCGGTCGAGACAAAGGCACACTTCGACTTGCTGCTGTCCAGCAGTCGCCTGAGACTGTGGCGAAAAATCGGATTTGCTAAGGACCTTACCGAAAAAAAGTGGCACGGCTGGATGTAAGGCTGAACCGCCTGTCCGCGCATGCACACGCACCGCATTCTCCGGAGACCCACCCGAACTAAACTCCCAACGCCCATTGGCACCTTCGATCAACCGACCCAAACTGACATCGGTACCTTTAATCTTAAAGGCCTTTCCAGCGACCGTGTTAAGACCTGCATAACGCACCGCCTCTGACCGAGCGAACTCAAGGTCTTCGGTCCTCGCCAAAGCCTCTGCGCCCGCTTTGGCTGCCGCATCGGTCGCAACGCGCAATTCTGTCCGCACCAATTGCATATAAGCATAATCAACGGTAATGGCTGCAGTGATTACGAATACGATCAGCAAGCCCACGATTAACAACAAGGCTGAACCGCGTCGCACTACAGGCTTGGAGTTAGCTCCAGGTTGGGTGCAACATTCGTTAAGACCGCAGATCGAAGAATATTTCATAGTGCACCTCTCGTAGGAAGGAATCACAAACAGAGCTGTTGTTATCGGAAGCGTCTCGGCTTCAGGGCAAATACTTGAACTCCGCATCTACAGTCGCACCATCGTGATGCTTTTTCCCATTTTGCGATCTTGGAGTAGCCGCAGTGGATTGAGCGCATAGGTGCTTGCGGCCGCCTCAACGGTTACCGTGATTGGGGTACCGCGCGTCGTTAACTCGGTCACCGTGGGAGAGAACGTTACCGTGTAGGTGCCAACCGAGCGAGCTAGAAGCACTTCGTCAATACGATTTTCAGCCGTTGAATTCGTGCCACCAGGTCGAGTCGCTGAACGCGCACCTTCGTAGGCCGCGATCGTAACGGCTTGCTTCAAAAAAATTCCATTTGCCAATTCGATCGATGTGAATAACAAAACAATAATGATCGGGAGCATGATGGCCGTTTCAACAACGGCTGTTCCATGTCGACGTGCGCCCTTACCTCCCCGTCTTGGTCGCCGGGAATGGGGCGTGCGGCGTTCGTCTCCCGCAGTGGAGGTGGCATCGAATTGTTTAGCAATCGGAATCAAGCTGCAACTCACGAAAGTGGATCCATAACGGCGGTTGACAGGATTGGCGGACCGCATATGGAACAGTCCCTATTTGAACCCTAGTTCATTTTTCTTTCCCGGGCTCAAATAATTTGGCAAATTGTTCGGCTCCCCCCTCTTGTTTGTCGCCAATTAAACTCACGAGTGACCTATGCAAAAAATTACGGTTCCGTTTATTCCACCATCATTCGATACAAACCGGATATAATGCACGTTTGCAAACGTGCACCGCCGGAGTCTTACAGTGCGTCATCCCAACGTAGCGATTGTCATTGCCCTGACTGTTAGCGAAGTTCTGCTTGGTAACAGCGGCTCTATACTGACTCGGCCGGCGATGGGGCAGGAGAGCGCTGACAGCCGAGTGCCTCGCTCTGCGGAAGCATTTGACCGGGAGATCGCTCCGCTCCTGGTTTCGCACTGCCTGGAATGCCATTCAGGAACAAAGCCAGAGGGTGACTTGTCGTTGGCCGACGAACAGTTGGCCGCACTTGGGGGCGATAGTGGGCCAGCCTTTGTCCCACGCGATGCCGATGCGAGTTTGCTGTGGCAACGCGTAGCCAGCGATGAAATGCCCCCCGCGCACCCGTTAAGCATCGAAGATAAAACCAAGCTCCAGCAGTGGCTGGCCGCTGGCGCGGCATGGGGCACTTCCCCCATTGATCGTTTCGCTCACACGAACAGCACACGCGCCGGAAGAGATTGGTGGGCTCTGCAGCCACTGGGTCTCTCGACACACGCAGACACACCATCTGCCTTACCGCCGATCAACACGCTGGCTACAGAAGCTTTGGCTAACGGAGCATCTCCTGATGGAACTCCGGCCTCTACGGCTTCCCCGCTGGACCATCCCCATCCGATCGATGACTTCATAGTCAGGGGATTGCGGACTGTCAGTCTGGAACCCTCGCCGCAGGCGAATCCGCGTGAATTGTTGCGGCGCGTTTACTATGATCTCATCGGCCTGCCTCCTTTGCCACAGCAGGTCGCTGACTTTGATGCAGATCCCTCATTGGCAGCCTACGAGCGTATAGTCGATGAGCTGTTGGCTTCCCAGCATTACGGCGAGCGTTGGGGGCGACACTGGCTCGACGTGGTTCGATTTGGTGAAAGTGATGGCTTCGAACGAAATTTCCCTCGCGATCATGCTTGGCCCTACCGCGACTGGATCATCAATGCACTAAACCAAGATATGCCCTACGATGAATTCGTTCGCCAGCAACTGATCGGTGATCTCGCACCAGGTGACAATGAGGGCGCGGCAGCTGCGGGCTTTTGGACGGCTGGGCTCCACAACACAGTTGTTGGCGGCAGCCAGCGCATGAAGCAACTTGCCCGGCAAGATGAAATCGAGGATGTATTGGCAACGATCGGTCAAACCTTTTTGGGATTAACAATTAACTGCGCACGTTGCCACGACCATAAGTATGACCCTATCTCGCAGACGGAGTTCTACCAGCTTGCCTCTGCCATTTCCGGCCTGGGCTTTGGAGAACGTGTGCTGACGTCGGAGCCCGCTCGCTTGCAACTCGAACAACTCGACGCACGCCTGCGGCAAGCTCAAGACGAACTCGCAACTTTGGATCGGGTGACGCGACTGGCAGTTCTGGCAGCGAAGCAAGTGGGGGAAGTGACCGTGGCGACTCCTCCCACCGCAGTGGCGCGATGGGAATTCGACACCGATTTGCGTGACAACCTCGGTGTTTTGCATGGCGCGTCTCAGGGAAACGTGCGCGTCGAGGCAGGTTATCTGCTGCTGGATGGCGAAAATTTTGTAACGACACCACCACTGCCAGCCAACATACAGGAAAAGTCGCTGGAGGTCTGGATTCAACTTGACAACCTGGCGCAAGCTGGCGGAGCTGCAATGTCAATCGAAGCGATTGACGGTTCCGTCTTTGACGCGATTGTCTTTGCGGAACAAGACCCGCAGCAATGGATGGCTGGCAGCAACAGCTTCGTGCGCACCGACTCGTTTCAAGGACCGCAAGAGACCGCCGCCATGGACCGCCCCGTCCACCTTGTGTTTGTCTATCACGCCGATGGCTCAATTCAGGCGTATCGCGATGGCGCAGTCTACGGACATGCAATCGCCAAATCGCCGTTGCACACGTATACCGCTGGAGAAACGGAACTGCTGTTTGGCCTGCGTCACAAGCCACCGGGAGGCAATCGGCTCATCATGGGCAAATTGCATCGCGCTGCCTTTTACGATCGCGCGCTTACCGCCGCAGAAATCAGCGCCGCCCGCGATAGTTTCGCGGATTACGTGTCGGAAGTAGAAATGGTTGCATGGCTCGACGCTCCACAACGCGAACAACGCGATAAATTGAAGGCAGCCATTGAACAGTTGAGTATCGCACGTGAACGGCAACTCACTCTGGCCAAACGCAAGGTATACACGCTTGTCCCTGGTCAAGGCGAAACGACTCAAGTCTTGTTGCGGGGGGACCCTGATTTGGCGGACGAAGTTGTCGCACCCCGACCGCTGGAAATATTTTCCCATCTCGGTTCGGATATGCCGCTGCCACCGGATGCCCCCGAGTCGGAGCGCCGGCGTCAGTTGGCACAGTGGATCGCCCATCGCGATAATCCCCTTTTCGCGCGGGTGATGGTCAATCGCATGTGGCATTATCATTTTGGCACTGGTATTGTTGAGACCCCCAATGACTTTGGGTTCAACGGCGGACGCCCAACACACCCTGAGTTACTCGACTACTTAGCCGAACAATTTGTGGGCCACGGGTTTCGTTTGAAGCCGTTGCACCGCTTGATCGTTACCTCCGCCACCTATCGTCAAGCTGCCCAAGAGTTGCCAGCGGAGCTCCGCGCCAGGGGTGAAGCCATCGATGCTGAGAACCGCCTGCTATGGCGCGGCCCCCTACGGCGGCTTGACGCGGAAACGTTGCGAGATGCGATGCTGAGTGTGGCTGGCCAGTTGAATGTAGCCGCCGGTGGCCCAAGTTTCAAAGATGTTTCCGTCATTGAGAATAATGGTACCACTTACTACGAACCGATCGATGCTTTCGGTGCATCCGTGTGGCGGAGGACTGTTTATCGCTTCAATCCACGCGGCGGTCGCAGTGCGCTGCTCGATACGTTCGACTGCCCCGATCCGGCCGCTTCCGCACCCCGGCGGGCAGTGACAACCACGCCGCTGCAATCGCTAAGCTTGCTCAACAACGTGTTTGTATTCCATATGGCCGATGCCATGGCGGAGCGAGTCAAAAACGACGTGGGGACGGACCCAGCCCGACAAGTGACGCATGCGTGGCAACTGGCTATCGCCCGCGAGCCAACCCCCACTGAGCAGCGACTGTCACTGCAACTTGTTGAACAACATGGGCTGTCAGCTCTGTGCCGAGGCCTTTTCAACTTCAACGAATTTGTCATCCACTGAGGACAAGTTTTCCTCCGCCGAAGAACTACAATAACAGTTAGCGCTGAATCGATGCCTCGCCCCCACCTCGATCTCCCCCACCCAACTGCTCCGTCCACTATGAACTTTAAACTCCCAATTGCTAATCGACGCGAGTTCTTTGACTGGGGACTCCATGGGCTGGGGGCGACGGCACTTGCAGCACTGCTCAACCAGTCCTCGCGTGCATCAGTGCAAACGACCAAGCCGGATCTTCGTCCAATCGCCAAACGCGCGATTCACATCTGCCTAGTCGGCGGCTTAAGCCACATCGATTCATTCGACCACAAACCCGAACTCGAGCGTTTGCACGGCAAGTCGCTGCAGACGAATGAACAACCCGATATCTTCTTCGGGCAGATCGGTTTGCTCCGGCAAGCGGATTGGGCCTTTAAACCGCGTGGACAAAGCGGCTTAGTCCTCTCCGATATGTTCCCGCACATCGCGGAACTGGCCGATGACTTGACCCTCATCCGTTCGATGGAATCCAAATCGGCTAATCATACCCCAGGCTTGTTCTTGGCCAACAGCGGCTTTGAATTCAACGGCTATCCATCGATGGGCAGTTGGATCTCGTACGGCATGGGGCTCGAGAATGAGTCATTGCCGGCTTATGTGGTCCTGAACGATGAACGTGGAGCTCCCAACACAGGCACCTCCACCTGGAGCAGTGCGTTTCTCCCATCCAACCACCAAGGGGTCGTGTTGACCAGCGGCAATCAACCGGTCCGCGATCTGTTTCCAGCTCGAGAGTTGAACCCCGCCACCGATCAAGCCACCCGCGACTTCGTGCAAGCGATCAACCAACAGCATGCGGCCCGCCATCCGGTGGATGCGGCCTTGCTCGATCGAGTTAAAGCGTACGAGTTGGCCGCCAAGATGCAGGCTTCGATTCCGGCAGTCAGTAGCTTCGCCGACGAATCAGCGACCACCCTGCAAGAGTATGGCGTCGAGGAGCCGCAGACGGCCGACATGGGGCGACGCTGTTTGCTCGGACGCCGACTGTTAGAACAAGGAGTCCGCTTCGTGCAGCTTTTCTCGGGAGGTCCCATCGCAGGCAGCCCACGCGCCAGCTGGGATGCTCACGAGAACGTCAAAGAAAACCATACGCTCGAGGCTAGTCGCATCGATCGCCCGGTGGCAGCACTTCTCCGCGATTTAAAACAACGCGGGATGCTTGACGATACGCTCGTCTTGTTTACCACCGAGTTTGGACGGACACCCTTCGCGCAATCCGCGGCTGACTCCGTCGGTCCGGGACGTGATCACAACCGTTACGGCTTCACCTGCTGGTTGGCCGGTGCAGGCCTAAAACCGGGATTCGCTTACGGAGCGACCGATGAGATCGGGTGGAAGGCTGTTGAGAGCCCGGTCCCCTGGCATGATTTCCACGCAACCATTTTACATTTGTTCGGTATCGACCACGAACAACTAAGTTTTTATCACAATGGGATACAACGACGTTTAACGAATGTGCATGGTACCGTCATTCGTGACATATTGGCCTAAGCAGGTCGCCCTATTTCTTTGGAGATGCAGCGTTATTGCTGAGGTCTGGCTTGCAAACTGAGGTCTGGCTTGCAACTTACCCTCCCTGTGGGAATTCAAGCATTTTGCTCGAATTCCCGCAGGGAGGGTCGGCCTATCAGGGCCGGGGAGGGGCGTCACTACGCATCCACAACAATGTTCTTGAAAATGTTTTAAAAGTTAACAGGAAGCACAACGTGTTTTTAGTTCGATCTTGGTTTGCAGGGTTCATGCTGTTGTTGCCGTTTGTCTCTCGCGCCGATGCGCAAGTCCTCGACAAACAACAACAATTGGATCAACAAACGTTCTGGGATAACCGCGACTGGGACTGGTATGCCGCACACATTCCCTTTTTCGAATGCCCCGATCCGGATCTCACCACCACCTACTATTACCGCTGGGAACTTCTAACCAAGCACCTAACCTACGGTTCACCCAACAGCGGTTACTCATTCACCGAGTTCATCGACCGTCCATTTTGGTCGGGCGCTTACGGTGCGATCAGTTGCCCCGCCGGACATCAACTCTACGAAGCCCGTTGGCTCCGTGATCCGCGCATCGCTCGTGACTACCTGCGCTATTGGTTGCGTACCCCGGGTGCTCAACCCCACAACTATTCGACCTGGCTCGCCGACTCTGCCTGGGCCGTGCATCAAGTGCACAACGACGAAGCCTGGCTGGTCGACTTGTTACCAGATTTGATTGGCAATTACGAAGGTTGGGAGCAACGGCACTTTGTTCCCGCAGTTGGCTTGTTCTGGCAGACCGGACACGACGATGGGATGGAGTTCAACATCAACAGCCGTCAGACCAAAGACATCTTGCGTGGCGCGCCCAGTTATCGACCTTCGTTTAACGCCTACATGTGGGCCGACGCACAGGCCATTGCTCGAATCGCCCAACTGGCGGGACAGGCTGACCTCGCCGCCCAGTATGAGCAGAAGGCGGACAACTTGAAGTCGAAGATGCAGGAGCTGCTGTGGGACGAAAAACGCCAGTTCTTCTTCCCTGCCTTTCGCGATGATGAAGAGCGTGAGGGTCACAAAATCAAAGCCCTCAGTCTCACCTACGAAACGGGAGAGTTCGCCGGGAGCCCTTATGGTCGTGAGTTAATCGGCTATGTACCCTGGCAATTCAATATGCTCGACCAAGATCGCGGTTTCGAAGTTGCCTGGGAAAAACTGATGGACGAAAACGCGTTTTACGCGCAGTTCGGTCCGTCGACCGTCGAACGGAAAGACCCGATGTTCTTGCTTAAGAATTCATGCTGCTGGTGGAGTGGACAGTCCTGGCCGTTTGCAACCACTCAGACGCTGAAGGCACTCGCGAATGTACTGCGACAAGGAGCAACCGAGGGTTTGCCGGTCACTGCCGATGACTACGTGCACTTGTTGCAGATCTATTCCAACTCCCATCGCAAGGATGGACGCCCGTATTTGGCCGAAGCCTTGCATCCCGATACCGGTTCGTTCGAAGGTCACGATGGCTACAACCACAGCGAACATTACTTGCATTCCGGCTTCTGCGACCTGGTGATCACCGGCTTGGTAGGCATTCAGGAACAGGCGGACAACACGCTGGTCGTTGATCCTTTAGCACCCTCCGACTGGGAGTACTTTGCCCTAGACGATGTGATGTACCATGGTCATGCCTTGTCGGTACTATGGGACAAAAGTGGTACACGCTACGCGCATGGGCCTGGCTTGCACATCTTGCTCGATGGCGAGGTGTTGCAATCATCTCCCGAGTTGCAAGCGATGCGGGTCGTTTGGCCTGCCAATGACGCGTCGAGCGAAATGACGGTTACCAAAATGCCGATGAACTTTGCCGTCAACAACGATGGTGACTACTTTCCACAGTTGAGTGCCTCGTTTGTCGCCGAGAATACGTCACTTTCCAAAATCAATGACGGAAATTATTGGTATCACATCCATCCACCCAACCGCTGGACAATGGACGGATCGCCTAACGACAGCGATTGGGTTGTCGTCGACTTTGGCACTCCGCGTTCCATCGACATGCTAAAGCTGTTTTTCTTGGACGATGAGCAAGGAATCAAGCCCCCCGCTAGCTTCGCACTAGAACACTGGGATGGATCGAGTTGGCATGCGATCGAAGAGTTAGGTCGCGTGCCGGCAACTCCGACCGGACGGCGGGCGAATACGATCACGCTTGCACCGACTGAGTTGCAGAAATTACGTCTGACGCTGACGCACGCCCCGGGGAGTCGCTCCGGATTGACCGAACTGGAAGCCTGGGGGATCGGTAGGTTGCCTTATCAGCCTGCACCGCCACCAGCGGGAAATCTAGCCTTCAATCCTAAACGCGAAGGCTATCCGCGTGCCACCGCATCCCATTCCGATCGCTTCGGAGGAAATCCGCAAAGCGCGATCGATGGCAAGATTATTTTCTTGCCAACTCCGATGAACCGCTGGACCTGTTATGAATCGCCCGATGCGACCGACTGGTTAGAAATCGACTTTGGCAAGCCCCAAGAGATCGGCCGTGTCGACTTGCATATCTACGATGATCGCGGAGGAGTGCAGTCACCCAAGGCTTATAACATCGAAGTACACGATGGCAAGCAGTGGAAAGGGGTCGATGAGCCTCAGTATACGCCTGCGAAGCCGGCTGGCAGCTTTATGAATACCGTACGATTCAAACCGTTGATCAGCTCCCGCGTCCGAATCGTCTTTACGCATCAGGGCAACGCCCGCAGCGGCGTAACCGAAGTCGAAGTATGGGCGCAGTAAACGCACCCTCGCGAGAAGTGCGCAAGGACGCTTTAGCAGACTGTATTAACCAAGCGATCCATACCCATGCAAGCACTCGAACCATCTACTGATGTATCGGTAACTGATAAATTGTTGAGCATGAGTCGCGTGTCGCCCATTGCGACTGGTTGCCACGGGTTGCGCCCCGCAGCTGGTTGGTTGTCGAGGTGTGCAGTCGCTTGGTGTGTTGTCGCTGTGTCTGCTCATGCACCCTCTCGTGCCGATGAAGTCGACTTCGTTCGGGATGTGCGACCCATCCTGGAACAGCATTGCTACAGTTGCCATGGCGCGGACAAGCAAAAGAGTGGACTGCGACTGGATATCAAGTCCGAGGCTTTCAAAGGAGGCGATGGCTATGGTCCGAGCATTGTCCCGAACAACCTTGACGAATCACCGCTGATCGCCTTTGTTACAAGCGAGAACGCTGACGAACGGATGCCTCCCCAGGGTCCAGGGCTTTCGCCCGCCGAAATCGGTATTCTCTCACGCTGGGTAGAGCAGGGGGGGCATTGGCCCGCTGGTGTGGATCTGGCACAACTTGAAGATCGCACCGATCACTGGTCATTTAAACCATTGAAAGTCGCTAAGCCCCCGCTCCTCGAGCCTCAGACTGTCGCGGCAGTCGAATCAGAGAAGCCTTCAACGCTGGCCAACAATCCGATCGACTATTTTGTGCTGGCGAAACTGCAAGAGCATGGCTTGCGTCTAGCACCTCCCGCCGAGCGATTGAGTTGGTTGCGACGGGTGACGTTCGATCTAACTGGGCTTCCACCCACTCCGGCAGCGATCGAGCGCTTTCTCAGCGATACCCGCGACGATGCACTCGAACGCGTGGTCGCTGAACTGCTGAAATCGCCGCGTTACGGCGAACGCTGGGGCCAACATTGGCTGGATGTCGTGCGCTATGCCGACACCGATGGGTGCGAAGTCAACACGCCACGACCCAACGCCTGGCCCTATCGCGATTACGTGATCCACGCCTTCAATCAGGACACACCTTACGATCAATTCATCCGCGAGCAGTTGGCGGGTGACATGTTGGGCAAAGACGCGGCGACCGGTTTTCTGGTTACCGCGGCTGCTTTGTTGCCAGGGCAAATCGGACAGGACGACCAGTCCAAGCGCTTGGCACGGCAAGATGAACTGGCTGAGATCATCATCAACACGGGCGAAGCCTTCCTGGGGCTCAGCATCGGTTGCGCTCGCTGCCACGATCATAAATTTGATGCCATTTCGCATCGCGATTACTATGCGCTGCAAGCCTTCTTTAGCGGTGTGAAATACGGCGAGCGACCGATTCAATCGGCGGAATCGCAATCTAAACTCGCCGCAGCCGAATCGCTCCGATCGCAAATCGCGGCACTCGAGCAACAACTGACGGCTAAACAAGCCTCGCAGTCCACCGTCACTACCAACGCGAAATTGAACGAACTCGCATTCACGCCACGCCCCGCAAAGTTCATCCGTTTTACAATTCATGATGCCAATCGCCACCCCGCACTCGGTCTGATCGAACCCTGCATCGACGAGTTCGAGATATTTGCCAGCGGCGAGGCGCGACAGAATGTGGCCCTCGCTGCTCATGGCACAACAGTGACCGCATCGGGGAGTCGCACGTCGGACATTCATCGCCTCGAGCATATCCACGATGGATTGTATGGAAATAGTCGCAGTTGGATGTCGGACAAAGCAGGGCAGGGGTGGGTGCAATTTGAACTTCCTGAGGTCACCGATATCACCAGTATCGCCTGGAGCCGCGACCGTGACGGACAACTGGACGATCGCGTGCCAACTCTATTCTCGCTCGAAGTGGGCGAAGCGTCTGACCATCTGCAACATGTCGCAGGCATTACCACCAACCAGGCGACTGAGTTGCAATCGCTGTTGGAAACGCAAGCGAAGCTGGAAGCCGAACTGGCGGAAATGAGCAAAGTGCCTATGGTATTTGCTGGCCAGTTCAGTCTCCCCGAGCCGACTTTCCTGCTGTCGCGCGGTGATCCCGAACAACCGCTGGAGGAAGTCGTGCCAGCTGTGCTCAGTGCGCTCGACAATGTAACGCTCGCGTCGGACAGTAGCGACGTGGAACGACGCCAAACGTTGGCAGAGTGGATCGCTTCACCCGAAAACCCGCTTACCGCGCGGGTGATGGTGAATCGAGTTTGGCAATGGCACTTCGGTGTCGGGCTGGTGGAAACGGCTAGCGATTTTGGGCGCAGCGGCCACCAGCCGACCCATCCTGAGTTGCTCGATTGGTTGGCGCAGGAGTTCATCGAATCGGGTTGGTCGATCAAACATTTGCACCGGATCATGGTACTCTCAGCAACCTACAGGCAGTCGAGTCGAATCGATCCTCGAGCTGAGGAGATCGATGCCGACGTCCGCCTGCTATGGCGCTATCCGCCTCGCCGCTTGGAAGCCGAGACGATTCGCGACACAATGTTGGCGGTCAGTGGAAGATTGAATCTGCAAATCGGCGGACCTGGGTTCGATCTGTTTCAGTCGCGCGGTGGACTCAGCGGCTTTCCACCTGTCGAGTCGTTTAGTGGTGATGGTTTGAAGCGCATGGTCTATGCCCACAAAATTCGCATGGAGCGCGAAGCGGTCTTTGGTGCCTTTGATTGTCCCGACGCAGGGCAAAGTACGGCTCGGCGCCGGCAATCAACCACCCCCATCCAGGCACTCAACCTGTTCAATAGCCACTTTACGATCGAAGAAGCGGAGGCACTTCGCCAACGTGTCGAGCAGCTGGAACCTAACGATGTGAACCGACAAATCGCGCTCACTTATCAACTTGCCCTGGGCCGCGAGCCGAACCATGACGAAATAGCGGATGCAGCGCCGGTCGTTCGAACACACGGACTGGCAACACTCTGCCGAGCGATCTTCAACTCGAACGAATTTCTGTTCTTACCCTAGAGCCGCCATGTACAACTATACAACTCTCAATCGCCGCCAGTTGCTGGCAGATAGCACCACCGGGATTGGCTCCATTGCGCTGGCGAGCTTGCTGGGCTGCGAGCGACTGAGGGCGCAATCCGGCGGGAGCAAATCGCCGCAGATCGATCCATCGCAGCCTTACGCACCCCGCGCGAGTCACTACTCGGCCAAAGCGAAAAATGTGCTGGTAGTCTTTTGTGCCGGCGCGGTCAGTCAACTGGAAACATGGGACTACAAGCCCCAGTTGATCAAACAGGACGGCAAGCCGCTAGTGGGTGGCCCACCGGTTACATTCCAAGGTCCCGCCGGGGAACTCGCTCGCCCGCAATATTCATTCCGCCAACGGGGTGAAACAGGCAAGTGGGTTTCGGAGATGATTCCGCACTTGGCCGAGCTGACCGACGAATTTGCCTTTATCCATTCGCTGACCAGCAAGTCCAACACGCATGGACCAGCCGAGAATTTTCTTTCGACCGGTTTTGTCGAAGATGGTTTTCCCAGCATTGGCAGTTGGGTCAGTTATGCACTGGGAAGTGAAGACCAGAATTTGCCAGCGTTTGTGGCGATTCCCGATCCACGCGGCGTTCCCCAGGCCAGTGTAAACAACTGGGGTTCGGGATTTTTGCCCGCCGAATTTCAAGGCACCCCGTTTAGTGCGAACAGTCCCATTCGGCACTTGGTCCCTCCCGATCTAATCTCGTTAGAACAAGACCGGGCCGCCCGGGCTCTGCTGCAGCGGATGAATCAACGTCATCTTGAACAACATCCGGGGGAGGGGAAGCTAGCCGCACGGATTGCAAGTTATGAATTAGCTGCTCGGATGCAATTGAGTGTTCCGACTATCAGCGACCTGAGTAGCGAGTCGCCGCACACGTTGCGCAGTTACGGTGCCGATGATCTATCCAATCCCATCAAAGCAGCTTATGCAAAGAATTGTATTTTGGCTCGGCGTTTGATTGAAAGTGGTGTCCGTTTTGTCCAGTTGTTCAACGGGGCTTATGCGAGTGGTGGCGAGTTGAATTGGGATGGGCACAGCAAGCTCAAGGAACAATACGACAAGCACGCAGCCATAATGGACCAGCCCACCGCCGCCCTGGTGCGCGACATGAAAGCGCGCGGGCTGTTGGAGGACACGCTGATTGTTTGGTGTACCGAATTTGGTCGCATGCCTATGTTTCAAAAAGGAGCTCAAGGGCGCGATCACAATCCCGATGGTTTTACCTGTTGGCTGACAGGGGCGGGAGTCAAGTCGGGGGTCAGTCATGGCGTGACCGATGAACTTGGGAAGAAAGCGGTTGAAGACATCCATCCCTTGTATGACTTGAACGCGACCATCCTGCATCTATTAGGTCTGGACCACGAGCGACTGACGTTTGAGCACAACGGAGTCCAGCGGCGTTTGACCAACGTCGAAGGGGATGTCATTCACGCGGTGCTGTCATAAACTTGCTTGCGCGCGTTACCTTCGATTCAGCCTACGCAGAAGGAAGTTTTTCGCTGGATATACTTCACTTTGCTCGCGCTCTCTTCTCTCGTGCCTATCCCCCCTCACCTCTCACGCCCAGCCTACTAAACCACCCAGCCTACTAAACCACCCAGCCAACTAAACCGCCGAACCACCTTAATCAACCAACCACGCTACTTTTAATATCTCTTGTTGCTTTCATTTACCTAAACCGCTCATCCAACGCTTGTACTCCAACGGTACCTAGGCTTTCACAGGAACTTTTTTGAAAGACGGTGAAAGCCTTCGGATTGAAGAACGCTGACAAGCCTGTGGCACTCGGTACGCGGCTAGTCCTGTACGATACGGTGCAGTTGATTGCTCGTAAGATTTTTTAACACTTGCGTTTGGCCATCAGGCCATGTGATGGTGACTTGCTCGATCGACGTCGACTCCCCCAGGCCAAAGGTCAACGTCGGTTCGCATTGACTCAGGTAACTGCGGGTAGCGGAGACAATGCGGCGCTGAGTCTTGCCAGCCACCTGCAACTGCACTTCGGCGCCATAAGCGTTTCGATTCGAATTGCCACTTCCCTCCAAACGCAAACGCACCCAGTGATTGCCGAGGGTTTGATCGTTGCGCAATATGCGGGGCCGGCCACTGTTGGCCACCAGTACCAGATCCAGATCACCGTCGCTATCGAGATCCCCATAGGCAGCTCCGCGGCCCACCATACGTTCGACCGCTGCAGCTCCGACATGCTCTGCAGTGAGCGCCACCAACTCTGTCTCCCCTTGCTGACCGGCGTTCCAAAAGTACTGAGGGGGCTGTGCGTACTGTTGTGTCGACTGAACTTTGGATATTTCCGCTTCCAAATGCCCATTGGAACAGACAATGTCTTGTCGCGAATCAAGATCCAGATCGGCGAAGAACAGTCCAAAGGTGAGATTCAAACGACTGACAGGGCCCAGCCCCGATGGCATCGCCAAGTCGTTGAACGGCGGCTCGGCGCCGCGAGTCATAAACAGCGACGACGGCTCATTGGCAAAGTTGCCAACAGCAATCGCCAACGATTCATCATTTCGCAAATACCCACAGTCAACTCCCATGGCCCCCGTGGCATTACCACTCCGATCGAAGGCGACCCCCATCTCTACCCCCGATTCAACAAACTCCTTCCCCGCATAGTTGATAAACAAGTAATTCTTGACCGTGTCATTGGCTACCATCAGGTCGGTCCAGCCGTCATGATTGACGTCCATGGCTACCACGGCCAATCCTTTACCCTCGGGCACTAGCAGATTAGGACTATCCACCTCAATCCCCATGGCCTTCGTCACATCCTCAAACGTCCCATCGCCGTTATTGCGATACAGGTGCGAATGGGTCCCCGTAAATGCAGTGGGTTGGCCATAAGCCCGCCCAATACCGGTCAATGAAAAGCCGAGCGACTGATCCAACTCACGCGACCAGATCACGTAGTCGCACACGAATAGATCCAGGCGACCATCGTTGTCGTAATCGAACCAAGTGGCTCCAGAACTCCAAGCAGTGTCTCCTCCCGCGACGCCAGCTGCATCCGTGACCTCTTCAAATTTGCCAGACTGATTTTTAAACAATCGATTGCGCCCCAGTGCGGTAACATACAAGTCATCCCAACCGTCGTTATCGAAATCTCCCACAGCGGCTGCCATGCCGTAAAGCTGAATATCGAGCCCCACCTCGGCGGTCACATCGGTAAATTCCCCAGTTCCATCATTTTGATATAAACAGAGGGAACGCGGATCCGGAACGACCTCTTTAGCCCACTCCCAGCTCTTGCCACCCACGAACAGCAAATCAAGATGGCCATCGTTGTTGTAGTCGAAAATTGCCACCCCGCCTCCCATCGTCTCGGGTAACAGCTTTTCACCTTCCATCCCACTGACATGCCGCCAGTCGACGCCAGTCTCCGCAGTGATATCCGTGAGCGGGATTTGGGGTAACTCGAGCTTGGCCACCCGCCGCACCTCGGGTAAAGCAATTTGCGTAGTGCGATCTTCTTCCGCCGGGGGCTGGAAGTAATACGACGCTGCCACAGCACCTCCGATGATTGCCAGGATAGTCAAGCCAGCCAGCAAAGAGACTCGCAAGGCCTTGCCGATCGCTTCATCATTCTGCACCTCTTCGGTGGGTTCCTGGGCGGATATTCTTTTGGGGTGTTTGGGTGCCAAGGGAATGTTCCTGGTTGGAGTGATCTTGTTGGTTTGTTTTTAGTGGGAGGCAAAGCTTGGAAAAGTGCATGTGTTTTAACCAGAGGAAAAAGATATTTAACGCGGAGCAGAGCCCTGGGGAGCTCCTTCGCGGTGCAACGAGTAGATCACCAAGGGCTCCGCCGCGTGATCAGCCGCCGGATAACGTCGCCGGGCCTCCGGTATCGCTTGGCTCCCGGCGCTATCGTCGAGCTTGTACCGCAATTGCAATTCACTATGTTTCGCCGCCAGCTCTTGCTCGCCGCGACGTGCGTAGACGATGGCCAAGTTGGCGTGCGCCGTGACATCCTCCGAGTCGACTTGCAATGTCTTCTGGAACTGGCTTTGAGCCTCAGCCAGCAGTTGCTGCGAACGCTTGCTTTCACCACGAGATTCCGCCAGGTCTGCCAGATCGATGAGCGTCAAGCCCAGCGAATTGCGGACGCGGAAGTCGAGACTAAAATCGAACTTTCGCTCTCGGCGTTCGGGCGTGTTATCTTCTAGTACACTACGAAAACTGGCTGCGGCCTCTTCAAAGAAGCCTTGTTGTCGGCTCACCTCACCGCTGAGCCATCCCAAGGTCCAGGCAGGCGGCGGCGGATCCAATTTGGCAGCACGTTTGAGCGACTCGGTGGCAGCATCCAAATCGCCTTCCGCGAACTGAACGCGTCCCAAGTTAACTGGACCGTCAAATCTCCCGAGCTTTTCGACTTCGCGGAATGCATCCGCGGCCTGTCGCAGCTGCGATTTACCGGCCAGCAACATACCGATTCCATAGTCATTCCATCGCTGCCATGACTCGGGTGTCTTGCGTTCGGCACGTTTCGCCTGAAGCACCTCTCCAGCTTGAGTGCGCACGTTGAACACCACGCTATCCTCAGCCATGATGGTGACTGGCAAGCGATTGGGGGTTTCCCCTGGTGGGCCCTGCTCGCGGAATGGCCGATCACCTTCGCGATACGCTCGATTCATAAAGTCGATGTAACCCTTGTCAAACTTGCGGTACTTGAGCTGCAAGGTGACTTTAAGTGGTTCGCTGATATCCTCTGGAACTTGCAATCCGTAGTGGACCGTCTGGCCCGCACCCGGGGGAATCTGTTTGTTATAAAGTGGAACAAAGATATCTTCTGCGTTGCGCTCCGCGATGCGATAACCTTGGCGATCGAGCATAAACACATTGACAAAATGCGACCATGGATCGACTGCACCATCCTCTTCCATCCCACCATTGATACCGACCAGTCGCTCACCGCTGGTAACTTTGATCTCCAACCACAGTTCGTTCGAGTCAACAGTCCCTTGCGTTAAATGGTGACCGAGTTTTGTTGTGCGAATCACGGTCTCCAGCAAGTACTTCTCGCCGGCATCCAGGACGGGGTATTCGGGCCCGAGCGGGGCGATCAACGCGCCGTCGATCTCACCTTCTTGACGGACTCCGAAGATATCGACGCGCGTTACGCCGATCAGCAGCTCTTTGGCACGTTCAACCCATGCGTCTTCCCCGCGCCACCAGGGGAGGGCCGTGTTCGCACCGGGCGTAAAGTGATCGTGGACCGCCAGTCCGCCTACCTTTTCGGAATACTTCGCGCCGAAGTCGTTGGAGGCAATCTGCGGCATGTGGCATTCATTGCAATTGGGCTCCGATTCGGGGGGATAATAAAAGCTCGACGCCCCATGCCCGGAAACACCACTCAACAAAAACGTGTCGTAGTGGTTTTGACCACGCAAGAAGTCCTTGTAGGCGGTCAACTCCTTTGGCAAGTGCACTTTATGGCAAGTGCCGCAGAACTCGGGTGTTTTGTGCAGCGGCTTCAAAAAGGTCTTCTTGTGGAAGCTCGGCTTGGCCTTGACCAACATTTCATTAACCCGTTGCAACACCGCGTTGTCGCTAAATGTAAACGGGTATTGGATCGGCTCCTCGATCACATAGTCGGCATTCCCAAGCGTGGTGCGCACCCCATCTTCACTGACGCTCCCCACGTGCGTTATCGCATGGCAGCTGGTGCAAGTGATTCCGGCTTGGCTCGTCGGATGGTTGACATCATCAAAGTGAGGGTCGTCAAACGCACCGGAGAAAAAGGGGACCAAGTCATGGCAACCCGCACACCACCGCGAGGCTTGCACATTGCCGTCGCGCTCGAGCACTTTGCGGCGTGTTTCGCGGACTGCGTACAGATAGGCGGGATTGTTGAAGGAACTGAAGTGGTGCGCGCTGTGGAACCAACCGTCATAAACATCCTGATGGCACTTCATGCAGTACTCGTCGTTCTGCAACGCTTCGGCCGGTATAAAGTTCCCGGTCGAGGTCCGCGCCAACGACGGCTCAAAGTACTTGTCGCCTTCCTCGGGGCCAGCTACGTTCCATTGCCGCGGATCCTGCATCTGTACGATGACCATCAAACCGACCACGACCAGCATCGCCAGACCAATACGTCGGGCCACATACCACTTGATTTTTGGTCCCACCAAACGATGGAGCCAATACAACCAGATCGCGGCCAACGGTCCGATGATGTGCGCCCAGTAGACGGCGCTGCGTACCATGGGTTGCTTAAGGTCAAATCCGAACTGGCGGGTTAACAACACACCCGACAGCAGAACCACGATTGAGATAAAGAACAACGCATAGCCGATCTTGACCGCACGACGATTCCGCCGATTCTTGGCGGCTAGCATGTGAATAAAACCAAAGATGACGACCGGGGCAAGCAGTACGAAGCCCATAACCAGGTGCGCCAAGAACATAAATTGATAAAACAAATCTTCGTAGACGTCGCCGGTAAAATGCTGCAGCCATGTAATGACTCCCAAGTAGACGCCATTGGCCATCAACAAGGAAAACAGTCCCAGCACCACCACGAGCAAAATCCGCAGCCGCGGCCCAATCACCCGCCGCGGAGTGGCCTTTGGTTTTGCGTCGAGCAAGTGCGACAAGTGCCCAGGCACTTCCGGTGAAGAACTCATGCCATACTTCCAGTTCAATTGAAAAGATGCAAGGGAGCATTTGTAAACCAATGGCTCGGTCTACGGCAACTCCCTAGAAATCAACGCCACATCCCACAGCTTTAGGAGCATGGAGGGCGGAACAAGCCAGACAGCACTGGAGAAGAAGAGTCGCCAACCTCGTGCACGAGCACTGCGATTGGGGGGCGATTGCCGCTCGGCAGCCGCAATGCCAACTCGCCAAACAAATTCTGCCGCTGCGACTCAACGACAACTGGAGCTTGCATGCGGTCTTCAGGCGACTTACCGCGACAGCCGGGACCTTGGCAAGGCAGGCCGTCCAAGGGAACTTGAAAATAGACTAGCTTCCCTGAATCATAGACACATCGAACTTTAGCTGTCGACCACCAAGCGGTTTGAGCCAACTTGCCGGGCTGCCCACCCTCGTGCAGTTCGGCTGAGGTACCTACTGCGGCATAGTGACAGCCGGCCGCCTGGGCGTTAACAGCGCTTGCCAAAAAGACAACAAAAAAAGCACACATCACCGCCCAGCCACCGTGTGACGGACAGCCAGGCAAGCAGTTGAAGCTTGCGAAAGTGTGAGGAGCGGTTGGCATAAGACAAAAACGATGGATGCGTTCGACCGAAAAGAACAGGGACGGTGGTTACGAGAGGAATCAAGTCATAGCCACACACCGTGAGTATTATTGTATCGCCCAGTCTACGGACCGTCAATTTTGCAAATTTGCGTCCCGGGGAAGTGGGCGACGCGGTCAAGGGCGGGCGACTTTGGGATCCCATTGACGGTCGCGGGTCAATGTCCCGGCATTCTTCCGCCAGACCTCCTGAGCCTCTTCCCACTGTTCGACAGACGCTGGATATTCGGTTTGCCGCATGAACGGAAGAGGCAACGAGCCTTGTCCCTCAAGCGTATTCAAATCGGCATCCTTGTCCCAACCGGTGCTGTGCAAGACGTAGTCCCTGACCCAGCCACTGGGAAGCGGTTCACGGGGCGGAGTGAACTTGAGCTTGATCTCATCCCCCGACACGATGACCACCATTTGATCGTCGTCGGCCACGAGCAACTCTTTGACATCGCCAAAACGGGTGAAAGGCCCTTCCAGAGTCGGCCAGTTCGCCGCGACCCGCACTTGATCGTAGTCGAACCAATGGGGTTGATCAGGCGCACGCGGCAACAGGGCACTGAAGCCGCGGTAGTGCAAGTCGGCAGAAGCCATGTCCAGCGTCTGCTGGTGAACAAACTCATCCCCCGCGTGCCACGAGATAAAGGCTTCGTCCCAGTACAGCTGCTGACTGGTACCGATCCGCAGTCGGTGATCGTCGCTTCGAAAGACCCCCTCGAGGTCAATCACAATCGACTTCGTCTTGCCACCCGGAAAACCCATAAACGGCTGAGCACACACCCATTGGCCATCTTCATCAACGACCCACAAGCTCGGTGGCTCCGGTGAGCCCTGGTCCGGGTTTTGATCGAGTCCAATATTAAGCGACGTGTCGGTGGGGAACATCCAGCCCGTCAGAAACAATCGCAGCGGATGCTCGTCGACTGGCAACGAGCCGAAATCGAGCTCGACAAAGTGCGGTTCGGTGAGCCCCTGACAGATCTGAATATCAAAGGCTTGCACCACGACACCATCTTGATCGCGAATCCGCTCGAGCACATCGCGACCATGACTGTCTGTGGCGGCGAGCGGAGCAAGTCGTTCTTGCGTGGCGAAAATCTGATGCTCGGCAATCTGTGCGGGGCCAACCTTTTCATTCGTAAACACTCTGACCTCGGCAGGATGATCAATCGCGGTAAGCTGCATGTGATCGAAGTAAGCGATCTCCCACAACTCCTCCGTGATACGCAGTTCGATCATGCCGTCGCGAGGTTGCATCATGCGGGCAGGAAACAATAGATGCTCCCAGCGTCGGTCGGGGAGCACTTGATCGCGAGCAATCTGCAGCCCTAATGGAGCGTTCCACAAGCAATCGGTGATCAACTCAAACTTTTCGCCAGTCCAACCGTAGGCATAGGGGCATGAACCACGAGCTACCTGCATTTCTTCGATCAGCACATTCGTGTCGACTTTCTCAATATTTTGAGTCAGTCCGTTTGGAAAGATGATCCGCAAGTTCTCCGGAATCCGTTTCCCAAGTCCCATGTGTGTCATGGGTTGTCGCACGATGCGTGAGAAATGCTCCCCCTCGGCCCACACCTCCAGCGTCGAGCCCACGGAAAAATGATTGATGCGTCCTCCTCCATTCCCGTCGTTGATTCCCCGCACGCGGGCCAACACATATCGACCTTGCGTTGGTTCCTCGGCAAGTCCCACCACCGGGGCTCCGTCGGCGATGGTCAGCAAGTCGAGCATTCCATCTCCATCGGCATCGATCAGAGACAGTGCAGATATCGCTTGACCTGTAAACGCCAAGTCGACGGGCTCAGACGCAAAACCACGTTCTCCAGCTTCATCAAATAGACCGCGCAGGACGCGGACGCCGTTATCGCCTGCCACCACCATATCCAGCGCACCGTCGTTGTTCAAGTCTTCAACGGCCAACAACCGACCACCCAGCGGGAGAACCACTTGATTGCGTGCCGCCACCGTCTGATTGGGCATCGTTTGCGTGTAGCTCAGGTGCGTCTGATCGGGTCCGGTGCTAAACACATCCCATGAACTGTTGCCATCCACATCAGCCACCACGAGGCTGCTAGCCCCAGGAGCCAGCGACCACTTGGCATCGGCCAAAGTTTGTTCGCGGAATTGGTTGTGCAAGATATTTTCCAAAAGCACAACTTGCGTTTCCGCCGGATCGATCATCAGAAAATCTTGATCGGTGTCGCCATCGAAATCTGCATTCACGAAGGCTACACCCGCAGCGGGAAGCGTGCTGAACTCAGTGATCTCTTCAAACGTTCGATTGCCGTTGTTTTGCATCAACCGCAAACCAGTGGTGGTGAGCACAGCCAAGTCCAAGTCACCGTCCGACTCAAAGTCAACCGCCACGACACCCAGCACGTTCTTCAGCTGCTCCAAGCCCGTCGGCGCTTGCACGAGTACAAAGCGATTCTCTTCTTCCAGTGTGACCACCCGAATCCCATCTTCGCCCCACAGCAGCAGTTCCTGCAAACTATTGTGGCGTTTGGCAGCGGCTATCTGCTCATCGGTCAACGCGGGCGAACTTGTAGGAAGTGAACCTGACATCAACTCAGCCACCGTGCCAGGGGGCTTGGGGCGATTCGGCAAATCGACTTCGAACAAATCAACCGGCAATATACCTGCCGCCTCGAAATCAAGTTCAAGCACAACGGCAGGTGCATCTTGAAGTTCTCGGTCGAGCAACTCGTAAATCTGCAGCTGGCTGCCGCTGATAACCGCCACATCAAAGTCGAGATCAAAGTCATAGTCGTACCACGCCACGGCGGTGGCAGGTACCGTCAGAGTTGCACGGAGATACTTGGGAAGAGGCAATTCATCGGTGGGAGGCTGTTTCGGTAAGCTGGCTGCCAAGTCGGTCAAGAAGCTGGCATCAAGCAATGCAAGCGGATCGGGCTTAGCCAGTCGCCCGTCTGCCTTAAAGCCCGACATACCAAGAAACGTATTGAGCCACTGCTGCAGCCTGCGGACACTTTGCCACTCCCCTGCGTCAACCCATGCGGCCACATCCTCAACCAGCTTTTCAGGCATCAGGCGCTGAACGTTGCGGGCTACCCCCGGAGCATTCATCATCGGCCGTGCAAGTTCCAAGGTCGCTCCGAGCAATTGCTTGAGCCTGGGATCCTGGCGAGCAATCAGCACCTCTGCCGCCCGTTTCAACACATACATATTACGCGGCGCACGCTCGAACGCTTCAAGCAAAAAACGGGCATTGTCGACTTGCAGATCGGGATACTCGTTTTCCAGTTGAGCGGCTAGTTCATCAAACTTGATCGCCAGCAGCATGTGCCCCCGATCCTCCTTAAGCTTTGCGGCCAGCAGGTCTGCCGCCTGTTTCAACAGCACTGAGTTGCCCTGATCCGCCAACGACTTCTTTTCTAACAAAGCCGCTTCAACAAACGTGGCGCGATAGTCGTTCATGTTGCTGGAGGCGAGCGTTTCAATAACCCCTTCAATCAGACGATAAGCTTCCTCAAGCTCTTCTTCCAAGCGTGCCAAACGCTCCGCATCAATCTGTCCACTACTGATTTCCGAATTGGCATCGTCGATCCACTTGAGGATCGTGATGGCCTGGTTCAGCTTGAAGGTATTGTTATCGGGCTGAGTTTTGATCAGCTCAGTCCACAATTGCGTGGCGCGACGGAAGTCCGCTTCCTCCGAGGCCGCGACCGCTTCGACCGCTTGCTGATAGGTAACCAACGTGACACCCGCGCCGCCATCACCCTGGCCATCACCCTCTCCGTCGGCGGCCTGCCGGTTGAACACGACCCATAACGCAATACCGATGGTCGCCATCGCCAAAAGGATCGGCAAGACCTTTACCTTGCCAGGACGCCGAACCGGTCGCTGACCGCGAATGGGTGTGACAGAGCAGGGGAGGAGAGGGGCTGGTGAGTATGAGAACACGATGCTTGACTTTCGACTTCAACTCGCCGGAAACTTGTTGCTGCGTTGCAGGCGAGGAGGCGTGTTTGAGGAGTTGTAGGTGCGGTTCACTAGCCCAATTGTAAGGCGAAATGCGATCGGCACCAACTCGGCAAGCTTGACACGTTCAGACACCCGCAGTCATCTGTTAGACTGATTCCGGCTTGTCTGCAAAAACTCAAGGAGTTCTACCGTGTTGATTTTACGATTTTCAGTGGCGCTGCTATTAGCTTGCGCGCTCGCCACAACCTCCAAGTCTCAATCCCCTTTGGTCGAGTCTTATCTTCTAAACGGCGAATCGGCAGTCGGCGTCACGGCTGTTCGCGCTCAGTTGGCAAAGCAACCTACTGACGCTCAAGCTCAGTTTGGGCTGGGAGTGGTCGAGTTTATCTCGGCGGTCGAAACACTTGGCCAGAGTTTCTATCGCTACGGACTCCGCGACACTTCCAGCTCATGGGGAATGGGACTTCCGTTGCTGCGGCTGCCTGTTCCCGAGAATGCCAATCCCGAGCCGCTGAGTTATCCCGCCGCACGCAAGATTTTGCAGACCTTCATCGACGACTTGGCGACCGCTGAGAAATCGCTGGCGAAGTTTGCAGACCCCAGCGTTAAACTGCCACTCCATGTCTCGGACATTCAACTGGACTTTGTCGGTAATGGCACTCAACCGGTTGCCCTGAGCACGATTCTGCAGCGCATGGGAGCTGTACCCGACCAACGCGAGTTAATGATCGCCTTTGACCAAGCCGACGCTACCTGGTTGCGAGGATATTGCAACGTCCTCTCGGCGATGTGCGAGTTCGCTTTGGCACACGACGGCGAGGAGCTCTTCAACGCCACGGCCCACGTTTTTTTCCGCAGTCCGCAATCGCCTCTTTCGTTCCTGCAACAATCGAAGAGCGTTTATCGACTGGGCGAAACCGATCTGTCCGACCTCATCGCCTTCATCCATTTGCTTCGCTTGCCAGTGGTCGAACCGGAACGCATGCAGAATGTACTCAAGCACTTGCAGAACGTGCTAACGTTGAGCGGCCAGATGTGGCAGCAGGTAGTGGAGGAAACCGATGATGACCGGGAATGGATCCCGAACACCCAACAACAAGGAGTACTGGGCATCGCCGTCACTCAGGAAATGATCGACAGCTGGTTGCTAGCCACCAAGGAGGGTCTAGAAGTCCTTCAAGGCGAGCGTCTGATACCGTTCTGGCGCGGCGACGGAGAGCAAGGAGTCAACCTGCGAAGGGTCTTTACGGAACCAACAACCTTCGATCTGCTGCTTTGGATTCAAGGGAGTGCTGCCGCTCCCTACTTGGAAAAAGGTGAGATGACACGACCCGAAGTTTGGGAGCAACTCCTTCAAGTGTTCCGCGGCAACTTCGTGGTGTTCGCCCTTTGGTTTAATTGAAATCGTTCAAAACCCCCGAGCGCAATCGCAGCCACTATGTGAGGTGAACCGTTGAGCGGCGGCTGTTTACTCGCACCACTTCTGCCAGCCAATCGGCTGGGTCCAAGCTTTCTGTAACGGACTCTCACTGGTTGGATTCAGGGGGGCTTGATCGCTGGTGATCGTGGCGCGGATAAAAAGTTCCTCACCTGTCAATTGATAGACGGCGGTGGTTCCCGAAACGGTAGCAAACACTCTTCCGACATCGGCTGAATAGTCGAGCGTTCCAGGAACGGCCAAGCCCGAAGTAGGGTCAACTCGCGGGGTTGCCGTGTGATCAAACTCCCGGGGCGTTCCAATAAATTGTGTTGTGAACTGAGCCTCGCCGTCGGGCTTGATTTGAATGGTCAAGGTCTGGCTGGCTTCGTCAAACTCCAATCGCTCGAGTTCAACACCCGTCGACGCGTAGAATGCACCACGCCGCATCGCGTTTAGGAGAGACTCAGGTGTTAGCCAACGGCACCGCACCTCAATCCATCCTCGCCCCGGCGAGGCCTTGTCTTTGCCATGATAGTTGTGGATACCAGCTGGCAATCATTTCTGGAAAATCGTCTCCATCGCTCCACAATGTGTGCGTATGCAGATTCCCCTTAAACCAGCGTTCCGAAGCTGTCGACGAGCCGACTTGCTGTGCATCGACAAGCTGTGTGCCCATACATAGCAACGCCGCGAGTCCCAGGGCCGTCCCCATACCGCGCGTTAAGCAAAGTCGCATTCGATCAACTCCCAATCCAAAGTAGGTTATGCACGGGCACAAGCCTAGTCCATCGATGCGGGCTCGGTCAACCATCGCGACGCCGATCCATGGAAGCGATTCACTTAAACTTAACGCTGCGTTTGGCCCGCCGCAAGTAACTGCGGAGTATCCAGGTAGCGAGCAACGAAAAACGGCGGTGAGAAAAATCTCACCGCCGTTGATGTTCTAAAATTAGTTACCGAGTCGCAGCGACGCCGGTGCTGTGCAATCAGTTCTCTTCGCCACTGCCAACCGCTACCGGCTCTTCGACCGGCTCGCGCGTTTCACCGTGGAAGCCAAGGCGAATGACCTTGCCATTATCGTCCTTGATGGCGTCGACCACGATCGTGTTGGTCCCTGCAAAAGCCCCACGGAGCAGTTCTTCGGCCAGCGGATCCTCGATGCGTTGCTCAAGAGCACGACGCAGCGGCCGAGCTCCGTAGTCGAGGTTCGCACCCTTCTCGATCAAGAATTCCTTCGACTCGTCGGTCAATATCAAGCCGAAGCCGCGGTCGACCAAGCGGTCGCGGACCTTGGACAATTCGAAATCGATGACCTTCTTGAGATCTTCTTTGTTCAAGTGACGGAAGATGATCGTATCGTCGAGACGATTGAGGAACTCTGGGCGGAAGACCCGTTCGATCTGATCCATAACCCGCGCCTTCATGCTCTCGTACGAAGAGTCCTCGTCGGGCTTTTGAAAGCCAAACGCCGATTCGTTCTTGATCGCATCGGCACCTGCATTGGTGGTGAGAATCAAGATCACGTTACGGAAGTCGACGTTACGACCAAAGGAATCGGTCAAACGTCCTTCTTCCATCACCTGCAACAGCATGTTGAACACATCGGGGTGAGCCTTCTCGATTTCATCCAGCAGCACCACGGCGTACGGGCGGCGACGGATTTTTTCGGTAAGCTGTCCACCTTCTTCATAGCCGACGTAACCGGGAGGTGCCCCGATCAAGCGACTGATATTGTGCTTCTCCATGTATTCGCTCATGTCGATGTGCACCAGCGCATCGGCGTCGCCAAACATGAACTCGGCCAAGGCCTTGGCGAGCAACGTTTTACCGACACCGGTGGGACCGGCGAATACAAAGCAACCGGTCGGCCGGCGTGGATCTTTCAAACCGCTACGGCTACGACGGACCGCTTTGGCAACCGCCGCGACGGCTTGCTCTTGGCTAACGACGCGCTTGTGCAAGTCGTCTTCCATCTTCATCAGCCGTTCGCTGTCTTCGGTGCTGAGACGTGTCAGCGGGATACCGGTCATCTTGGAGACGACTTCGCAGATCACATCCTCATCGACGATCCCATCGGTCTCGCGGCTCTTTTCTCGCCATTCTTTGGTGATCGTTTCCTTTTTCTTGCGGAGCTTGTCCGCCTTGTCGCGGAGCGAGGCGGCTTTCTCAAAGTCTTGATTAGCGACCGCGTCCTCTTTATCCTTGTTCAGCTTCTCGATGTCTTCGTCGAGTTCCTTCAGATTCGGCGGCTTGGACATATTCCGCAGTCGAATCCGCGCACCCGCTTCATCGATCACGTCGATAGCTTTATCGGGCAGGCAACGGGCGGTGATGTAACGTTCGCTCATTTCCACGGCTGCTTCAACGGCCGCATCGGTGAACTTCACCCGATGGTGCTCTTCGTAGCGTGGACGCAAGCCCTTGAGGATCTCGATCGTCTCTTGCTTGCCGGTCGGCTCGACGATGATTTCCTGGAAGCGTCGGGCAAGCGCGTTGTCCTTTTCGATGTACTTACGGTATTCATCGAGCGTGGTGGCGCCGATGCATTGTATCTCGCCGCGGGCCAAAGCGGGCTTGAGCACATTGGCCGCATCGATGGCCCCTTCGGCACCACCGGCCCCCACCAATGTATGCAGCTCATCGATGAACAGGATCGTGTTCTTGGCCCGACGAACTTCGTTCATCACCGCCTTGATCCGCTCTTCGAATTGTCCACGGTATTTTGTACCGGCCACCATCATGGCCAAGTCGAGTACCACGATGCGCTTGTCGGCCAGAATCTCAGGCACTTCACCCGCGATCACGCGCTGAGCAAAGCCTTCGACGATGGCGGTTTTTCCCACGCCTGCTTCGCCCAGAAGCACTGGGTTGTTCTTGCTGCGGCGGCAGAGAATTTGAACTGCCCGTTCGATCTCTCGCTCGCGGCCAATCACCGGGTCCAACTTGTTTTGCTTGGCCAACTCGGTCAAATCGCGACCAAAGCTGTCCAGGGCTGGCGTTTTACTCTTGGAGCCTTTGGCAGCGGCCCCAGCTTCGCCAGCACGCTCGCCGGATCCCTCGCGTCCGCCACGCCCCTCTTCGCCACTCTCCATACCATGACCGAGGAGATTGAGGACTTCTTCACGCACGTCATCAAGCTTCAGGCCGAGGTTCATCAGCACCTGCGCGGCCACGCCTTCTTGTTCGCGGAGCAGGCCCAATAAAATGTGCTCGGTCCCGACATAATTGTGATTCAGGTTCCGAGCCTCTTCCATCGAGTACTCGATGACCTTTTTGGCACGTGGCGTTTGTGGCAGTTTGCCGATGGTGACCATTTCTGGCCCGCTTTGCACGAGCTTCTCGACTTCCAGTCGAATTTTTCTTAAATCGACATCCAAGTTCTTGAGAACATTGGCCGCAACACCACTCCCCTCCTTCACCAAACCAAGCAGAATGTGCTCGGTGCCGATGTATTCGTGGTTGAAGCGCTGAGCCTCTTGGTTGGCGAGTTGCATGACCTTGCGAGCACGGTCGGTAAATCGTTCGTACATGTCAAACCCCTTACGGCGTAGCGTGAACTACTGATTCATCCGGCTGCTAAGACAGCCAGTTGGGATAGCTATAATTATTAAAGGTGAAAAGCGGGCGTTTGCAGACGCCGAGTTGTGAAGGATGCAAAACGTATGCCATGGCCTTAAGAGTGTCAAAATGGCGCGTTTATGGCAAGTAGTTGTCTGGCACGCCTCAGGCTCCCAGCTGTATGGTAACGCTTTTGGCAAATTTCTGTGAGATCAGCTCCGCCTAAAATCGACATCGCACAACAAAACTCGGAGTTAAATAAAAAACTAGGCCAGCGAAAGCTCGCAAGTCGGCAGTGCAAGCGGCCCTCACGGGCGAATAGGCGACAATTGCAAAGTTTTTGAGCCCTGTGACGATTGTAGCGCGCGGCACAGGCCCGGCAACGACCGCAATTCTAGACCGCAGCCAGCTGTTATCGGGTGAGCTCGATTGAAGAATCCTCCGACAGTTCGACCGTCTGCTCTGCGACCATTCCACGATCCAGGGCCTCACTACCGTCCGCTTCGGAGGCGGCCGCTATGGCTCGCTCAATTAACCCCTTTTCGCGGGCAATCTCATGCCGCCACGGGTGCGACCCGTCCAGCAGCTCCATTTGCTTCAACCGCCGCAAAGCGGGCTGCCAGCGCCGCGTCTGCCGAAGAACCGAAATCAAGAGCAGCAAGGCTTCCACATCCCGCGACTCGGCGTGCAAGATAGCCAACAGCCGCGCCTCGGCAGCAAACCAGTTCCCCCGCAGATACTCTTCTTGCGCCTGAGTAAACGCCATCGCCTGCTCAGGAGCGGTAACACGCTGCAAGCCCGCGTGCTGCCAATGACCACGCAGCGAAAACCAAAGCCAACCAATTCCAGCCCCAGCCCACAAAGCACGCAAACTACCGCTACCGACCCAGGCAGGCCATACGAAAGTTGCTAGCAATAGAAAAGAGAAAATCCAGGTGGCAGCCACAGCCAGCAGTAATTGCTGCACTCTGCCGCGCAACCAAGCACCGGGCAGCCCTGGCCATAAGCAGACAGCACGAATTCCAAGCATGATTGACGCGACTTTCCTCGAGACAGGAGTGACATGCAATCACCCATACACGATTTGCCACTCCCAATGCAAATCCAGTCTGCTCGACCGATAGGGGATCTTTAGCAAGATCCACTACGCTGCAGCCAAGCTCTGGCGGAGAATTAACTAATACCGTAGATGGGCTTGAGCTTGCGGGTCAGGTAGTCGACCAGCGGTTGGGCAGACAATTTTTCTCCACAGGCTTGCTCGATCAAGGCCCCGGGATGTTGGCAAAAGCCATGGGCATGGATTTTCACCCGCAGCCACTCCAACAACGGCATGAATTCACCCCGGGCCAACAGGGCTGGCAAATCCCCCAGCTCGCGTGCAGCTGCTTGCATGAGTTGGGCCGCATAAACGTTCCCCAAGGTGTAGGTCGGGAAATAGCCGATCAAGCCGGCGCTCCAATGCACGTCCTGCAAAACTCCATCGCGATCCGAGGGGGGACGCACTCCGAGATAATGCTCGTAACGCTCATCCCACGCCGCCGGTGCATCGTCCACGCTCAACTGCTTGTTAAGCAACTCCTGCTCGAGTTCAAAACGAATCAAGATATGCAGGTTGTACGTCACCTCGTCCGCCTCAACGCGAATCAACGAGGGCTCGACCCGATTCGCATCGCGATATACTTGCGTCTCATCCAATCCATCCCAGGCGAGGCCCACTTGCTTGGCGAGCTCCGGATAGGCCCACTGCCAGAATTCTTGGCTGCGACCGACAAAATTCTCCCATAGACGGGACTGCGATTCGTGTACACCCAAGCTGGCGTAGCTTCCCGGCGGTAGTCCATACCAAGCGGTGGGCAAACCTTGCTCATACAGCCCATGTCCCGCTTCGTGCAATGTGCCGTAAAAGCCGCTGGGAAAGTAGTCTTCCTGATAGCGGGTGAGGATGCGGCAGTCGTGTGGCCCGAGGGTAGTGCAGAAGGGGTGACTGGTCTCGTCCAACCTGCCGCGTTCGAAACTGTAGCCGATTTTCTCCGCCACCCAACGACTCACCCGCCGCTGCTGCTCGATCGGCACCGGCCGCTGCCATGTCGCGCCGCAGGGGCGATTGGGGGCCTCCCGCAATTGCTTGACCAAGTCCACTAACGCCTCGCGGAGATCTCCCAACGTTTGCGTTAACTGCGCGCTCCGTCCACCCTCTTCGTATTGATCCAGCAAAGCATCGTACAGCACACCATCGTACAGCACACCGGGTGTGTCGCCGTGCTGTGGCTCGCTGAGCAACTCCGCTTCTTCGCGACGCAGAGCAAAGATGCGTTCCAAGTGCGGTTCGAACTGCTTCCAGTCATCCGCGGCTCGCGCCTTCTCCCAGGCTTGCTGCCCCAGCACGGTGGCGGTCGAGAGCGCTTCGACCAACCGCAGCGGCAGCTTGACATTCCGCTCATAGTCCTTGGCCAGTCGCAGAACGCAGGCCGCCGGGGCCTGCGTCGGCTCCGCCACCCATGTGCTGTCGCGGAGCGCGAACAATTGCTCACCCAACCAGGGATCGGTGCGACGACGATGAATCATACCGCTGAGCAGCGTGATCTGCTCGGCGCGATAGTTCCCGGACTGACTCGGCAGGCCAGTACGTTCATCCCATTCAAGCAAGGCGCGCGTGGCGTCCAACAAGGCCGTCTCGCGCACCTGCGCCAGAACGGCCTGAAACATATCGTCTTGGGACATGTCGATCATCCTTGTGCTTACGCGCCGTGCAGTTTCAATTAACCAGCCAATCATCAACCCAGCCAATCATCAACCAGTGCACGCACTTAAGCGTATTCGCGATTGGTGATCAAGCCGGGCATGGGCACTGGGTACTTGCCATACTCATCGGCCTGCAGTGGCGCCGGGCCATCAATTTTCAGCCGATCCACGTTCGGTGCAAACTCATGCTCGCAATCCAGCAAGTCGTCGAGCGTCACCAGTTGTCCGGTGTGGGCCGCCATCCGTCCCATCGAAGTCACGGCACTGGCCATCACACCCCGTTCCACTTCATTGTAGGGGAGATCATTGCGAATAGCGTTGATCAGGTTGTTCCATTCGAGTTGGTAAGGGTTCTTTTCATCCGGCCCATATTCCCATGCAATATCCTTCTTGGAGAAGTTCTGTCCCTTGTAGATCTTGCAGCGGGCTGGCGAGTGACCAGCCGCCGAGATCGTGGCGGCGCTCTTCGAACCGTGCGCGAAGCTGGCAAATTCCTGCTGGCAACCAGGCATCGTCCGTCCATCGAGCATCAGCTTCGTCCCATCGGCAAAGGTGTACTCTACCGAGTAGGTATCGAAGTTTTGATCAATGTCTTCGCCGCGATAATGGCGGCCACCCGAGGCAATCGCCTGCACTGGCCAAGCATCCTTGATCCAGCAGCATTCGTCGATGTTGTGGATCAGGAAGTCGCTGTAGGCGCCGCCACTGGCCCACAGGAACGAGTGAAAGCGTTGGATCTGATAGCTCAGTTCGCTGATCCCTTCCGGCTTCGGTGGCGAAGCAGCCGTGGCCGTCGGTCCCGCCATCCGATAAGCACGCAACAAAATGATGTCGCCAATCTCACCATCGCGAATCCGCTTGACCAACTCGTGCCGCGCTTCACAGTGACGGCACATGAGCCCCACACCAACTTTCAAGTTCTTGGCTTGCGATAGCTTACCGAGTTCCAGCATCCGCTTACTGGTGGGACCATCGACCGTCACCGGCTTTTCCATGAAGACGTTCAGCCCTTTTTCGATGGCGTAGGTGAACTGCACCCAGCGGAACGCAGGGGGTGTCGCCATGACCACGACGTCCCCAGGGTTCAAACAATCCATCGCTTCCTTGTAACCATCAAAACCGATGAACTGACGCTCCTCAGGCACATCCACTTTCTCATTGAATTGCTCTTTTAAGCCCGTCAAGCTCGAACGCAGACGGTTGTCAAACACATCCGCCATCGCCACCAATTTGACCTGCTCGTCAGGGACCGACAGCGCTTGCGAGGCAGCCCCAGTGCCGCGACCGCCGCAGCCGATGAGGGCAACTTGGATCTCACCCGTGCCGGCAGCATGAACCGAACGCATCGAAGCGGTGAGTAGCGACGTGGCGGCGGCCGCAGTTCCGGCGCTTTTCAAAAATCCACGACGCGAGGTAGGGAAGGGTTGTTGGGACATGGAGTCTCTCCAGGAGGGTTTTCAAAAAAGGTAGGCAAAGTGATGGGAAAAGTGAAAGGAAAAGCTTAGCAGTTTTTGAGCAGCCGCGTCGGGTTGCGTTCGGTGGCTCTACCAATCGATACGGGCTTCGATGGGTGAGGGTCTCAACGGGTGAAGGGGTAAAAGGGTCAGGTCATCACTCAACACGCCAAAAATTAGCGCGCTAACCAATTGTCACATCGCCGGTTAGGTCTTGATGTCTTGCTTGGGTCCCACCCGCTCGACTTGCACCGGTTCCGATTTCTCCCATTTATCCAGCTTCTCCTCGTCGCTGGGTTCCTCGAGCGGACGCACGATGCGAAAGCCTACATGCAGGGCATCGGTCAAATACCAAATGCTCTTGGGAATTTGTGGATCTTGTTTTTTCCAGTCCTCCTCTGAACCTTGCCGAGCCGCCGAGCGGCAGTCTTCAGGGAACTGATCCCAACCGCCACCACGCACGACGCGCGGATCGAGAGTTAACGGGATAGCCAGCGGATTGAGCGTTTGCTCAGCGACCGCTTCGTAACCGGCTTCATCATGCTGATCGAGCACCCACTCGGCGACGTTGCCATGCATATCGTGTAGCCCCCATGGATTGGGCTTTTTCTTACCAACCCGCTCATAGCCTCCGTCGGTATTGTCAAACGTCCAGGCATAGTCCTCGAGTTCATCGGAATCGTCGCCAAACGAATAAGCGGAGGTGGTGCCGGCGCGGCAGGCGTATTCCCATTCCGCTTCTGTCGGCAGGCGATAGTAGCGCCCCGTCTTGGCGCTCAGCCACTTGCAAAAGGTGCGAGCCGCGTGCTGCGTCATGCACACCGCCGGGTAACCCCGCTTGCCCATCCCGAACGTCATGTCGGTGTAGGGCTTGGTGGGCTGACTGATTTGAAAGGTGTCGGCCAGTACATCGCGCGGAGTCGCAGGCAATTTCAACGCTTCACGGCGAAAAATATCAAGATCCGACATCCACACGTCGTAGACATCCCAAGTGATTTCGGTTTTGGCCATCCAGAACGGAGCGATCTCAACCTCGCGCTGCGGCCCCTCATCTTCACGGCGTCCTTCTTCCTCTTCAGGACTCCCCATCAAGAACGTTCCGCCAGCGATCGGCACCAGTTCGAAAGTCACATCGGCCTGCTCGACAACTTCCTTGTAGGGCTTCATCTCCGCTTCGGTTGTGGCCACTGCCTCCTCGATCTCCAGGATCGGTACTTTGTCGTCCGCCAACCCAACGCAGGGCATTAGCAGCAAACAAGTGCTCAGTAGATAAAGCCCAGAGCTGGTCTCCACTCGCTTTCTCGCATCGCTTTGGGTGAATCTTAAAAACCCATCCACACAAAAAACTCCCGCCATCTCAATCCCGTCTAAAATAAAGTGACACTTGGCGGAAGATTCCGCAGAGCGAGTTCTCAACTAATTTGTTGACATTCTAATTCCACTTGTCGCCCTCAATGATATTCTACACCAAACCAATCGCGTTTTTAGCTGCGGCGTTTTGCCTGATCGATTCGATGGCTCGAAGCCAAGAAACAGGAGACGCAACCCGCAGCGTTACGGAAGAGATCCAGGGCTTCGAGCTCACTTTCCCAGCCCTGGGGACCCTCGTACAGCTCAAAGCCTTTTCGAGCGACCCAGCCGCGGTCGAACGAGCGTTCCACGCCGCACAAGAAAAAGTTCGCCGAATCGAGAGCATCCTCACCGACTACGATAGCGAAAGCGAAACGCGTCAGCTAACCGAGAAAGCCTGGGCCCAACCCACTCCGGTGTCCCCCGAATTGTGGCAAGTCCTGGAGGCCTCCGACGCATGGCACCGCCGCAGCCAAGGCTGCTTTGACTCGAGTCTCGGCACGCTGACGCGGATGTGGCGCAAGCACCGACGCAGTCAGTCGCTTCCCGGCCAAGAGGAAGTGACCGAAGCGCTACGAGCCTCAGGCTGGCAGCATGTCGAACTCGACCCTGTGGCCCGCTGCGTAAGCCTAACTCGAGCTGGAATCCATTTTGATTTTGGCGCCATCGGCAAAGGTTACATCGTCGACAGGATCTTTGAAGGACTGGTCGAGCAAAATCTCACTTGCTGCCTGGTCAACATCAGCGGCAACATGCGCTGCGGATCCGCGCCACCCGACCGCGCAGGTTGGCGGATCGCCATCTCGCCACTCGAGAAGAACGGAGAACCACTCCGCGAACTGGTCATCGTCCATGCAGCCATCGCCACCTCCGGTGATCTCTGGCAATACCAAGTCATCGACGGGGTACGCCGCAGTCATGTACTCGATCCCCAAACAGGCATCGGAGTGGAAGGTCCCATCGCTGCCACCGTCGTGGCCAACCACGCGACCGATGCCGATGCCTTCGCCACGGTAGCCTGCGTGATGGGAGCACCGCGAGCACTCGAGTTGGCAGATGGTCTCGATGGCTACGCCCTGTTGGTGGCCAGCAAACACAATGATCAACCGGCAGAAGTTCACGAGACCAAAAATTTCCCTGCCCGTTAAGCACCCCACGCGGCGACGAGGGTACCGATCCCATGCACTACCGGACGGCGACTCGAGCACTGAGAAGAACTTTTGCTACTATTCGCTACTATTTGACCAGTAAAAAAAATGCAGCCGGGGGAGCAAGACGACTGCCGATTTTTCTGGGTCCGCGAACGCTAACGAATTCCTCTAGCTATTTAACTGGATCGCGCGAATAATCGCATCGAGTTCGTTGGGGACCGCGACGGCTCGATTGGCATACGCAGCCCGACTCACTCCTCGGCTCCCGAGCACTTCGTTGAACTTACTTTGATCGGTCGTGTGGTAGGCCACGGTGGCCGTGGGATCTTTCAACTGATGGCCCGTGAGAATGCAGACCACGCGATCGGAAGGAGCAATGATCCCTTCTTCGCGGAGTAGCTTGGCCCCTGCCACGCTGGCCGCACTGGCCGGTTCGCAACCGATTCCGCCCGCACCCACTTGCGCCTTGGCATCCAAGATCTCTTGATCGCTTACCTTCCGCACCACTCCGTCACAGACCTCCAAGGCCCGCAGGCACTTCTTTAGGTTCACGGGACGATTGATCTCAATCGCGCTGGCAATCGTGTCGGCCTTCGCCTTGCGGGCGTCGAGATCATCGTAGTAGTAGCAGGCGATGCTCATATCCGGCTTGCCATCATTCCACCGCAATTGCCTGCGCTCGTAGAGCTGATACAAGGTGTCCGCACCGGCTGCATTGATGACGGCCAAACGGGGCAGTCGATCGATCAACCCCAGCTGCCGCAGCTCGATAAACGCTTTTCCAAAGGCGCTCGAGTTGCCCAAGTTTCCTCCCGGCACGACGATCCAATCGGGGACTTGCCAACGCAAGGCTTCCAGCACCCGGAACATGACCGTTTTTTGCCCTTCAAGGCGGAACGGATTGATGCTGTTGACAAGGTAAATCCCGAGATCCTTGGCCACTTCCCGCACGCGAATCATGGCATCGTCAAAGTCGCCAGCGATTTGCATCGTCAAGGCACCATATTCCAATGCCTGCGACAGCTTGCCATACGAGATTTTGCCACTACCGACAAAGATGATCGCCTTCATGAGCCCGGTTACTGACGAATACATCGCCAACGAGGCGCTGGTGTTTCCCGTCGATGCGCAGGCGGCACGTTTGGCGCCCGTCAAACGCGCATGCGAAAATGCAGCGCACATCCCATTGTCCTTAAAGCTCCCGGATGGGTTCATCCCCTCGTACTGCAGGAAGAGCTCCCCCGGATCCATCCCCACGTAGCGGCCTACTTGATCAGCCTGCTGCAAAAGCGTTTGCCCTTCACCCACAGTGACTACTTGATCGGCGGCAACGAAGGGGAGTAACTCATGAAACCGCCATACCCCACTAAATCGGAGGGGGAGGTGACGCTGGGTCCACATTTGCTCAAAATCGGACATCCGCTTGGGAACCGGTATCCTCCCCCAATCGTAGTCTATATCTAACAAGTCTCCACAGCGGTCACAGGCCGTCCGAACTTGCCCAATGTCGAACGTAGCACCACACAATGGGTTGATGCAAAGTTGATGTGCGATCCCGCTGGAGATTGGCATGGTCGATCCCTTCGCCAACTGAGTGCCTGCCATACTTACACCCCGAAGTAACTAAATTCAGACGGAAAAGTGATTAAAGGTTGCCAGGTTACTGGTTATATCCGACGAAGTCCCTTTGAGGCTATTGCGTTTCTCTTAAAGTAGATGGAAGTCAGTTTGACAGAGCCCATGGTTTTGCCTACTATTCTCGTGTCCCGCCCCCTAAGTTGACTGGACAAAACGTTGAGTCCGAAAAAGCAAACCGTTAAGAATACTCGCTCGCCGCGCGGCGTGTCTACTCAGACAAAGGTAGTCACCCCTGCATCTTCGACCAAAGCTGCTGCTCCGAAAAAGACAAAGTCGACCGTCCCCCCCGCAGGCCGAGCAAAAGTTCCTGGGAAAGTCCAAGCTTCCATCAGCAAGGTCGCCGCCGGTAAAGCTCCCGCAATCAAAGCTTCCGCAATCAAGCCCCCTGCGGCAAAGGTGAAAGGAGCCAAGCCCAACACCGTTGTCAGCACAAAGCAGGCCAAGTCAGCCAAAACCTCTGCATCAATTGAAAAACCCCTAGCTAAAAAATTAGCCGACGGCAGACCAACACCCAAGAAACCGGCCACCAAGCCATCCGTAGTTAAGAAAGCAGCTGGCACGAAGTTAACTCCCAAGAGAGCAGCGGTTGTAACCCCAACTGCCCAAAAGCCGATTTCTAACAAGCCGACCGCAATTAAGCCAGCAGCCAAGAAATCGGTAGCCCAGCCGGAGTCATCCAAAGCGGAATCTCCGAAGGCATCCGCCCCCAAAAAGTCAGACACCAAGAAATCGCAAACCACCAAAACTCATTCAGCTGTTGAGAAAGCTGGGGTGGAGAAAAACCCCTCCCGTCGCACCAACCTGGCTGCGGTCGCAGCGGTCGACACCGGCACCGATGTGAAGAGTGTCGCAATGAACTTGAGCGGCTCGCTCTCCAAGGCCGAAACCAAGGCTCCTGCGCCGCGCAAGGTGGAAGACTATAGCAAGTTCCGAACGCAGCTGATCGCCCTGCGGCACCGCTTGATCGGCGATGTTAACATGATGTCGCAGGAAGCGCTCGGCGGCTCGGACAGTGCGGCCGACAATCACGCACCGATCCATCCGGCCGAAGTGGGATCGCATAGCTTTGAGCAAGAGTTTACGCTCAACCTGCTTTCATCCGACGGGGACCGCCTCGGGCAGATCGAAGCTGCTCTTGAAAAGATTACCGATGGCACGTACGGTTCGTGCGAGGAGTGCGGTGGTCGCATTCCCAAAGCACGATTGGAAATAATTCCGGATACCCCGTTCTGTGTCAAGTGTGCCGCTAAATTGGAAGGATAAGGTGTCTTCAACAAACGAGCAGCGTGATGTTCGCGGCACTTGGGCTCGTTGGGCAACCTTTCTCGCGATCGCCGCCATCGGAACGGCGGCTGATCTGGTCACTAAACAAGTTGTCTTCACGTGGCGGGGACTCCCCGGCACCTCTGAGCCTTGGTGGCTTGTGGAGAACTACGTCGGCATCGAAACGGCCGTCAATCCTGGCGCGCTGTTCGGCCTGGGCGCTGGCTTCGGTCTGGTCTTTGCCGCCCTGTCCGTCGTGGCTGCCGCAGGTATCTTTATCTGGCTAGCCGTGTACCGCGCGATCGAAAGTTGGTGGATGGTCATCGCGCTGGCGTGCGTGATGGGAGGCATCTTCGGGAATCTGTATGATCGCCTGGGGCTATGGAGCCCTCCCGCATCGGAACCCACTTGGCAAAGCGGCGTGCGCGATTGGATCCTCTTCCGCTACCAACAACACACTTGGCCAAACTTCAATATCGCCGATAGCTTGCTGGTATGCGGCGCGATCATGTTGGCCTATCATGCCTTATTCTTGATGCCAGCGATTGAGAAAAAAAAAACAGAGCAAGCCGCAGATTGATGGCTTGCATACGCCGACGAACAACCGCAACGACGCATTCAACCATCACACACTAGCAGCAGCATGCATCTCCCCGAATCGCTCTCACACCTTCTTGATGGTCGTTTCGCTTCCGCTATCGAACTGGCCCGCCTGGCAGGCAACTCAACGCTCGAGTGGTTTGGCGGCAGTCGGTTCGAAGTCGAACGCAAAGGGGACGATTCCCCGGTTACGATCGCCGACAAGAATGCTGAGCAACTGCTCCGCAGCGAACTGGCGCAGCGATTTCCTGAGGACGCGATTCTAGGCGAAGAGTTCGGTTCCCAGGCCGGTTCATCGGCCTTCCAGTGGATCGTAGATCCCATCGATGGGACGAAGAGCTTTATCTCGGGTGTCCCGCTTTATTCCACGCTGGTAGCGATCGTGCACGAGCAACGTTGCGTGGCAGGAGTGATCTTCATTCCCGCGCTTGACGAAATCGTGTTTGCGGCCCGCGGCGCAGGCGCTTGGCATTCAGTAATGGGGAGCCCCCCCGTGCGTTGCCAAGTTTCGAGCCGCAGATTGGCTGATGGACTATTTGTGGTCTCGCAAGTCGACACGTTCGACAAGTGCGGGGCAACTGCCAGCTACAAAGCGATCGAAAAGGCGGCCTACATCACCCGCTCATGGGGTGATGGCTACGGCTATCTCCTGGTCGCCACCGGCCGAGCTGAATTGATGATCGACCCTATCGCCAACCCATGGGACCTGGCCGCCGTGCAAGTCGTGATCGAAGAAGCGGGCGGGACCTTCAGCGATTGGAATGGTCAACCGCTCTATTCCACCGGCAACGGAGTGGGTAGCAACGGCTTCGTCCACGCAGAAGCCCTCAAACTGCTCGGCGCCTAGTAGCTGCTCGCTGACTTCTTAAAGATAGTTGGATCGGCGGAGCGATCCGCGACTATGGGGTTGGGAACTGAATCGCGGGGGGAGGCGTCTACCCATTCAGTCAAGCTCTTCGACGTGCAACGCAGTTGCTTCATGCGAACTGTGTGCACGGGAGCTCACAGCCCATCCAATCGTCATCTTCGTTCCGACACACTGCCCGGGCGTGGCCTATGATTGGGCTAGGATCTGTTTGAAAACCCTCGGAGTGATCGCAATGTCCCACTTTAAATCTTCAAAAAACCGTAGCATGCTCCTCTCGGCAGCCAGCATCGGTTTAGGGATCATGTTTGAAGGAGCACCCGTGCGCGGACAACAGGAAATCGGATTTGTTGAAAAATTTGCGCTGGCCAGCGACCGCCGCGTGGCCCTCCAGGAACTCATTCCCGGCACCTCCGACTACTACTATTTCCATTGCTTGCACTATCAGAACGAACGGCAATTGGCCGAAGCCCAAGCGCTGATCGATGCATGGCGGGCCACGCTCGGCAATTCGCAAGCGATCGACGGCATGCAATTGCGACAGCATCTGCTGGGTTATGCCGAGAATCCAGTTCGCGCCCTCCAAACCATCCGCGAACAACTTGGAGTGGAACTCAACCATCGCCCCCCCGCTCGCGATCAAGCCGCCGAGCTAAGCAGTCAGCTAGACAACCGCGAGCTTGAACTAGGTAAACTGCTGGAACAATCCACTGCACGCGAAAGCAACTTCTCGGAACTGGAACCGCACGCTCTCTCGTTAGTGCTCGATCGTCCTCTCTCCCCCAATGTCCTGCGATCTGTGTTATCGCGATTGCCTCGAGCCGACTTGCCCAACCTGGTCGCCAAACTGGCCGAAGAACTCAAGCTGCAGGATACCCGCGGGTTTGGTTGGACCGAACTGCATTCCAAACTCACCTTAGCGCAGCTCGAACAACTGCTTGAGCTCGTTCCGAACCTTTTGCAAAACGATGCATTCGTCCGCGCCGTGGCCTTGCGCCTAGCTCCCACCGCCGACGAATCGCTAGCGGATCCGGCGGCGATGCGGCGATACCTCGAGCGGCTTAGGACCTGGACCGATCGCCTCCCACCCTCGCAAAATAGCTTCAAGGCGCTGGTGCTGGGTAACCTGTTGCACAGTGACATCAGCCAAGGGCGTTTCGACCGTGAACTTTTCCTCGCCTATCTGGCCTTACCTCGCGCGGCACCTTATTACGCACCTTACCGAGTGCAGGGCAATCGCGATCGACTGGTGCAATTCGGATTCTCGCTTCCCGAAGTCACCCTGCCTCCCATCGCGGAGGATAGCGAGTTGGTGCGACGTTGCCTCGAATACTTCCTGCAAATAAACGACAACGTCGAGCCATTTGCATCTTACTTGGATCAAGCCTACTTGGACCGGGTCCTGGCCGAAACCAAGATTCTTTACGGCCTGGGGAACTCGGCGACCTGGTACGCCAAACTTTCGCCCGTCGAGCAGAAGAAACTCCGCGAACGGGTCGAACTGCGCTTCGCCCCGCAAAACGCCCAACAGTTTGCCCCGAAAGACGCTGTCCGTTTGCAGGTGGAACTGAAAAACATCGAGCAGTTGATTGTTAAAGTCTACGCTGTCAACACGCTTGGGTACTATCGCACCCGTGCAACGCCCATCGACACGAGCCTCGATCTCGACGGTCTGGTCGCAAACTTCGAACGCAAATTTGAATACACCCAATCGGCCGAGCGACGGCACATGGAAACGCTTGAATTCCCCGAGCTCGACCAGCGGGGTGTATGGATCATCGACCTGCTCGGCGGTGGCAAACGTTCACGCGCGTTAATACAAAAGGGACAACTCATTGCACTCGAACGCTTGAGTGACACCGGTCACCTCGTGGAACTAGTGAATGAGGCCGGTGAACCACTTCCAACAGCCCACCTCGAGATCAACGGAGTCGCCTTCAAGCCGAATGACCAAGGCAAGATCGTCATCCCGTACGGCGAGCAACCGCTCACTCGGCAATTGATCTTGGTCGATGGCGACTTTGCCACGCAAAGCCTGCTGCTGAATCAAGCCGAAGCTTATCAACTGCAGGGGGGCTTCTTCATCGATCGACAAGCGTTGGTGGCAGGCATGCAGGCTCAGGTCATCATCAACACGCGACTGACATGCAATGAGCGCCCCATTAGCGTGAGCTTATTGGAAGATGCGACACTCACGATTACCGCCACCGATCTCGACGGCATTGCGACCAGCCAAACAATTGGCCAGCTTGAACTCGAAGATGGCGGTGAATTGGTACATCCGTTTCTTGTGCCCCAACGCTTGGCGACCCTCAGCTTTCAGCTAAAAGCGCGAATTTACAATCGCAGCCTTGATCTCAAACAAGATATTGAAACATCGCATTCATTGTCAGCCAACGGTATCTCGCGCACCGCGCAAATCGGTGACATCTACCTCCGCGCCCAGCCTGGCGGGTATCAACTGCTGATGTTAGGGCGCAACGGAGAACCAATGCCCCGTCGCCCGCTTACGATCCATACGAAACTCAAGCAATTCATCAACCAGCCGCAGTTTCAACTAGCGACCGATGAAAACGGCCTAGTGGAACTTGGCCCACTCGAGCACGTCGAATCACTCCGGGTCACTTCGCCCGGCATTGAAGCCACTTCGTTCGACTTGCGGAGCTTCCACCGCCACTGGCCGACGCAGATACACATCGCTCAAGATGAAACGATCGAACTACCACTTGGTCAAGACACGGCACCGCGCGAGCAATTTACGCTGGTCGAGCTGCGCCGCAATACGCGGCACTCCGACCACACGACGAAACTAACTTCCGAAAACGGCGCGATCAAGCTGATCGGTTTGACGGCTGGCGATTACCTGTTGGAAGATCACGCTGCGGGTCAGCGCGTGCGGGTGAGTGTCGGTGGCGGCGTGAAGCGAAATGAATTCGCCGTAGCGGAACATCGACTGCTGCAAACGGGACGGCGTGTGCCAGTGGTGATCCAGAGTAGCGCTACCGAAGGGAATGAGCTGGTGATACGCATTGCCAATGCGGATCGAATGACCCGTGTGCATGTGGTCGGCGCTCCCTTTTGGCCAGTTCTCCCGGCAACCGAGAGTCTAAGGCCCGTGTTCCCAACACTCGCAGCGCAGCCGCGCACCTCAACCCGCAGTTTTTATGTAGACTCTTTGCAATTGGACGAAGAATACAGCTACATCCTCGATCGCCAAGGGACGAGAAAATTCCCAGGCAACCTGTTGCCGCAACCAACGGTATTGATCAATCCATGGGAAGTGTCCGTCACCGAGAACACATCCCAACAAGCCGCTGCTGGCGATGCCTTGCCACCGATGGCGTCCCCCATGGAAGCCTTTGCAAAACAAGCCGCCGAAGGGGAAGGACGCGAGCAACCCATCCGCCTTGATTGGAAAAACTTCGACTTTCTCGCTGTCAACGCTAGATTGGCTGCCAACCTCGCGGTTGAAGATGGCCAAGTGCGCATTCCGATTGAACAACTCAATGGATTGAACCTGCTCACGATTATGGTCATCCATCCCACGTCAATCGATTCGCGGCAGGTAATGTTGCCGGCCAACGAGCTGATGGTGCGTGACGGTCGCCTGCCAGAAGCCTTTAAGGCCGAGCAACAACTGACACAAACGCAACGCGTGCGTGTGCTCCCCGCTGGACAAAAAGTCGAACTGGGGGATGCTCGAACCCGACGCTTGCAGACTTACTCTTCAATCGAGGGTGTGTTTCAGCTGTATGCGACTTTGCTGGCCGACCCCGAGTGGGAGAAATTTCGTTTTATTACCAACTGGCACAAGTTAAACGATGAAGAAAAGCAAGCCCAGTATAACAAGCGGGCCTGCCATGAACTAGACTTTTTTCTTTATCACAAGGACCAGCCCTTCTTCGTGCGTGTCATCAGGCCCATCCTCGAGCAAAAGCTCGACAAGCAATTGATCGACGAGTGGTTGCTGGGGCGTTCGTTGGAAAAGTACACTGAACTGTGGCGACTGCAACGACTCAATACACTCGAGCGCATTCTGCTGGCTGAACAGTTGCAAGCTCAGCGTGCGGGCGCGCAGCGCTGGCTGAACAATTATGTAGCAGCCCATCCGCTGGACGCACAATGGCGTCAGCGGCGATTTGAAGCGGCGCTGCGCGGCCGTGCTTTAGAGAACGCTGCCAGCTCATCCGGGAGACTTGAATTTAAAGAGAGCGCGAATTTCGGAGGGAACGCCCCTGCCTTCGGCGCATTCGCGATGCCCGGAGCCCCGCTGGACAACGCCCAAGGCCAAAACCTGGCGCGTCGCAGTCGCGGCCGAGCCAACGACAAAGCCAAGTCGGAGGAGCGCGTCGCAGAGTCGGCAGATGCCTTCTTCGATGCGGAGCGTCTCGCACTGGGTGACGACCAACCTTTCGGTCGCTTCTTTCAGACATTGGACAAAACGCGGGAATGGGCAGAAACGCAGTACTACCAAGTGCGTTTGGCCAACCAGAGCATGACCTTGATTCCATCCAATCCGTTTTGGTTGGAGTTCCTAGGGCACAATGGCCAACCATTCCTCTCGGAACAACTCGATCTTCCATGCAGCAACTTGCACGAGGCGCTGTGCGCGCTAGCCGTCCTCGATCTACCGCTCGATGGGCTCGCCCCAAGTATCACTGTCCACGAAAATCAGATAACGGTGGAAGCAAAGTCTGCCACCATCGCGTTTGTTGAGAGTATCGAAACCAGCGCAGCAGCCGATAACGCCAACTCCATCCTGGTCGGGCAAGATATCTACCTGGCCCAGCCGAGCACCGACGAAGATACCAACCGTCCGGTGCAGGACGAACCGCTTCTCACAGGCACCCCCTATCGCACAAAAGTCGTAGTTACCAATCCAACCAGTTCCACGCAATTGGTCAGTGTCCTTACGCAGCTTCCGGCGGGCTCTTTACCACTGGCTGGCAGCAAGCTCACCCGCAGCACCTCCCTGGAGCTCGAAGCCTACAGCACGGCGCAGGTCGAATACTTCTTCTACTTCCCAACCGCTGGCGGTTTTGAACACTACGGTGCACAAATCAGCGACCGCAACCGCCACATCACGGCCACCGAGTCGCGGTCATTGCGAGTTTTAGCAGAACCCGAGTCGGTCAACGAAACGACTTGGAGTTACATTGCCGATTGGGGAACCAACGCACAAGTCCTCACTTATTTGGCGACTGCCAACCTGCAGCAAATCGATCTATCCCGTGTTGCCTTTCGGATGCAAGACAAAGCGTTTTTTGGACAAGTTACTGAGTTGCTCAGTGCGAGCGGTCACTTCGAACCGACCTTGTGGGCCTATGCGCTCGTTCACAATGAGCCAGCACAAATCGAACAGCTATTACAGAATCGTCCCGAGCTGATCGCCCGGCTAGGGGTTGTATTCTCCAGTCCGTTAATCCACGTTCAGCCGCAGGAGCAGATGAGCTACGAACATTTGGATTACCGCCCGCTGGTAGTGGCCCGCACACACCGCCTCGGGCCACAAGCAAAAATCCTGAACGCCGCGTTGCATGCTCAATACCACCGCCTGCTGGCGGTGATGGCGCACCAACCGACGATCAGTGATTCGCAACGCCTAAGCCTGTGCTATTACCTGCTGCTACAGAATCGCATCGAAGAAGCCATGACTTGGTTCGATCAAGTTGAAGTCGCCTCGTTGGAGACCAAGCTACAACACGATTACTTTGCAGCCTACCTTGATTTTTACCGAGGCGAGCACGTGCGGGCGGCAGAGCGGGCGAGTGGTTACGACAATTACCCGATCCCACGTTGGCAAGCACTGTTCAAACAAGTGGTTCAGCAGGTGCGTGAACAAACTGCTTTGATGTCCGGCGAGAGCATCGCCAGCGAAGCAACCACCAGCCAAGATGCACCGCGGGAACAACGCATCCTCCAGGGGACGCGCGAAGCACAACAAACGACCGCTGCCACCCGTAGCCCTGCGCTCGATCTGGTTCACAACGACGGCCGCTTGGTGCTCGACTACCGTTCGATCGCTGGCATCCAAGTCAAATACTACTTGATGGATATCGAACTGCTGTTCAGTCGCAATCCATTTGTGGTTCGCGGCGACGACAGCGTGCCGGTGATACAACCCAACCTCAGCAAATTTGTCGAGCTCGATGCGAGTTCCACTCGCCTTGAGATCGATATCCCTGCGGAGATTAGCAATCGCAATGTGTTGGTCGAAGTGACGGCGGAGGGGATCTCACGGAGTGTCGTGATCACGGCGAATTCACTGTCGTTCAATTTGGTCGAGCGGCTTGGCTGGCTTCAGGTACAAAGTGCCTCCGATCGTGCGCCGGTGGTGGGGGCTTATGTCAAGGTCTATGCGCAACACAACGATGGTTCGGTGCGTTTCTACAAAGATGGCTACACCGACCTGCGCGGACAATTCGACTATGCGACCCTCAGCACGTCCGACTTAGACACCACGACCAAGTTTGCCATCTTGGTGCTCGATGAAAAACAAGGAGCGGCGGTGCGCGAGGCAGCGCCGCCAACGCGTTAGTTCCCCGAATCGGCATCACGTAGGTCCGTCTCTCCGAGACCGACACCGCGACAAAGTCCCCAATTTCCTTCCAGCATTTTGCTTCAAAATTTGCGAGTCTCCCAGCCTCTCACCGAAGCCCCGGCATACAAATTCCAGACAATCACATTGGTAGCAAGATAAACAGCGCACAAGAGGGCGAAGGTAGTCATGCAGGCAAGCGTTTCTAGGATGGTCAACCTATGGCAGGTGCAAAATGGCCCTGCGAAAAATGCCAAACAAGCAGGTGAGCCAATCCCCTCCATTCGTCGTTTCTCTCAATTCGTTGGACCGGTCGGTCAGAGGCTTTCGCGGACTGGTGGGAGTTTTTCGGTTAGCTCATCGCCACCACGCCCCTGATCCAACGCCTCATCGGTGCTCTCCGGATCGACTTCGTGACAGCAGGCGGTTAAGCGGTCGATCAAGTCGTCAATCCGATCTTCCCAGTCTTCAGGAGTGCTCTCCAGCGGTGGGATCGAGGCCATTTCGTCGAGCAACAAGATCAACCTGAGTAGATGCCGGAAGATGATCCCCTCTTGCTTCTGCAAGCCTTTGGCAACGATGTACTTGTTAAAATGACCACCGAACTCGAGCACTTCACCTGCCACGTGCACCGGCGTAGTGAACACGTCATGCACTTTGGGGAAATCAAAGTTGAACAAGCGACGTAGTTTTTCACCGATGCTGATGATCCACACCGGCGGCTCCTCGAAAACCCCCTCGCCTCGCCGGCGCGGCGGTTCGTCATCCTCTTCGGACCGTTGCTTGCCTATCAACTCCTCTTGCGAGGCAAGTCCCAGTTCCAACAAACGTCCGTCGAGCCGCAACGTGGCGAGTGGACCTGCAGGCAACTCCTCTAACTTGGGAACGCGAACATAGCGGGCCACGGTCCCCGGCATCGCCAGGGCACTTTCTAAAGCCAACAGCCGTTCGGTGTCATCGGCGATCGCCAAGTGCCCCGCCAAGAACACGCCATACAGCGGATTGATGCTCCTCAGTCGGACTAACAACTCCAAGCGGTCGGTCGGATGCGCATAGGTGGGTCGATACTCGGCCAAATCGTAACCGCGATCGGCATCGGAATGCGCATCGGACAGGGCAGGGGACTCTCCGGCGGGTAAAGCCTCGGCACCCGCAGCGTGCCGCACCAACTGCCCCAAGCCAGCCGATTCGAGCAAGCCGCCACTACTGGCCGGCAACTCCAGCGCTTTTTTGTCGGTCGCCTTGGGTGGGGCGACCGCCGCCGACTTGGACTTGGGCAATGGCTTCGGCTCCAGTTCAACGTAACCGGCGGTCCATAGCGTGATCAACATTTGGTTCAAGCGCTCTTGCGCTTTGTCCGTTTGACCACTATCGAGCAGCCGTCGCCCGACCAATTCGCGAACTGGCTGCACGGCAGGGTTTTGAAGCAGCAAGTAGGCCAGCAAGCGCCACGGCAAATTTCCTTTGCTGATCAAGTTGGCCGAGGCACCGGTTCGCAATTTCTCAAACTGCTCTTGCGTCCAATAGGTCTCACCGGGCCGCCGCTTGGGCATCTTCTTTTTAAGTGCCTTCTTGGCCTTCATCAGTCCCGGGTCTTTGGTATCCTCCGGAATCTGATCGTACTTTTCACGCCAACGCAAAAGCTTGACATCATCTTCGTGCGCCAGGGCGTAGACATAACCCTCGGAGTCGAATTGGGGTCGGCCAGCTCGGCCAAAGATTTGCTGGGCGGCTGCGGTCTCCACCGGCTTGCGTCGATCCTTGGGTCCTTTCAGAATCGTGGGGAGCACCACGCTGCGAGCTGGCAAGTTGATGCCGGCGGAAAGCGTTTCGGTACACACCGTCACACTCAGCAACTTTTTCTGAAACAAGGCTTCGACGACGCGACGGTATTTTGGCAAGACTCCCGCGTGATGCACGCCAACACCGCGTTGTAGCATCGCACGCAGCTTAGGCCCCACACCTTCTGACCAATCGTGCTTGTCCAACTCATCCGAAAGCGCCGCCTGCTGCGACTTGTCGACAACTTTTTTTCCCTTTAACAACTCACCGACTTGCCAACACTCATCACGGTTAAAGCAGAAGATCAGGGCTGGCGTGCGGCGTTCTTCCACGGTCCCGGACACCATTTTCTCAACCCATTCGTCAAGGGTGTAATCGTCGACCCAGTGATAGCTCAGTGGGACTTTGCGTTCGTGCCCTTCGACCAATTGCAGCTTGCGATTGCAACTTCGCGACATCCAGCTCGTGAACTCATAGCTGTTACCCACGGTCGCGCTCAGCAACAGCGTCCGCACGTGCGCTGGCAACATCCCGAGGGTTAGTTCCCAGACGATGCCCCGTTCGAGATCGTTGAAGCTATGGAACTCATCCATCACCACGGAAGCCACTTGCGCGAAATCGAAGCTTTCGGGTTGTAGCAGACGGTTGAGCAAGATTTCGGCTACGACCACCAACACCGGTGCTTCTGCATTGACCTTGCGATTGCCGGTGACCAGTCCAATATCCGATTCCTTAAATCCCCAGCGGACCGCCGATTCGCGGAGCTCCTGCAGCTTCTGATCGGTCAAGGCAATGAGCGGAGTCGTGTAATACGCCTTGGTCCCCGTCCGCAGCGCTTCGTAAATCGCCGCTTCGGCGATCAGAGTTTTGCCGGTCCCTGTCGGCGCGCAGACGAGCACCCCTTGCTCGGCCGTGAACCAAGCTAGCAACGCCTCTTCTTGCACCGGATAAGGAGTGAATGCCAATTTCTCAAAGTACTCAGCCGCTATCTCGTCGCGGCTTAGCTGCGGATCGTTAACCTTGGCGGATTCTGACATTGTCGATAGGTTCTTGTGGGCCAGCTGTTAAGGTATGGGCTTCAACGGCGCCCGTAGGAGTTGTGCTCTTTATAACCCAACCGCCCCCACGACGTAACGCCCGGCCTTGCAGCCGCGACTCGGCAGTTTCTACAATGTCTTGTAAATGTCGAGTTGGCGGGTGAACGGTGTCCAATTGCCTCAGCAATGCGTAAGTGACCTGCGCGCCAGCACTTGCGAGCAAGAACGGGGAACCCGTTCGGTCTGGCACTCGGTTTGCTTCTCTGGACCGATGCGACCACGCGGGCGTAGGATGTCGGGCATGGAACGGGCTCTTCGATTCGTAACGGGTCATGGAAGGAAATCACATGGGTCGACGTCGTACAAAACGGACTAGCTTCTTCTCAATCTTTGTGCTCGAAGTCGGCAGCCTGCTCGGCATTGTCGCTCTGGCACAGCCAAGCCTGTGGCAGACGGTAACCGGTCAAAGTTCTTCCGACAATCAGTCGGCCAGCCGCTTCGTCGAGCACGCGCCCGCATCGAACGTTTATCCGCCAAACAGCGACGACTCTTACCTCGCGGATTCTCAATTTGCGGATTCTCGCATGGTAGCGCCGCTGAGGGTGGCTCGCTCTGCCGAGCACCGCCCTCTGTGGGCAACCAAGTTCCCACCTGGGCCCTTATATGCCGAGCCTAACTGACGGAATTTTGGGCGGAACGCTTGAGTTCGGTCGTAGTGGTTAAGTTGCAGCCCCATCTGGGAAAGCGTGGGAGCGGGGGGTATGATCAGGGACTTCTTCAATTGAACTTGAGAGGAGTTGCCATGCAGCAGATCAAACTATTTAAAGGGATCGTCAACGAGCTCGAGATGCTCGAAAGCGATGTCAACGAGTGGATGGCAAAATCGGGGCATCGCATTGTTTCGCTCACTGGCAACATTGCTCCACAAACGCATTCCGGTGAAACAGGACTAGGCACATTCCCTTCGTCGGATATTTTGATCATCGTGGTATACGAGGACCAGAATGGCTGATCCAGCGGCTTGTCGCGTCCTGTTATTGGTCGCTCATCCGGATGACGCCGAAGTCAGTGCGGGTGGCCTCGTTGTTCGGCATTGCCGCGGGGGCTCGAGTGTCCGTATCGTCTCGGTCACCGACGGCCGCAGTGGTCATCACGCCATTGCTCCCGAGCGACTGGTCGATGTGCGCCGCGAAGAAGCCCGGGCGGCGGGCGAACGCGTGGGGGCGGAATGCGAGACCTGGGATTTCCCCGATGGCTCCCTGCAACCGACGCTCGAAGTCCGCAGTGCGATCATCCGTGAGATCCGTCAATTTGCACCGGACCTGGTTCTGACCCATCGCACCAACGACTACCATCCCGATCATCGCGCCGTGGGGATAGCCGTCCAGGATGCTTCCTACATGGTAACGGTGCCGCATGTCTGTCCGGAGACCCCGGCTTTGCGGCACGATCCTGTGGTGGCCACCATGTGCGACTTGTTCACACGTCCGGCACCACTCAAGCCCGATGTGGTGTTGGACGTTACGGCTGAATTCGATGTGGCGGTGCAAATGGCCGCCTACCATACCTCACAGTTTTTTGAATGGTTACCGTACCACGATGGACTGCTTGAAACCGTTCCCAACTCTCCGAATGAACGTTTTGAGTGGCTCATGGAATGGATGCGAAAAGTGCATCATGCGCGGCGGCTCCATTTCCAATCCAGCTTAGTCGAACGCCAAATTAAACTCGGCGATGGTGCGGCTATCGAAGTTTACGAGATCAGCGAATACGCGCGACAAGCGGACGGCGAGCGATTGCAGAGTTTGTTTCCAGGTATGCTCTAACCTTTAACGTGTGCTCAACTCCGCGCATGGGCTTGCCACAACTCAAGCAGCTTGACAGCGTGTTCTACTCCCCAAGCCATTTCGGTTAACGAGGCGAACTCAAGCACGCTGTGGATGTTGTGTTGACCGACCGACAGATTCGGGGTTGGCAAACCCAGGGCGCTGAACATGGCTCCGTCGGTACCACCCCGAATCAAACTCAGCTTCGGTGTCCGTCCCAACGCTTCATGCGCCTGCAGCGCGAAGTCAACCACCTGAGGCGCATGGGCTAACGCGTCGGCCATATTGCGGTATTGCGCGTGGCGGTTGAGCGTGATCTTCAGCCCCGGTATCCCGGCCATGACTTTATCCGCGGCAGCCTGAATCAGGTCAGCGTACGTGTCGAGCTGCTGGGTGTCGAAATCTCGCAAGAGAATCTTTGCCTGCGCACTGCTCACACTGCCATTGAGGTCATACACATGCAAAAAGCCTTGCCGTCCCTCAGTCGTTTCCGGCGTGCGATGATCTAGCGGTAGTTCACTGAGCAGCAAAGCCAAGCCGCGACTCGCATTGAGCATCTTACCTTTGGCGATAGCCGGATGAATGTTGTAGCCCTCAACCGTCACCGTTACCTGATCGGCCGAAAAATTTTCGTTCTCGACTTCGCCGTGACCACTCCCATCGAGCGTGTAACCTGCCGCCGCGCGGGCTTGCTGCAAGTCCATGAACTTGGCCCCCTGCCCAATCTCCTCGTCGCAGGTGAACAATAGTCGGACGGGACCATGCGGCAAGTGCGGGTTTTCGATGAGATGCTGAGCCAGCTCCATGATCGCTGCGACTCCGGCCTTGTCGTCGCCGCCAAGCAGTGTGGTGCCATCGGTCGTGACCAGACAATGACCGTGCATCACGGCCAGTGCCGGAGAGTCGGCAACCCGAATGACCCGGCCGTCACGCGGGAGCGGAATATCACCTCCGACATATGACTCAATGACCTGCGGGGCAACATGATCGCCGGGTGCCTCAGGGGATGTGTCCAAGTGGGCATTAAAAAGAACGGTTGGGATCTCCCCCGGTACGGTCGCAGGTACGGTTCCCCACACCAGACCGTGCTCATCTTGCCGAGCATCGACCACACCCATCGCTCGCAGCTCGGCCACCAGGATCTTCCCAAGTTCCAACTGACCGGGGCTGCTCGGATAAAGCAGCGAAGTGGGATCGGCAGCGGTTCCCACTTGCACATAACGCAGGAAGCGCTCAAGCAGACGATCGCGGCGCAATGCGGCTGTAGCGTGTGAGGAGTTGCTCATGGTGGTTAACCTTGTTGTTGAAGGTGCGAAGGGTGACGCAGCCCAGTTGCAGACGTTGAAGCCACGGCCCATACTGCTCTGGGTAACTCTTCCAGAAGTTTCAGTCGCTGCGCGGCTGGAACGGGGGTGATGTCGAGCTATCCTGACCCGCAGTCGGGTTGCTTAGGATCGGTCGGGGAAAAAGTGTCCGGTACCTTTTCCCGCGTAGCGGCCCAAAGGGTGCTTTGCAGAAAAGGTACCGGACACTTTTTTCCCGATCCTTACTTACCGACCGTTTTTCCCGCCGCGATCGCACAACTGTTCGTAACCGTAGTCCAGCGTCCCATGTTGACGATTTTCATTCATACGCAGGTGAGGCAACCGTGACTCAGGACGTTCGATATCTACTGTTTGATGTAGAGAGTGTGGCTGATGGAGCCTTAATTGCCAAGACACGGTTTCCAAGTCGTGAGTTTTCACCCGCTGAGGCCATCATGCGGTTTCGGCAAGAGTTGCTGCTGGCATCAGGCCGCGACTTTATTCCGTACACCTACCACATCCCCGTCGCTGTGGTCATCGCCAAGGTAAAAGCCGATTTTTCGTTGGTCGAAATTGTCTCACTCGATCAACCCGCACATCGCCCGCACGTGATCACCAGGCACTTCTGGACAGGCTGGGAAGCATACAACTTTCCAACTTGGGTGACCTTTAATGGCCGCACCTTCGACCTGCCAGTGATGGAGCACGCAGCCTTTCGATATGGAGTTCCCATTCCGCGTTGGTTCAATTTGAATGATCGCACCTACGACCAACACCGCAATCGCTACAACTTAAGCTCGCACCTGGACCTGCAAGAGATCCTTACCAACTTCGGTTCCACCTGGTTTCGCGGCGGCCTGAACTTGGCCGCAGCGCTACTCGGCAAGCCGGGGAAGATGGATGTCCAAGGGGATATGGTTTACGACTTGTATTGCCAAGGCAAGTTGGATGTCATCAACGAGTACTGTCGCTGTGATGTCTTAGATACTTATTTCGTTTTCCTGCGGACCAACGTACTCATGGGCAAGCTCAGCCTCGAACAAGAACAAGAGCGTGTACGCGAGGCAAAGCATTTACTGGAGTCCCAAGCTGCCCAACACCCCGCCTACGCCCAGTATCTAGAGCAATGGGGTGACTGGGAAAACCCCTGGGAATAGCCTTCAAAGGTCGCGCACTACACGATCAACTGCAGCGGTCGCGTCCCCGTGCGTCGAGCTTTCAGGCGAATGTAAGGGGCGATGTAGTGACAGCGGTGCCCAAAGCTACCAACCGGTGCAGCGGGCTTGGCATGCAGCGGCTCGGAGACATCTTCAATCGCAAAACCACTGCGACAGATGCCACCCAAGATTGCATTCCAACTGTGAGCAAACTCATGCGTATTGGGTTCTCTGAGCTTGCTGGGTTCGAGCGCACGTGGCACCGGCGTCGCATCGTAGTAGGCATGTTCGATGACGTATTGACCGGTGTAAGTCGTCAGCGAGGCCTGCAGGTTGGCCGGTTGCTTATGCTGACTGATGTACAAGCCGCCGGGACGAGTGACGCGAGCAATCTCGGGAAACAACTGCTTGAGCGACGGCAGGTAACAAGTGCTAACCGGATGCACGACCAGGTCAAATGCGTCGTCGGCTAACATCGACAAATTGTCCATGGATGTTTCAATAGTCCTGATCGCCAGTCGCTTCTCTTCCGCCACTCGGCGATCCAACTCCAGCATCACCGGGCTCAGGTCGACCACCGTGACATCGCCACCAGCTGCGGCATAGAGCGGACCGTGACGACCACCGCCAGCTGCCAGACAAAGCACCTTCCAGCCCTGGATGCCACTGCCAAGCCAGCCCGAAACATCGACCGTCCGCAGCGGATGCTCTAGCTCTTCGTCGCGTACCGGCAGCGTCAATACATGCCGGCCGGTGGCCATCTGATTCCAGGCCCGACGGTTGTGCGCCAACACCTCCGGCTGCTGTTCGTTGGGATCATCCATGGCGAGTGCTCCACAACTGCTCCAAAGCTTCGGCCGGTACGAAACAGTGTTGTTTGATTAAATGGATCAACAAAGACTCGGGGAAGGGAGTTATCGTGCGCAAGAGCTCTTGCCATTGCAGCAGCGGACAGGCACCTTGCAATTCAACGCGTTGCAATCTTCCGCCGTAGTCGTAGAGCATCCCGTCAAGTTGCCAAGTCGCATGGAAATCCTCCTCGTTGCTTATGCCGGTCCAAACAAAGGAGCCATCGTATTCAAAGTGCATGCGGTCGAGTTGCTCAAGACGCTCGGCCACTGTTTCAAACGAGCTCGGGAACTGCGAAGATGCGAGTTCGTTACAGCGTAAAGTGGGCAAGCAGATTCCCTCGATCGTACGCTCGGGCCCCACGGCGGTCCCCGGGGGGCGTGCGTAGAGGTGAAGTTTAAGATGCGGAAACATAGAATTATTATCCATTCGCGATCACGGTCGGATTTGGCTCGCGGCCATACAAAGTAGGCTACCGGGCTGGTAAAACCGCCAGCTCATTGCGCGGACAGATAGCCGAGTATGGCACCAATCAATAGAGCCGGTGGGACAACCACAGCAACCGTCAGGGCAATCACCAGACCGGTGCTAAAAGTACCACGTGGGCTCAAGGTTGGGGAGATGGAAGGCTCCATAGGCGGAAACAGAGGTGTCCCAGCTACCGAGTCGGTCGTGGAACCCGAAGGCTCTTGCGTGTCGGCAGACAGTCCCTCATCCGAATTCGCCCCCTCCCACGGCGGTTCGGCAAGTTGCGTGCGCGTCAGGCGACGAGCTGGAGAGGATTGTGCAAATTCACCGCTGCTGCGGTCATCATCATCCGACGGCAGAGGAGGAGCCATCCAGGGTGAACGCGACATGCCCACCGCACCCACGGCTTGTGCCTCGCTGACCCAAGGCTCAAGCCGCGCCGCCACCTCCGCCGCACTGGTGATCCGTTTTGTTGGATCCTTTTCCATCATATCCGCAATGATGTCGACAAAGTCCTCCGAGATATCTGGCGCAAACTTACGGGGATGCCACGGGGTTTCCTCCAAGTGCCGGCGGAGCTTGCTGGCCGTATCGCCACTCGGAAAGGGAACTTTCCCGCAGACTGCATAGTAGAGGGTGCAGCCAAGTGAGTAGATATCCGAAGCAGGCTGAACATCGAGCGGCGTGCGAATCTGCTCAGGGGAAAGATAATCGGTGGTACCCACGATCTTGCCAGCTCGTGGATCGTTCATCAAATCTTTCGCAAATCCGGCCAACCCTACATCTGAGACCTTGGCGTCACCCGAGGGCATGACCAAAATATTCCCCGGCTTAACATCTCGGTGCACAAGTCCTTTTCCGTGTGCGTATTCAAGCCCCAGGGCGGCATGCATGATAATCTTGGCCGCTTGCTGCATCGGCAACGCACCTCGCGACTTGACGAGCTTGCGCAAATCCATCCCCGGCACATACTCGGTTACCAGATAGTGAACCTTACCATCCAAGCCGGCGTCGAAGGCGCGTACCAAGTAGGGACAATCCAACGCCGCCTGCATCCGGATCTCCCGATTGAAGCTCTCGCGCGACTCGTCGGTGCGGCGGGTCAGCGGTAGGACCTTCACCGCACATTCGCGCCCCATGACTTGATGCACCGCTTTAAATACCTGCCCCATCCCACCCTGACCAATCCAATCGGTGATGACGTACGGACCCAAGTTGAGCTTCGTGCGTCCCGCTAGCAATTGATCCACTTGATAGCTGGTCAGAATCGCTTGCTCGATCAATATATCCGCCAACATGCGGTCGGCGATGGGCCGCTCGACAGGGATTCCCTGCTGATTCTGGCGATGCCTCGCGACGCGCAAGCAATAGTCCAACTGCTGAGTGTTGACCAAACCGCTGGTGATCGCTGCGGCCTGGAGCGCGGATTCCATGGGGCTAGTTGTCATCTATGGTTGCTCAATTGTTCGTTAACGGCCACAATCGGTCGCGGAAGGGCTCTCACACTGTTCCCCACACGGAGAGAGCCCACCTATTCTGTATTCCCCCCACTGTCCCTGAAGTTGATTGTATAGCACAGAATGAGTGGTCGACTAATCGCAATTGGTGATATTCACGGCTGTCTGGCAGCCCTACAGGCCGTCCTGGACGCCGTTGCTCCCCAGCCGGATGATACGATCGTAACGCTCGGCGACTACGTCGATCGTGGCCCCGATTCCAAGGGAGTCATCGACCGACTCATCGCCCTCCGGGGCACCTGCAACCTCGTCGCATTGAAAGGCAATCACGAAGAGATGATGCTGGAGGTGGTTCGAAATAACCAGCCCCCCTATCACTGGCTGCAATATGGTGGCGTGGATACCCTCGACTCCTACCGGTTTTGCGGAGATATGAATGTAGTGCCAGCCGAGCATCACGCCTTTTTCGATGCGATGGTCGACTATTACGAAACCGAGAATCACATCTTTTTGCACGCTAACTACGATCCCGAGTTGCCGCTAAAGGAACACAATAAGCACGTGCTGAGGTGGCTCAAGCTGACCGATGTCACGCCAGGACCCCACAAGAGTGGCAAGCGGGCCTTACTTGGGCACACGCACGATCGTGCGGGTGAGGTGTTTGATATCGGTCACTTGCTGTGCATCGACACCTTTTGCTACGGCGGCGGCTGGTTAACGGCGGTGGATGTAAACACCGGCGAATTGTGGCAAGCCAATAGCGACGGGCTACTACGCTAGCGGGCTGTCGGTTTAATGGCCGGCAGCGCGGGCAAGGGATCATCGCAGAACGCCTGTTTTTAATCGCTCCACCGTGAGCCCCCGTTCGAACATCAGCTTGGCGCCCGCAAAGACACCCCGACCAGCAAATCTTACCAAGTTTACTCAACCATCCTGACCGCGAAAGCCGAAGCATAGATTACGAAGAAGATGCTGGATCGTGTCAACTTCCATGCTCGCTTTTTAGCCTTTCGCAGGGGTACCAAGGATGGACTTCCATTTCCTTTCTCAGACATATCGCTTCGTACCTTCGTGGACGCAACTGATGGGAGCTGCCTTGGCCCTGCTGCTCGCGTCCTCCGCCAATGCTCAACTGCGCAGTGGCCGAGTGGAACGCGAGCTATACCAGTCCGGCACTGCCGCTCCAACGCAATCCCGATCCTATCGATCGCAGGCAACTCAATCGAGGTCATCTCGCGAGTCGGCCCGAGGTGGCAGAGCCACGACGCACCGTCCCCCCGTGGTCGTTGCAGCCAGCCACATGGAAGGTTCGTCTCAGTCAATTCTGGAGGCCCCAGCCGCTCAACCAGGTCGTCAGCAGGCGTCACCTCCGAGCGATCAGGTTGAGCACTCGCATGAGTTTACTCCGTCCGATAGCTTCGAAGAGTCGCATGTCTCCGACGGACACTACCTTGAAGAGCCGATGATGACCGGCTGGGGATGCGGCAGCCATGGGTGCGACGATCTAGGTTGCAGCGATTGTTGTGGAGGCTTGGCGGATATTGCACCGACCTGTGCAACGGGTTGTCCACCCGGACGTGGCCCCTTAATGGCGTTTTGGCATCGCCTGAGCGTTCGCGGCGAGACGCCACTGTATTGGCGGAGAGCTGCAGCGCCACCGGCATTGGTGACCACTTCGCCTGACGGAACGGCCGCTGGCATTGCCGGTGAATTGGGTCGTGCAACCACGTCAACGCTACTGGGCAACACGCGATTGAACGAGGATTTAAACGTCGGAGTCCGCATCACGCTCGCGGCGTGGCTCGACCAAGAGGCCACGTACGGTTTGATGTTCCGCTATTGGAATGCAGGCGATCAAGATGACACGTACAACTTTAGTTCCGACACGCACTCGATCCTCGCGCGTCCGTTCTTCAACACAACGGTACCTAACGCCTTCGAGAATGACACGCAACTCATTGCCTTTGGCAACCAACTGACCGGCAACATAAGCGTTGAGACCACTTCCGCCGTTGAGGGGCTTGAAATCTCGGTACGCCGCCGTTTGTATCAGGACCGATTCACACGCGTTGATTGGCTATCGGGCTACAAGCACATTGGGATCAACGAAAGCTTGACCATTTCGAGTAATACCAACGTCACGGCCAATAACTCCAGCATAGCTGTCACCGATCGCTTCCAAACCGAGAACAGCTTTCACGGAGCTTCGTATGGCCTGATGAGCTCCAGGCACATGGCCCGCTGGAAAATGGAGTCCTTAGTGCGACTCGGTGCTGGCAACTTGCAGCGGGAGGTAAATATCGGTGGTTCGACCACTACCACTTCGGCAGGACAAAGTAACACGGTAGGCCAAGGCCTGTTGGCGCGCAGCTCGAACAGTCGCAGCTTTACCGATGACACGTTTATCATTGTGCCCGAGGTGGGTATTAACTTCGCCTACTGCTTGCGTCCCGGCTTGGACTTCAATGTCGGCTACAACTATATGCTAATCCCGAAAGTAGCTCAGGCTAGCCAACAGATCAACGACAACCTCCGCGTTAACCTCTCGGACCCTCTCACCGGTGCGCTCGACCCGGGGTTCAACTTCGACGAACGCTCCTTTTGGCTCCACTCGCTCGGCTTGGGTCTACAACTCCGCTACTAAGCAAGTTGCCTGAACACGTAGTCGCGTCTCTCCGAGACGCGAAATGACTGCGTCTTGGAAAGACGCAGCTACGTGAAAACCCTGTTGCACGAAATTCAACCAGCGCATGCGACGTTGGTTCACGTAACGCAACGCGTCTCTAAGCGTTCACCACCCGTGTACCTGCCAAGTAATCGTGGATGCAGCGTCTCGACTCAGTAAAGATAAACAGCACGTCGATGAGCCCGAAAAAAGGGATACTGCTCAGCGCCGCGCGGAGCCAGTTGCGGAGGATCACTCCGGAGAGGAAGCCGGGGATTTCGCCGTTGACGTTGACGATGCGGATGAACAATAGCATTTTGCCTAACGTTTGCCCACGGGTTGCGATCAGGTTCCACTGGATAATCTTGAGGGCGATCCAAGGGAATGCGATGGCTGCCAGGGCTTCGAGGCTATCGGTAGGCCCATTGGCCGTCAGTCCACTTTGTGGGTCGATCAGGCCAATTTCAAGTAAGCCCAGATAGACCCCAATTCCAAGAATGATCGCCAAGCCGTCCAGGACGCCATCCGCCAAGAAGGCAAACAAACGCGACACAACCGATGCCGACGGAGCGCCCGCAAAGTTCATCTCGGCGAGCGGAAGCCGTGCCTCGCGCTGCGCCATTCGGTAGAGTTCGTTGCTCGACAGTCCGTTGGACAAATCGGCCCGCGCCCCGCGCCCAGCCGGCTGCATGTGTTGCGACTGCTGCAGTATCTCTGCCGCCCGAGCGATCCGTTCAGGCGTAGACTCTGGAACTTTCACTTCAGCTTGACAATCAGCACAAGTCACCATGTGGGTACTGAGACTGCAGGGGACACAATTGGAGTGCCAGCAACTAGTGCAACGGAACTCCAAGTAAGGTTCTTGTGCGACAGTGGTAGTCATAAACAGCTCGCCAGATAAATTCGGAAAACAACGCTCTGTGCTTCGACTTTAGGTTCTAGGCGCGAGTATGCCACCGAATTGCAAGCCAGCAACCAAGCCTATAATGGGGAGACAGGACGTTTGCAACGACTAGAACGATTGCAACGGAAGGCTGAACAGAACCAGCGAAGACAAGAAAGGATGGCCCGTAGGCCACCCTCTGATAAATGCGCGTGCGTTATGGTCCAAACAAAACGCCGGCTTGACGGAACGCTGGCCCAATCGAGTTGAAATAGGATGCGTGATGGTTAAACGAGTTGTTGCCGATTAGTAATCGTCACGCGACGAACTCCGGCGGCCACGATCGTCGCCGTAACGTCCACTACCACCCCCACCACCTTGCCCGCGATCGCCGCCGCCGTTGCGACCACCGCCGCCCCCACCTCGATCATCGCCGTAACGTCCGCCACCGCCACTACCGCCACTACCGCCACTACGAGGTGGACGGTCGGTGCGCGGCTTGGCCTCGTTGGCCGAAACGCCGCGGCCAGCGATCTCCTGACCATTCACTGCTTCGATTGCTGTTTGAGCTTCACTCGCATTGGGCATTTCTACAAACGCAAAACCGCGTGAACGCCCCGTCTCGCGATCCATAACAATGCTGACGGAGGTAACGGCTCCGTGCCCCTCGAATGCTCTCCGCACATCATCCTCAGTTGCCCGAAACGACAGATTGCCGACGTAAATGTTTGTCACCTTACATACCCTCAATCAAAAAGCACTAGTGCCATCAACTCACGAGTTTTAGATCGTCAACTTACACACTGTCTCGAGGTGTAAAGCAACCTGCGCGGCAATTGGGAGTTTCGGACCGATAAGCTCATCCAGGTCGAATTATGAGATGTAAGGAATTCACCGTCAATCATTCCGCCACCGGCGGCCAAGTTTCTTGTGAGGGAACGTGCGGCAACTAGGAGGCTGACTTCAGCGCCGCGATGGCTGCCTCGTAATTCGGCTCGCTGGTGACTTCCGGCACAATTTCTGAATAAACCACCTCGCCGGCGCTGTCCAAAACGAAAACGCTCCGCGCGTGTAGTTTCAATTCGTCGATCATCACTCCAAAATCCTCGCCAAATTTGCCAGTCTGGTAGTCACTACCAACCCGCATGTGCTTGACATCCTCGGCGCCACAGAAACGGTTCTGGGCGAAGGGCAAATCGCAACTAACGGTCACGGAATTGACTGAATCTCCGAGCGAAGCCAACTCTTGGTTGAAACGCTTGGTCTGGATCTGGCAGACGCCCGTATCCAAACTGGGGACTACCGACAAAATGGTTGGTTTTCCCTTAACGCAATCTTTGGTCAACGTCTTCAAACCACCTTCGAAGTAGTGGAGTGTGAATTCTGGAGCGGCGGCACCCACTTTGAGTTCTGCACCTTGCAGAGTCATGGGGGTCCCCTTGAACGTTACAGCAGCAGCACGGGCCATATCGAAATTCCTTATGTAGATCACTGGAAGCAAAAAAACGGCAGCAATTGGTCTTAACCGAAAAACCAAGCCCGATTAATCGTAGGCGATTTGCACTACGAGTCCAAGAGGATGGCAAAAGCCAACTAGCGACTGTTGATGCTGGACATCCACTCGACCTCCAGCTCATTGATGACTCTTTCGACGCCAGCGAGTCGCTTGAGCGTCTCTTGGGCCATCTGTTTCTGGAAATACGATTTGACGCGGCCGTGTAACACGACGATGCCAGACTCCTCCTGGCAAAACACTTGATGACCATTCAAGTGCGGATTCTCCTTGATAGCAGAATCAACTCGATGCAGTAGTTCCAATCCTTGGATGCCTGTCGTGCCTTCAGATGGTGGTATTGTTGCCACTGGAGGTCCTGTGGGAGAAGTGGGTAGATCCGGGGAGGTTCGGCGCACGTGCGCACCTTTTCGTCATCGGAACCCTCACTCAACAACCTTCAGTCGGCGCTTGAAATTAAGTGATCATCGGGACCACATATCAGTCGGTAGCATGGAATGTGTCAATCCTATCGGCTCCGCCACCGAGCCAAGCCTTCGACCCGCTGCCTCAAACTTGGATGCATCCAGGTCGCGACCTCGCTCCCGGGTACATCGAGTAGCTTGCGCAGCGCACCACTTAGCTCGCGCGACGGCCACCCATCATCCTCCCGTGCCCACTCGCACGCGACCAACGCCATCTGGCAGGCATATCGATCTGCATCCAACTCGCAGCACTTGGCAGTCCATCCCAAAGCGGAAACCAGTCCTGCCCCAGCCAGCAAGCACAACAAAAGCTGTATAAACACAATTGAGCTAGGGTCCATCGGTAACTCAGCCACTCCATGCCACCCCAGCATCGATACGAACGAAAAGGCAATAATGGGCAGCGTGCGCCACAAAAAGTGCCAGCGTTGAACGTGTGCCAATTCGTGCAGAACGACCATATCCAACTCGCGCTGAGTTAACTGAGTGAGCAGGGCGTCTCCCAGCCACAACTTTCGAAACAGCGGAAACCAGCCCACGATGGCCGCACCAGCCCAGCGATCATGGCTCGAAATCAACAACGGCTGAATGCCTCGTAGTCCAAGCCGCACGGTGAACTGCGCGATCCGTTCTCCCACGCTACTCCCTTCGAGCGTCCGCCCCCTCGCTAACCAACTTAAGAAACTGGGGAATGCGATGGCCAACATTCCGCCAGCGATGAGCGTTCCCGCCGCTGCTGGCCAAGTGCGGTCAACCAGCTCGGGCCATACGAACTGCGCCGAGACCAAGGCGATATCTCCCCAGGCGGCGATCAGCAAGACCGGCGCGAGGCAGGTTAACAACCCAGCCATCTCCCCCAATCGCAAACGCACCAGGAAATGCTCTCGCCAGGACTGACAAGGGACTGTCCCTGCCTTACTTGTCCCTGTCTTACTTGCGTTGCAGCCAGCCACCCCTGACTCATGCACCCAGTCGACTGGAGCTTCACTACTGAACGCCCCCAAACGCTCGTCCAGCAGTGCGTCAAACTGGGCCGCCGTAAGTTCTAGCAACGCGACGAAGGCCAGCGACGGCAGAAAATAGCCCAGGAGCGCGAAGGATTGTGCGACCCCCGCCTGCTCAAGTGCATTCAGCCAACTTCCCCATCCGGTCGCCAACAAAGTGGCAGGCAAAAGCAGACACCACAGCACCTCAATCCACTGACGTTTGCGTTGCAGCCCGCGACCGGCCGCCAACATTTCGGTCGGTAGCGTCGGGAAGGCACTGAGCGCGGCCAACGCGTAAGCTCTGAAGAGCACTCCGAAGCCGAGTGTCACCCCCAGCATGGCCAGACTCGCCGATCGACCGAGCCCCTCGGCCGCAGGATCGGCTAATTCGCGGCATAGGAGCGTAGTGAGTATGAGCGCGAAACAACGCAGCGAAACCATAGGGAGACGATCAAGCTAGTTTTGCGGAATAAGCGAACCGATTAGAATTCCAGGCTAGTCAGCCCCTACGGTATTGCGAGAACCTTGCCTCCGTCCTGCTCCTGAGTTATCAATAGAAACGGTTGGATTATCCGACCCTTAACGGTTGCTCGCACGCGCTAGCCTCCCGTCCTCAAACCATCCAAGGTCAACCGATGTTTGTTCGCCTTTCCATTTTGCTCCGTTGCCGACTCGCTACCCACCGCCCTAGTTGCTCTGGCCATCTTAGCCAGCCCTTCATCGGTGCTTGCCTCGGGGCGCTGTTGCTTGTCGCTCCCAGTTTCGCCCAAGCCGAATCGGCCGCGATCCTCATCTCCGCAGAGCAGCTGGCAGAGTCTCTGACAGCAGCCGAACCCGATATCGTTTTGCTCGACACGCGTGAGCAGGATCAATTCGGCCAAGCCCGCATCGCTGGAGCGAGATGGGTCGACACCAATGCTTGGCGAACCAAAACATTCGAACCAAACGGTTTGAATGAACGGGTATTTTGGAGTGAAGAACTCGGCAAATTGGCTATCTCGAAAGAGAAAAAAATCGTAGTCATCGGTGGAACTCTGCCGGAAGCGGCCCGCCTGTGGTGGCTGCTCCGCTACTTTGGAATGAACAACGTGCTGCTACTCGATGGCGGACACTCGGCTTGGCAGGCGGCCGGTTTGCCAATTGAAAATGGAGCTAGCACTACAGCCGATAGCAACCCACCCGAAGGCACGTCGTCGGCGTCTGAGATCGATTTCCAAGAAGAGTTGCTAGCCACCATACAAGACCTTTCACCTGAGTCACTGGAGCTTTCCAAATCCAAGATCATCGACAATCGCAGCATCGGCGAATACACCGGCACCCGTGGCATAGGCGCCCGCACCGGACACATCCCTGAGGCCTTTCACTTGGAGTGGCAAAAGTTCATCGGCGAAGATGGTAAGTTCCTGCCGCCTGAGTCGATCAAAAAGATTCTGGAAGAGGTCCAAGTTGATCTCAACCAACCTCTTGTGACGCATTGCCAATCAGGTGGTCGAAGCAGCGTGGCCGCTTTCGCCCTAACGTTAGCAGGTGCCAAGCAGGTCAAGAACTTTTATGGTGGCTGGGCCGAGTACGGCAATGCCGTAACCTTGCCGGTGGAGAAGGCAGAAAAGGAGGCCAAGGAGGTCGAACCTGAAAAGTAGCCTAGCCGCTAAGAACTTGTTCCAATCGACCAAGATTGGCCTCGATGCTATATTCGCCGATAATTAGCTCTCGACCCGTTTGACCTAACTGCTGCCGCAGTGGTTGGTCCTCCAGTAACTGTGTCAATGCGGCGATCCATTCGTCCGTCGTGGTGGCGGCCATTCCGACGCGATGCGCGCCGAGTATCTGAGCGTTGACACCGATCGGAGAAGCGACTGCTGGTGTCCCAACCGCCAAGTACTGGACCAGCTTGGTCGCCGCTTTGTATTGCATCCAAGCCTGCCCTTCGGGGAGCGGCATCAGACCAATATCCATGCGATGCAAATGCGCGATCTCCAGTTCCGGTTTCCAGTGCTGAAAATTGACACTCACACCCGTCAAGTCAATCTTCGACAACGGTTCAGCGGAAGGGGCGACCACCAACAACTCAAAATCGTAGTCCTCTGCCATACGCCTCAGTGCCGTCGCACACACACTTAAAAAGGGAACATTTGGCACCGTCCCGATCCAGCCAATCACCGGCCGTTGCGCCACCCTTGGCTGCTGGACTCGAGCCGTGTAACGCGCCATCGACACGGCGGTCGGGATGATCGTAACTTGTGTATGCCGCTCGCGAACGTAATCAGCGATCAATGCATTGCTGACTACGCAGTGATCGCTCATTCCAATCAGCTGGTCAATTTTATCGGGCTGCTCCAGAAAAATACCATCATCGACATCCAAGACGAGCCGCCGAGTTAGCTGGCGGAATTGCCGATCCAAATCGAGACTGGCATCGTTGAGACAGCCACGTTCCAAGTAGATACAATCGGGCTGCAGTCGTCGCGCTTCAGCGATTTGACCGCGCCGCACCAAGCGTTTGAGCGCGTGGCTTAAGCGCCAGCCAAGCCACGGAAGATGCTCATAGACCGACGGATAACTCATCCACAGATGGCAACGATGCCCCAGCGACTCCAACCCGGGTAGATAGGGCAGAAATCGAAAGCGTGTCGAGGGAACCTGCTTCCCCAAGGTGATAAATCCAAGCTCCACGCCGATGACTTCCATTCGGAACGACAGCGCAACGCACCGTTGCATGCAATTCAATACGTTGCATGCAATGCAAAACGTCGCGTGCAATTTAAAGAATGCTAGACTAATTAAATTTAAGTAGTTCCGCCATGCCACGCAAAATTGCCCTGCTGATTCACGCGCTCAGTGGCGGTGGGGCAGAGCGTCTCATGAGTCAACTCGCCCAGCGCTGGTCGCGTGAGCATGAAGTTCACCTGTTAACTTGGTCGACCCCTGAAACCGATCGTTACCCGCTCCCCGCCGCCGTGCACCGCCATCCGCTTAATCTCCAACGAGCCAGCGGGAATCTGCTGGCGGCGGTGGTGGCAAATATCCGCCGCGTGCAACGCTTGCGTGGCGAACTGAGGTCCATAGCGCCCGATTTCCTATTGAGCTTCTGTGACCAGATGAATATCGTGGCGCTCGAAGCTGCCCGGCCGCTTGGCATCCCTCTGTGGATCGCCGAGCACAGCGATCCCTCCAAACAACGCTTGAGCCGCGTCTGGGAAGCTTGGCGGCGGCGCACTTATCCAACCTGTTCCGGCGCGATCGCGCTCACGCAACCTATCGCCCAGATCATGCAACACTGGATCCCGGCTGAAAAGCTGCGTATTATTCCTCCCGCCATTCATCCACCGCATCATGTACTCACGCGGGCGGAATGCAATGACTTGTCGACCAACTCGCCCACCGATTCCGCTGACAAGCCAGCCGCTCAGGTCATCGATCAAGCGAATTCGCTGACCTTCCTATTTGTAGGTCGACTCAGCCGTGAGAAAGGTGTCGACATTCTGTTGGAGGCGTGGCAGCGCGCCGGGTCCGCTTTAACCAATTCCCGCTTGGTCCTCGTTGGAGATGGCGAGCAACGTGAGAAGCTCCAGCAACAGGCGAGACAACTGTCAAACATCGAGTTTCGGGGGTGGGTAGACGATCCCTGGACAGAACTTTGCCAAGCTGACTGTTTTGTACTTCCAAGTCGATACGAAGGATTTCCAGTAGCCTTGCTCGAGGCGATGCAATGCGGCTTGGGCTGCATAACAACCAATTGCACCGGTGCCTTGGATGAACTTGACAGCCAGCGGATTGAAATCGGTCGCGGTCACCAATCGCGTGCGACTGATCCGGAGTGGGTGAGCTCACAAGCTGCGATGGGTTCAGCCTTTCTGCGAATCCCAACTGAAAACCCACGTGAATTGGCCGACGCCATACTACGTTTCGCCGCCGATTCCAAGTTGCGTCGCGACCTCAGCAGAGCAGCACGTGGCATTGCTGAGCGTTACCACTGGACACGCGTTGGAGCGATGTGGGATGCGATCTTGTCCGCCGACGTAAAACCTCACCAATAGAAAGCATGTCTGCATTGGCACCGGTTCTAATTCATGTGGGTTCATGGGCCTGATGAGCGGGCAAGTCACTTCCGCGATCGTCGCCTTCCCTAAAGTCCATGGGCCCAAGTTTTAAAGGATAGCAAGCCAAAAAAAGTCCAGCGCCCCCCATTTCCCTCCCCCCATCTTCGCACCATCTATTTTACGCGCTAGTGAGGGCAAACTACTGTAAGTGAGACCCGCCAGGAATGGTGTCGCCCCACGTCTCCTCTGGCTATCGTCGTAGTAGAATAGTTCGCTCCCGTGGTTCCTATCGAACGCTCTAACTGCCCATCGCTCATGAGGTATCTGACGAAATGAAGCCCGAAAGTAAGGTACTGCAGATTCGCTGTAGCGGCTGCCAAGCACTTCTGAAAATCAAGTCGGAAGTCCTTGGCCGAACTATTGCCTGTCCCAAGTGTGACAAAAAGATGAAATTGGTTAAGCCAAGCAAGTCACCCACACTTACCGCTAGCTCGCAAGGGTTGCCCGCCCCACCGCCTGATCTGCCCAGCCTCCCACCTACGCATGTCAACGTACCGCCCTTGCAAAGCTCGTACACCCAGGCGAGTTTTCCAAGTGCTTACCCTACGCAGGGGGCGGGTGCAAAGAAGAGTTCGTTTCCATGGCTTTGGCTCGGCATTGCAACCGCTGCTGCGTCCGTTTTCTTGGTCATGGGGATCGTGGGAGTAGCCTTGTTTATCCTTGGTAGCAACGCTTCGGGTCCTGCAAACAACTTGCCGTCCAGCGGCTCAACGGCTGCGAGTTCGAATGCAGCTGACGAGCGACCTGCGATCGATTTCCCGAAACTTGGAGAACCACAGCCCTTTGGGAATACGAACATCGTTTGGCATCGCGTCCTGTTGCACCGCCCAGCCACCGAACCACTAAAATTAAATATTTTTATCCCCAAGGGTAATCACGCTGATAAATCGCTACCGGTCGTGTTTGAAGCTCCGGCTGGCACACCCTTGCTCCACGGTGCAAGTATTGAAGTGCCGCATCCCGATACCGAATATCTGCCTTTCACGGAGGCTGGGATGATTACCGTCTCCTTTGACATTGACGGCGGGATGCCAGCTAATGTCGGCCCTGAATCGGGCATCATGTTCATGAATCTCCTGAACACTGCCTATTCTAGTTTTGTGGCTGCGGATGCGGGTGTCGACAATGGCAAACTGGCAATCGATTTTGTTTTGGCTCGTTTGTCAATGGCCGATCCCAAGCGGTTGATAACATGGGGGCACAGTTCGGCAGCCACACTGTCGCTGTTGTTGGCGTCCAAGGATTCTCGGATTTCAAATTGCATCGCGATGGCACCCATTACCGATCTCAAACCTCGGCTGGGTGATATTCTTCAAGAACCCGCCATGTTGAATTTTTTGCCAAACCTCGAGATGTATCTCGTGTCCGGTTCTCCCCTCACCCATGTGCACCAGTTGCGTTGCCCCGTTTTTATCGCACACGCGAAGAACGATGACAACGCGCCGTTCGACCTAACGAAGACTTACGTGGAAGCCATTCGCAGTGCCGGAGGAAAGGTTAGTTTTCTAGAATTGGAGCAAGAAGGTCACTACAAGCCGCTGCTTGACGCAGGAATCCCGAAAGCTTTAGAGTGGTTAAATTAGACCTGCGCGTCACCGAGCTGCAATCGACCGTCATTTTCCGAAGAAACGGCCAAGGCTTGCTCAATACCGGGCAATGTCTTGGCCAGCTGTGAGTCCCAGGGTTTTGACGACCTGATTCGCTTGCTGATTCAACATGCCTAGATCGCTGGAGACAGCAACAAATTGCATCCCTTGCTGAATGCGCTGCGAAGCTTGGTCGGCCGTCATGACATGCATGCCTGTAGGCTTGCCCAACTCGCGGCCAATGGCAATCACTTCCTCGATCATCGCCTCATGCTGATCCGGCGTCGGAAAGGTTCCGTCGGCAGTGCGCATCCGAAAACGCAAATCGTTTGGCCCAACGAAAATCGCATCACAATCCTCAAGCGCGTAAATCGACCTCGCGTTGGTTACCCCCAGAGGACTCTCCGTTTGCAAGACCACCAAGATCTGCTCGTTGGCCCCCAAATAGTATTCCTCCGCAGAACAGCCAAAATTTAAGTTGTGCATACCGCCACCCGAGCTGCGGTTTCCAACCGGCGGATACTTGGCAGCTGCAATGGCCTGTCGTGCCTGCTCAACGTGCTCGATCATCGGAACGACCACTCCAAAAGCACCCGCATCGAGAGCCCGCTTGATCCACGTATGCGAGCCATCGGGAACCCGTATCAGGGGAGCGCACCCTGCTTCGGCAATGCAAGCCATGATGCTAGAAATCTCGCGCCAATCGAACGGAGAATGCTCCACATCCAGCGTTAGCCACTCAAAACCCAAGCGGGCCAGGACTCGCGCCGAATGGAGGGAGCCGAGAGTAAGCCAAGTGCCAATCGTCGGTTGGCCCCGGCCTAACTTTTGTTTGACAATATTGGTTTTCATCGCGGAGCAACCGGCCCTTTCGCCAACCGCTGCAGAATCTCGATACCGCGCTCCAGCACTGCATCCGGCGCGGCGTATGAGATCCTAAAGTGCGTGTCCTGACGGCTGAAAATAATGCCAGGAATCATTAGCAACTCATGCTCAATGGCTTTGGTTACAAACTCGGTGCCAGTGCCCCAAGGCGCTTTTGGAAAGAGGTAAAACGCGCCGTTGGGCACCGTGAACTCATAATGATCCTTTAAGCCACCAACCAGTAGATCGCGTTTGCGTGTGTAATCCGCACAGTAGCTGGTCATATCGACATCGAGCGCTGCCAAGCCAGCCCACTGCGCCGGCTGCGGTGCACATACAAATGAAAATTGCTGAAGCTTGATCATCGTTTGAATGATCTCAGCCGGCCCATGCACCCAACCAACCCGCCAGCCGGTCATCGCATGGCTCTTCGAGAACCCATCAATGACCAGCGTCTGAGGATTAACATCCGCTGGAGTCACCAGCGGACCGTCATAAGAAAACTGACTATAGATCTCGTCAGACAACAAGGCGATGTTCCGCTGCGCGCACAGTTCAGCAAGCCCGCGGACTTCATCCGCTGTCCCATTCACGCCGGTTGGGTTACCCGGTGAATTAAAGAGAATAAGTTTCGTTCGCGGGGTAATAGCCGCCGCCACCCGCTCTAAGTCGATGCGAAAGTCGGGATAGGTATCGATGAACACCGGCACACCACCCGCCAACTTGACCAACGGTGGGTACATCACAAAGTAGGGGTCGAAGATGATCACTTCATCACCCGGGTTGATCAAGCTGAGCATGGTCAAGACCAAACCACCACTGGTGCCCGAGCTGATGAAGACATCGCGGTCCGCATGCCCATATCGCTCATCGCAGTGCGCTTTCAGCCGCTCTCGCAACGGGGCGATACCTTGCGAAGGAGAATAAGCGTTCTTGCCTTGTTGTATCGCCTCAATGCAAGCTCCCTTGACCTCCTCGGGCACATCAAAATCGGGTTGCCCGATACTCAAATTCACAGGATTCTTCATCTTGGCCGCCAAGTCAAAGACCTTGCGAATGCCGCTGCTATCGAACAAACGAGAGCGGTCAGATATCCAAGCGGACGGAGAAAACGGAGTGCTTGCGGTGGAAGGCATCGAATCTCTACGGCTCAAAGAATTGAAGTTAGGCCAACGAGTTTACGTTAACTGAACTTATTCTACCGGCTTGCATTCGTTTCGCGAGGCGTCGGGTTCAGCTGGCGCTACGAACCATCTTGGGGGCTGGCGTACCTCAGCACTCTTTCTCAATCGCAGCCACATTGGCAACGGAACGTTCGAATCTTGGCAGAAGAGTGGCCTTTTTCACTGGGCAGAGCTGCGTGTACCGCGGGGTGATGCGCCAATATGCATCCCCTCTGGTAATGGACGAGCGGCGCATAGAAATCCATCTTGAAACAACTGAGACTTCAATTCCCCAAACTCGGCAAAGGAATCGGCGTAGACCCACACGGTAACCACGGTTTCGGAGGGTTTGCGGCTGGCCAGCTCCAGACGTAGGCGGCCAGTCGGCGAGAGTGCATCCTGCATCGATTCGGTAGGAGCCCCTGCGGCCGTTTCCAATTCAAAACGCTCAAGTTCGAACCCGCCGGGAATCCGCGTCATGCGATACCGCATTACAAATCCTCCGATCGGTCCCAATTTCTCCTCCAACACATCCCGTGAAGCTTGACGCCGAGCCGCATAAGGCACTTGTTCCTTCAGCATGTCGACCAGCCGATCCCAAGGAATGACGGTCACCTGCCCGCCGCGCAGTTGAATATGCATCTCACGGTTAAACACGGTTTGTGCCATCGGCGTTGGCAAGTGTTCCAACACGATCTTGGGTCGGACAGATTCTTCTTGAGCACCCAACTGATCCTGAGTGTCGCTCAATTCTTGTTTGAGTTTTTCTAGCTCGCGGGCGTTGGCGACCGACTTCTGTTTTTCTGAGTCGAGCTCTTCCAGACTTTCTGCGATCTGTTCGCGAGCAAGTTGCACATGGGTCAAAAGTGCGTCGCGTTCGGCCCGGCGATAGTTCGACTCCAGTTCGTATTCCCGTTGGCGAACGGCTTGCTCGTCGATAGATGAGGCCAGCGCGCGCGCCGCTCGGGCCGGTTCCGTGAGTTGTTCCGTCGCCTCATTAGCGGCTAACTTACGTCCATATTCTTCGGCTTCAAGCTTAGTTTTTGACCCCACGACGACGACCAAGATGATCAGAATACCGACCAAGTTGGCGGTGGTGTCAAGGAATGAGTCTTCCCCTACGTTCGTTTCGTCTTCAGCAGCTCGCATAACACTTTTCAAGCAAAAAGAATCTTGTTACTTAGTCGTCCGTCGTTGAACTTCCAGACCGCTTCCTGCAAGTAGTTGTTGCAACTGTTCAAACCGCCATTCCGCATCGGGAGCCACATCGACAAGTAGTATCGGTTTCCAGTGCCCACCCGTTAAGGCAATGCCCCAACTGGCCACTCGCTCGGTGACGGCGTTTGCCAGTTGCTCAGCCCGCACGCGGGGTGAGGCATCAAAGGTAATCACGAGCGGTTCTTTCGAGCTACCACTTTCGGGCAATATCAACCAACGATCCGCCAGGCATTGCATGCGCACCGATCTGACAACAGGTGTCTCCGTCGGCGGCCCTTGAGACCATGCCCAGTTGCGGCCGCGCGCGCTGGCTACCGGTCGGGCGGGTTCTGTCTGCCCTCGCTTGGACGGAGCGTTGTAAGCGAGCGATGGAGCCGCTCCACTTGGCTGCTCGGCCCCATCCGGCGGATTTTCGGTCGAAGAGGCCTGGCTGCTGGCTTGCATGCTCGGTGAAGAACTATTTCCGCCCGTTCCCCCGCTACCGGTTCCACCGCTTCCTTGACTGCTGGTCGCGCTCGATCCAGCAGCACCTCCGCTGGCACCTCCAGCGGCTGTCAAACCACCGGCACTGTCGGAACCTGACTGGGCCGCAGACTCGTTGCCACTCGCCCCCCCCCCCGCAGTATGCCCTTGACGAAGTCGCGAGCTCCCGGCGCCCGGGTCACTTCCCGCTTCACTTCCCGACTCACCACTTCCACTTCCCAATGCCAGGTCGTCGAAACTGCCATCACCACCAGTTCCATTGCCGGAGGTACCCCGGTTAAGTGGTCCTGCCGAGTCGCTCATCCGATCCATGCTAGAATCACCCAAATCGCTCGAGTCCGAGGTCGCACCGCTGTCTGAAAAACCCATGATGCCTGCTGACGAGTTGGCTCCGAGCGGTGAGCCATGTGGGCTGCTCATCGAACGACTCGCCCTATCTGCGGTCTGACGACTGCTGGTCGCTTGATCGAAATTAAATCCACCGCGGCTTCCGTCTCCAGTCCCTTCGCCCAGCCCCTCTTGGCCGCTGGCCAAACCGGATCCAGTGGCGGAGTTGCCCGCGAACTGCGACGCACTGTCGCCCCATTCGCTTTCCGATCCGCGAGCACCGCTATCTTCATAGCCGCGATACTTTTGCGGCATGGCAATGACCAACGCGGCTTGGCGATCACGGGCCAGATCGATGGCTTTGGTGAGTTTCGTTTTAAGTCCTGGGGTGGAGTCGGGAAAAGCCAGTTCCAGCTCTTCTTCAATGAGTTCATAGCCAAACTGATCATCCCAACCGCTCATTGCAGCCCGCGCTAACACGTACGCGGAAATCCCACTGGGTCGGACCACCAGCAGCGGATAGGCCGTGCTGGTCACCGCGCCGTTGCTGGGTGGAAACTCGGCACGAATGGTTCTCAAAGCGGCGTCAAGTGGATTGCCGGGGCCATAAGGTGGCCGCAGATCATTCGGCAGCAAACGCACCCCTTCCGGCTGAATAATGACCCCTTCCCCCGTGCACTCGACGTAAATGGGGCGACGATGGGTGCCGTTGTTCCCTTGGTAAGGAATGATTGCAAAAATGGGTTTATCCCCAGCAGGTTTTTCTATCTTCTGGTTCAATTCTGCTTTGGCGGCGGCCAATTGTTTTTCCAGCTCCGATAGGTTCGCTTCCCGAGCAGACTCTTCGCTCGCCTCGTCTGAGCCCTCACCTTTGATCAGCTCGGAAGTCCGCTTCAGCTCCTCAAGTTCATCCATTAGTTCTTGAATGTGCGTCTCAAGGTGTTGCAGGACAAGCCGCTTTTTCTCCAGGGCGATCTGTCCTTCGCTGAGCTGTTTCTCATACGAACGTTTAGCCACATCGAGCAAGGCTTCGCTCTCATCGATTCTTTTTTGTGTTTCCTCGGCTGCGGTTTGAGTTGAGGCCTGGGCCCCTGCCACAATCAACATCAAAATAAGTACGAGTGCCCCCATCGTGCACAACAGAACGGCAAGAAAGGGAAAGAGGCTCGGGGCTAAAGACTCACGCTGGCGGCGTCCCGCACTCATGCAGCTTTCCTTTGATTGTCGATAGATAACTTGATCGATTCGGTTTCATCAGCATCGGATTCCGACTTGCCGCGGGCCGGGCGAGGACGGGTGGGTGCCCCACGAATCAACCCAGCTCGTTCCAAGCTAGCTGCCAACACGGCCACCGCCTCGCCGACGCACATCGAGGCGTTTTCGAGCCGCCCAATGTTCTCGAGACGTTCAACGCTCTCGTGAATCGTTTCCTCCATCTTGCGCAGATCGACGGTAGAGGCAAGCAATTGTTGCAGCACTTCGCTCTGTCGAATCAATTCCTTTTGTTGCCCCTGTGCTAAACGCGCTTGGTCGCTCAAGGTAGTCTGCCACTGCTGCCACCGCAGATCGATTTGCCGCGAACTTTCATCTTGGAGCTTTTGCATACTAGCCACATGCTTCTCCAAAGCGTCGCCAACGCTGGTTCCCAACTGCTGTTCAACCTTGTAGGTTGCTTGCTCGGTCCAGTGTGACCATTGCTGCTGGCTCTCCGCGATCGAGCGGGCCCAAATCGCCGCTTGCTGCTCAACCAATTGTTGGATGACGGATACCAGCTCTCCGGCCATTTCGCGGACAGGGGTCAACAACGTTTCCTGGGCATCAAATGGATCGATCGCCAGATAGGCAATCAAACAATCTGCGGATTCGACATCGATACGATTCAATAAGCTCACTTCGATGCGACTAACAGCAAACTGAACGAACATGGAAAACACCGTCAGTGTCAGTGCAATCGCCGTGGTATCAAAGGCGACATAGAGACCAGCGGTCAGTTGATTCATGGCCGCTTGCTGCTGGGTTGCCAACAGCTCGGTGTCGAGCTGCCCGAGCGTTTGCGAAATACCCAATACCGTACCTAAGAACCCGAGCATGGGCATCGCCCAGTTGATGATTCGCAACAAGCTGTAGCTATCATGCTGGCGGTCGGCATCCAGATCTCCCAACGACTTCAGATCACTTTCCAAGTGCTGGCGACGACCGCGACTGATTTGCAGCTCCAACGCACGGCTGATGCGCATCCCCAACCAACTCTCGCGCAGGCTCAACGGCTGTGCTTCCCAACTGGCCGCAAGCCACTCCGATCGCCGCGCAGGAACAACCTCCGCACCTTCGCCGATCAATTGTTGCAAGGCAGACAGTGCACGCCCTGTAACGCGGGTTTGAGTGGAAGCGTAATACCACTTCATCAACAGCCCAACGATGCCGACGCAAAAAAGCGACACCGAGGCAATCGCCACCGGGTGACTCAAGCAGTAACGTTTTAGAATGGCGATATTCAGCGGGCCGGCAATAATCAATCCGTAAAAACTGACCGCCAGAATGGCCCCCAGCAAAAGGACTGGCGGCAGCGGTAGGGAGTAACTAGCACGACGCGCTCGGCGATGATTTTTCACGACTTACCACTTCCCTGTAGCGTTGCTCGAACGTACTCAACGGCCTCACCTGCCGATCCTCGGCAGGCTATTCGCGGCGTCTGCCGCACGGGCAGTCGCATGAGTTGCAAAGCGGCTTCGAAGCGTTGCGAATCGTTGCACTCGCTTCACTTCGAAGACCACGCGGGATTTTGCAGATCTGAGCTGCCTACGTCCAGGTTAGTTTCTCGAAGATTTATTGTGCTAGCTTGAGGGTTGCTCTTGCGTTCGCAATCCTCGAGGGACTATCACGGAACGGACCGTCGTGGATCGCTCCGCCGATCCTTCGGAAACAACCAAACCAACCATCCGCCCTATAATTTCGAGACCAACCATGAGCACTTGGCTAACACGAATCGGCTTTGTTTTGGTTTCCGCAGCTGCAATTTGGCTGATGGCGGACGCGCCTACGACGCTGCACAGCCAATCGACACTCGGAGAATCGAACGATGAAATTGGGGGTGCTCTAAAGGTAGTCTCTGCGATGCTCCCCAACGGAACTCAGCAGATTATCGTTGTCGAAGCAGGGGGACGGACCATGGCGGTTTACCACGTCGAACCCTCCCAAGGCAAAATCCAGCTAAAGAGCGTCCGCCAATTGGCGTGGGACCTGAGAATGGAACAGTTCAATGGCCAAGCCCCACTCCCCAGCGAGTTAAAATTGGTCCAGCCCTAGCACTCGATTCCGTAGTGGAAGTGGCTACACTTCCCCCGCATTCCGTCTCAAACCTAGCTACACTTCCCCCGATTTTACGAATTTCAGGGCCACCCCGCTCCCCTCGTATTCCGAAGCTGAAATTCAGCGGGCAGTTTTCCCGTGCGCTCAGCCGAGAAACACGCCACCGGCAATTCGCCTCAGAAAACTGGGCCGAAAAGGGGTTAGGAACTGTGCTCAGTCGCGAAAGCTGGTCGGAAATCCCCAAATTTGGCCCGACTCGACCCATGAACTGCAAATTTAGAGCACTCAGGGTTTCGTTTTCGCTCGTCCGTTAGTTACGATAGATTGAAAGCGGTCTCGCTATTCCGCCCAAACATCGTAGCCCACTAACTTGTCTGTCGCATTTTGCTCATTGGACGAGCCACTTCGCAATTGGATTTGCACCGCGACTTTGTAATCGCCTCGACATTCGGTCCAACCCGGTTGGTCCAAAGGAGTTCGCAAGAGCATGTCCAATTTCGTATCGCTTGAGGAAGCTGCCAAAAAGCTAGGAGTTAGCGCCGAAGCCCTCGTTGAGATGCGTTCTCGAGGAGAAATTTTCGGTTATCGCGATGGCGGCAGCTGGAAATTCAAGCCAGAGGAAATTGAACGTGTCGCCTCTGAAATGCTGGGCGATGTGCTGGACGAGGATCCAGCCGGTTCCTCCATTTTGGTGTCCGACTCCGATCTGGGATCGTCGATCGGTAGCCACGGCAGCACCATTGGCAGCGACATTCAACTTGCTTCTGAGAGCGCGGATGCCGATAGCGACGTAGAACTTGTGGCCGATCCGAGCAGCGGCAGCGACGTGCGGTTGGTTGCTAGCAGGGGAGCGGATGCACGCTCAAGCCCGGTGGACGATGACGATATGCTCGAGTTAGCCAGTAGCGATGATGACGACGATGAGCTTTCCTTGGTTGCTGAGGATGGCGAGGACCTACTCTCCCTCTCCGATGCGACTTCCTCAGTTGGCAGCGACCTCGAGCTTGGAGATTTGGGAAGTGCTATTAATATTGGTTCGGGTACTGGCGTCGGGAGTGACCTTCCGCTTGGCTCCGACGAGCTTGACTTGGAGCTGGCCGGTGACGCCTCGAATGTCATCGGTGGCGACTCCGACCTAAGCTTGGCTCCGTCGAGCGACTTAATTCAAGGAGATAGTGATCCTGCGATCGGCTCAGGCCTTGATCTGGTTGGCAGCGATTTAGAGTTGGCTGATGACGGCGATCTGGTGCTCGGTGGCGGCAGCGACCTAGCGCTCGGTAGCGACAGTGGCATCAACTTGATGAGTCCATCGGACAGCGGCATCTCGCTGGAGGATGAACCGCTTGATTTGGCGGCCAGCGGCATTTCTGGCTTGGACTTGGCGATCGATGGTTCGGATTTAGGTAGCAGCGGTTCTGGGGTCGATTTCCAGCAAGACGAAGAGTTTCAGTTGTCCCCTTCGGGCGCGCTGGAAACCGACGATGACAGTGGCTCGCAAGTGATCGAACTGGAGGATTCCTCTGAGTTTGGCGACGCTGCCGTCGCCCTTCCAACAGACGATGGCTTCGACGCCTTTGCCGACGTCGACTCGGGCGGAGGCTTAGGAGTCGATGGCTTCGATACAGCACCTGCGGGCGCTGCCGTTATACCTATGGGCTCGCCCGAAGTACCCTACAATCTGCTGCAAGTACTAAGCCTTCTAGGCATTCTGCTACTGATGTGCATGTCCGGAATCTTGGTGACCGATGTCGTTCGCAACATGTGGGCCTGGTCAAAGGAGGACAATAGTCTAACCAGTGGTTTCACCGACATGATTCTCGGTGCCTTTGGAATGAAATAGCTCATCTTGCTTTAAGCAGCTCCCTCTCCTAGGATCACGGAGGGGTGGCTCAAGTCGTTCGCTTGGGCAAGTAAGCTCAACCAGAACCGAGTTTGGGCCATTTATCCGAACTCAGGATGCGATGAACGGGGCAGGGATGTGAACAGCGCCGACTGGGCTGAATGGATTGGCCAGCAACACCAGCGTTTAGGCGGACAACCGCTGCACGGCTACGTTGCCTCCGAACCGCCCATGGCGGAGCCCGTAGCCATGTCGGCATTGGCCAGTACGGCTTATCGCTGGCGGGAAACAGCCGAGAGAGCTTGCCGCGCGCTGGTCGCTGCTCAACAGTCCAGTGGAGCCGTCTCGGTGCAACTCGATGCCGTCGGCCCGCATTGGACCACATCGCTCGCTTGCCTCGCTTGGCGGCGATTCGAAATTGCCTGGCCCGAACGCTCTCGCCCCTGGTGTTCCGACGCTTATCGGCGTGGCATCGATTTCTTGCTCGGCTTCGGTGGCGAGAAGATCGATCCCAGCGAAAACGTAGGACATAACACGCAATTGGTGGGTTGGCCCTGGGTAGCCGGAACCCACTCCTGGCTGGAACCCACCGCACTGGCACTCCTAGCCCTCCGCCACTGCGGACATTCGCGACATCCGCGGGCCCTGGAGGCGGCCGAGTTGCTCATCGATCGCCTGCTGCCCGATGGAGGAGCCAACTATGGCAACACCTTGGTGCTGGGGCAGGTTCTGCGCCCGCACGTGCTGCCCAGCGCGATGTGCATGGTCGCGCTGCACCGTTTGGAACCCGAGTTGGCTGCGTTGGCCCCAACCCGAGTCTACCTTCGTTCTGAATTGGCCACCGGGCAGCTCGCCGCCCTGTCGCTCGCTTGGACCATGCATGCCATCGTCTCCGCGGAATGGGAGCAAGCCGCAGAAACAGCCCCCGACTTGGTAGTCTTCGATGATGCCCTGCAGACGGCCCTGACCCGGCTGCAAGCTACCCCACCTAACCCTCATCGGCTCAACATGCTGTTATTGGCAACCAGCTTGCGAGCATCCCCGCTGCTCGACATGGAGCCATTTACAATGCAACCCGCAGAAGGCAACCCGCAGAAGGCAAGCCAACATGAATGAGCGGCCAGCCCATCCAAGTCGCCGTAAGTTTCTCCTCACCGGCTCCGCTATCGTGGCTGCTACCGGCGCGGCAGCCTACTATCACCATTACACGCAGGGACAAAGCGAAGTCTTCATCGCGCGGAATCAAAAGTATGGGGGCGAGTTGGTCGCCACCATTCGCGACGGTCTGCTCGCCTGCGAGTTCGACCCGCAGCAAGTGCGCGGTAAGCGTGTGCTACTCAAACCGAACTTAGTCGAACCATCGCGGCAAGCACCCCACATGACGACGCATCCCGCCGTGATACAAGCGGCAGCCGAGGTGTTTCGCGGTTGGCAAGCCGAAGTCAGTGTGGGGGAGGGCCCCGGGCATGTCCGCGATACGGAACAAGCGTTGCTCGATTCCGGTGTGTATGAAGCTTTGAGCGATTCGCGTCTAATCTTTGAAGATCTCAACTACCAAGAGATTCTCGCAGTCAAGAACGCGGGGCGAAGCTGTAAACTAGCCGAGTTCTATTTCCCACGCGCTGTCATTGAAGCCGATCTGGTCGTGAGCCTCCCCAAGTTGAAAACACATCACTGGATGGGGATGACCGGCGCCATGAAGAACCTCTATGGAGTGATCCCTGGCATAAAATACGGTTGGCCCAAGAATGTGTTGCACTTCAACGGTATTCCCGAAACCGTGTTTGACATCAACGCCTCAGTCGGCCGCACTCTGACGATTGTCGATGGTATTGATTGCATGGAAGGGGACGGACCGATACTCGGCACACCGAAGCACATGGGCTTGATCATTGTTGGGCAGAATTTAACCGCCGTGGATGCCACCTTGGCGCGGCTGATGGATATCATTCCTGAACGCATACCGTACTTGGCTCTGGCCGCAGGTCGTTTAGGCCCTGTCGACGACCAGCACATTGTCCAGCGTGGGGAGGCCTGGGAACCGTTGACCGAGCCCTTTCTAATGCTCGATCGAGACCACTTGAGAAAACTCCGCGACGCCCAGACACACTGGGTGACCTGATCGATTGCCTATAATTTGCCGCCATAGTCCGATCCTTGTCGGGCCGAAGCGTGTCTATCCCAACAAGTGGCTATCCCAAGAAGTGGCTGAGTCGATGAGTGAAGCAGTTCGTCATGCTGTAGCCATCGCACGCGTTTAGCCTGGAGAATTTGATGAAGGCTCGTGAACTGAATAACCTCGGCATCCCTAAGGGACCCTCTACACAAACTGCGCTGGCAGCCATTCGGCAAGCAGCGACGGAGGGGCTGAGACAACCGGAGCTTCGCGAACGCATTTCCGCCATTGTCGAAAGTCCGGAAGCCTACGCGGAGGATGCTTTGTGGCATGAGTTGGCTCAAGCACTCTTGCGTACCTTTCAAACGCAAGCGCGGTTCGTCGCCCGCGATGTGCCCGCGCCTTGGCAGCAATGGGGCGAAGGTTTGGAAGCTGGAGCCGTGCAACAGATGCTCAACGCCTGCAAGTTGCCGGTTACGGTTTCCGGTGCTCTCATGCCCGATGCGCACCAAGGTTATGGCTTGCCCATCGGTGGCGTGCTGGCAACCAAGGACTGCGTGATCCCTTACGCCGTCGGGGTGGACATCGCTTGCCGTATGAAGTTAACGGTGCTCGATTTGCCTACGTCGACTTTGGAGCATAAGCAAGATTGGCTCAAAGGAGCGATCGAACGCGAGACGCAGTTCGGGATCGGTGCGCGGTTCAAGCGGCGGCGAGCTCACGACGTCATGGACGCGGATTGGAGTGTTTCGCCGATCACTCAAACGTTCAAGGACAAGGCTTGGTCGCAATTGGGAACCAGCGGTAGCGGCAACCATTTCGTCGAATTTGGCGTGCTCACCCTGGATCGCGATGACCTGGGACTTGAGTCCGGCACCTATCTTGCGCTGTTGAGCCACAGTGGTTCGCGTGGCACGGGCGCTGCCGTCTGCAGTCACTATAGCCAAGTCGCCAAGGAATCGCACCCCGAGTTACCGCGCGAACTGCAGACACTCGCTTGGTTGGATCTCACTTCGCAAGCCGGGATCGAATACTGGAATGCTATGAATTTGATGGGTGACTATGCAGCGGCCAACCACGCCTGCATTCACGCCGCCATTGCCCAGCACTTGAGTGCCGATGTATTGCTGGACATCGAGAACCACCACAACTTTGCCTGGAAAGAACTGCATGGCGGCGAAGAACTCATCGTGCATCGCAAGGGAGCTACGCCAGCGGGAAAGGGTGTGCTGGGCATCATTCCAGGCTCGATGGGGACTCCCGGCTTTGTAGTGCGCGGCAAAGGTGTCGAAGCCTCGTTGTTGAGCGCTTCGCACGGCGCCGGTCGCAAGATGAGTCGCACGGCGGCCAATGCCAAATTCAACTGGAAAGATGTCAAGCGGTTTTTGGATGAACGCAAAGTGACACTCATCTCCGCGGGTTTGGACGAAGTGCCCATGGCCTACAAGGATATCCATGAAGTCATGGCATCGCAAAGGGATTTAGTTGAAACGGTAGCGAGATTTGATCCGCGGCTCGTCAAAATGGCACCGGCAGGGGAGCGAGCTGAAGATTGAGAATCAGCCCGCGCCGCGCTGGTTTATCGCGCTCTGACTAGGCGATAACCAACTTAACGCGATTCACTGGCGATCTTGGAGTAGATCTCGCGAGCTTGATCGTAGGCCTCTTTTGCCGCTCCAATCTCTTCTTGCCGGATCTGATTTCGTTTCTGATTCCAGCAAACTTCGACCGCATCGCGACACCACTCCGCACTGCGGCGATTGGCGCGAATCGGTTGGCCGTCGAGATGGACGAAAATCGGATTGCTGTGCATCGAAGGCAAGACCCGGACCGCTAGCCACGACGATTGGTCAATCGCTGCGTCAAATTGCACTGCGTGTGGCAGACCATCGGCGGGGATCTCGCTGCGGGCAATGACCTCACCGTTCATCACCAGCTCGACCGGGACGTTGCGCGACTCACCGATCCGCGCCCGCTCCAAGTGCCAATACGGTTTTTCATCGAGTCGCCGCGTGGCGATGGACTTCCCAAAGGCATCTTGTTGTTCAGGCAACATGGCAGCCACTGTGCAGCGCACGCTCTGATTTCCAGCGACAGGAAAATCCAATTGGCTGGGTTGGCCACCGCCCACAGAATCCCCCAACTCGCGCTCGCCCACGGAGAACTGCAGCAAGTGAGTGAGCCCATCGCCTACATAGCTGCGGCCATCTTTGAGTCCTTGCACCCAGTCTTCGTATTCAAGCGCCGTTGCCGAAGTCAGCCCGGGGACTTGAACGTAGCTTCGCCCGAGCCCGACTCGTTCGCCGTAGATACACGGAAAGTCCGTTTCGCCGCTGATCCGCGAACGAAATCCGCAATTGAGTGTGTGATACCAGATATTCATTTCCCAAATGACCGGAGTATCGACGGCGCTGATGAAATCGCAGACACCATGCGCCGTCGTGACGATGTATTCATTGGCACCGATGCCATCGAAGGGAGGCATGGCATAGTCGGGCAGTTGATCGGCGGCGCGCCCGGCGCGGTCGCGTCCACCACCCCAAGTATTCGGCAATGCACCGCGCGAGCCATCGGGCAAGTAGTCAGGGAGTGCCAATCCCCAACCGCTATGGCTGTAGCCGACCACCCCTCCTTGCTCTTTGCCCCATTTGAGAACGGGCAATGTCCAAGTGGGCCACTGTTCAATCGACTTAGTACCTGGGTAATCGTCTTCGGTCAGATTAAGGAGGCACAAATGCCCGGCATGCGACGATGGAAAACCGCTCACTTCCACGTCATACCGCATCAAGTTCCCGGGCGGGGAGAAGTCGGAGACTTTGCCGTCGAAGTACTGTTTCTGAAAATACCAACACGGTCCCCAACTGAGAACACAACCGACATTCAAATCTTCGCCAACCAAATGCCGCACCATGTCTTGCGGCGTGACCCCTTCTGTCGGGTTCTCGTAATGGGCGCATCCAGCTGCGTGCACATGATGGTCTCCGGAAAACCAACCCTGTCTGGCCATGTGAATCCAACGTTTGAGTTGAATGGTCAGCGGCTGGGGAGCATCGGCGGTAACGGTCAGCGGAATCTGAACCGCTTCGTACTCGGGGCCGCGATAGGCAACAACGTTGTACTGGCCGGGTGCCAGCTGCAGCGCGTCACCATCGGCGCGATAGACCTGCTCATGAAAGAAAAAATCGGGGGCAAGTCGCCGGGATGGATTGGGATAGACGCGGCCGTACATATCCTTGATCAACAAACTGCACGTAGTAGGGGCACCATCGTGATCGCGAATCGTCAGCGGGATGTCAACGGTCGGACGGCATTCGAACAGAATTGGGACTTCGCTGCGAAAGCCGAGATCCTGTGTTCCCTGCCCGACATGCATTGAAATGGTCGCCTCGCGTTGCCCAGCATCGCGACTGTAAAGTTGCAAGATGCGATACTCGACGGGCAGTCCTGACAACGTTTTGGTCATCGGCTGTGAAGTAACGGCGGCAATATCGAGCCAGCGCCGCGCCGCATCGGCCGGGGTGATTTTCAGTTCGGGCGAGGCGGCGGAAGTGCTGCGCCGCACCATCGGTTCCGCCTGAGGGCTCGAGCATTCCAGCGGCGCGGTAACTCCCGCTTCGTTGATGACCTTTACCAGAAAGTTGGTCCAGCCCAGTTGATCCAGCACTGGTTGAGCCGGCCCCAAGGCCACTTTCACGCGACTCTCCGGATTGATGCTCACGATCAGCAAGCAATGTTTGTCGAGCGTTTGTTGCAACTCGCGCACCACTTGGCTGTTCGAACTATTGTTTTGCAAGGCAGCCAAATGCGCGAGATCCTCTGCGGGCAACGGGCTACCAGCCAAATGCAAAGCTTGCACGACCCGCTGCACGTTGGCTTCGAGCGGCTGGCGCTCAACAGCTGCGACCATCTCAACTTGGGCCACTGCCTTGTGCGGGAGACAGCAGAGCAGGGGGGCGAGCGAGAGAGCTGCAGAGGCAAGAAGTTGGGCGAGCTGCCGGGTGGTTGCAGGCATGACTCCGGTCCTTGTGGCGAGTGGGTGGGTTGGTGGAGGGGATGGCCATCAGTGTAGCTGATGTCTTGAGTGGATGTTTTTTGGGCAGCACAGCCAGCAGCCGGATGCGTTTGCGGGGGCGATATCACGGAGTCTGCGGGGTGATATCACGACGGTTGGGGCAATACTACGGCGGCTACTTGGGAGAGGCGTCTGTGAGCCAGATGGATCGACGAGTTGGTGTTCGCTAGGCAGCGAATCCTGCGACTCGATCCATCGGTCTGAACGCATGCCCCAAAAACGATCTACCGTTGAGGCAGCTGATTTGGTAAGGTCCACAACAGTTGCGCTTAACAAGGGAGTTGGAATCAAAAGTGAACGGTAGACCTCAATACTGCAGATACCCGCACCTTGGTGGTTACCCACACGCCTGGACGTTGCTAGCACTGTTGCTGCTCATCACGCTATCTGGCTGCAACTCGTTTGGTAGTGGCAAGCTTGTGCAGCAATTGCAGAATGAGAACGAGCGGCTGTTGACCGAGTTCCGTGCGGAGAAGAAGCGTCGCGAGGAGTTCGAAAAACAAAACAGGACGTTAGAGGCTCGGCTATCGGAAAGCGAGAAATTGCTAGCTCGTCAATCTCAGGGCGCCTCCAGTCGCCTATCGAGCCTCCCCTCTTCGGTTGGGCTACCACCGCTGCAGGGAGAAGGCGCGAGCACTACCGCGACCCCGTCCCTCAACCCGTCGCTCAACCCGGCCGACACTGCAGGGAGTGTTGGTGACACCTTCCGCTGGCAGCGCCGCGTGAACTAACCCCCTGCCCGAGCCACTCTCACCCCCGGCACAGGCGCTGCGCGC
>JBGSHW010000158.1:0-15545 GCA_041751975.1 Pirellulaceae bacterium
GCCCTTACAAATATCCAAACCCCATCCAACTTACAAACCTCGCAGCTTAAACTCGTCCATGCTTAACATCCCCCAACCAAAAACTTTTCAATACACATCGGACACTAGCTTCGAAAATGCGACTAAACCTAAGGCTTAGCCCTAGGGCTCTGCAATCTATTTCTTCGAACAATCGGTGTGAGCCAGTGAATCTCGGTTCACCTCGTCGTTAGCACTGTCTCGGATGTGTGCCCAAATTATGGGGTTGGTAGATCGTAAAGGACTAAATAGTGAAACTTCAAAGAGCTCGGCAATCGCAGCACCGTGCTGCAATGCGAGTCGGATTTACATTAGTTGAACTGTTGGTGGTAATTGCCATTATCGGCGTTCTTGTTGGGCTGTTGCTACCAGCCGTTCAAGCTGCCCGGGAGGCGGCGCGGCGCATGCAATGTACCAACAACCTCAAGCAACTCGGGCTGGCACTTCACAATTATCACGATGTGCATCGGGTGTTTCCCAGCAACATGTCGGGAGGTGGACGCCCCGCCGGTTCAGGTTGCACCTCGGGATTCTACAGTTGGATGAGCTACATTTTGCCGCAGATTGAGCAAGGGAACCTCTACAACCAAATCAACTTTGGGGTGGAGATGTCCGATTCCGGTACGTGTCACAACGTTTTTAATGCGACGATCAGTCAGTTGCATCCCAATGCCCTTGCGGGCCAGGCCGTGGTGCCGGTATTTATTTGCCCATCGGAATCAGCGGGACCTCGGGGAAATGCCGTTGTTATGGGAAGTTCCGATCCGGCTGGAGATAGTTATGCCGGGAACGCTGGCTGGCCAAGTTGGTCGCGAGGGCTCACAGGCGAACGCACGGCACCCAATGCTCCGCACAACGGCCTGATCGCCCTGGTAACACCCGCGGTTTCCGTCCGCTGGCATACCAGTAAAGCCATTCGGATGGGCGATGTGACCGATGGGCTAAGCAATACTGCCGCCATTGCCGAGCGGTTGATCATGGGCGCCCAGGACATAAACGGTCTTCGAAGTGCCAATCCGAAGCTCCTTTCATATCACACGACCGAACGTGCGCGGACGCAGGCCGAAATTTGGCGGAATTGTGAACTGTCCCATCGCGATCTCTTCCATTCCGCCTTTCAAGGGCGGGCGTGGATATCGGGTTGGACACTCACCTCTTCTACCTATATGCACGTGTTCACTCCGAATACGCGGAATTGCCATTATCACGGCGGCGAGGGGACGGGCGACAACATCGTTGCCCCGAGTAGCAATCATACCGGTGGTGTGAACGTGTCCATGGGAGATGGCCGGGTGACGTTTATAAGCGACACCATTGATCGACAAGTTTGGTGGTTGCTCGGGAGCCGCAATGACGGACAAGTCGTGGTGTTTGACCAATGAAGCGAACTCGAGAAGATGGTCTCCCCCTTCGAAGCGATGCTGGTCTGCGCTGGCTCTTGCTGGCGGCTTATTTAACCGCAGTGAACACTGGCTGTTCGTCGCCTGACAACTCGCCCCCGATGTTCGCTGCCGACGAAGCCGTTTTGAAGGTGGGTGGGAAGTTCGATGCGACCGCACTCGGTCAAAATCACTCTGCAGCCTGCGATATTCTTGACTCGGCCCTGGCTGAGCAGAAGCCGGTTGTCGTCTGCTTTTTGGCATCCAATTGCGCGGCTTCGCAAGGCATGATGCCTCGCATCGCTGCGTTCCAACAAAAGCGACAAGAGATCGTTTTGCAGGCGTTCTTGGTCGCTGAACCAAGTGAGCTTGAGAGCTTTATACAGCAGTACAGTATTGGCTTTCCCCTCGCTTCTGACTTTGACTTGAAGCTGTCTAAGGCGCTGGGAGCAGACCGCACGCCGATGTTCTTCGTCTTCGACGCGCAGCGGACACTCGTATACAGCGGACCCTTTGACGACAGCACCTTATTGGCCGCTCAGGTTAAAGAGCGTTTGGTAGAAGCAGCCGTGAATGCTGTGCTGAATAGTTCCGCGCCACCCCAATCACGGGCTGCGGTTGGTCGGCCGATCCTGGGGAGTGACTGAGTGGTAACAGCAAACTTCACACCCGCTAGGCAAGGTCGAGCGAACCGGAATGTTGCACATCGCACGCCTGCGGTAACAACGCACCGTGTGGCCGATCATAGCTTCGTTCTGACACTGTTTTTTACGTCTGGTGTTGCCGGTCTGATTTATGAGATTGTCTGGTCCCGTTCCTTGGGCTTGATCTTGGGGAATACGTCCCATGCTTCAGCCACCGTACTTACCGGTTACTTTGCCGGCATGGCCATCGGCTACTGGATTGGCACGCGGTGGCTACGTTACTTCTCCCGTCCTTTGATGCTGTATGGGATCCTTGAAATCGTTGCAGGAGCGTGGGCCTGGCTTTTGCCGAACTTATTGTCCGGCTTGACCGGGACCATTGGCGACAACGCCGCGCGCGCACTGCCAGGCGGCTACGCGCTACTGGCCGTGGCTCTATTGCTACCTGCGACGATCAGTCTCGGCGCCACCTTGCCTGCCATGGCTAAGCACCTGTCGGTCCATCAAGCAGTCGCTGGCCAAGCGGTGGCGTTCGCCTACGGACTGAATACCCTGGGCGGTCTTGCGGGGGTCTTACTAGCAACTTTTGTGCTGATCAATTTACTTGGGGTAGCGGCCACCAACGGGTTGGCGGCAAGCCTGTCCATGTTATGTGGTTTGGCTGCTTGCGCTCATAGCCATGGGCTGACACCTGTGGACGAGTTGGGGGAGACGCAGCCTCTGCCCTCTCGACTTCGCTTGTCCTGGCTGTGCATGTCGGGTGGTTCAGGATTAGTGACTTTGTTGTTGCAGGTCGCCTTTGTTCGGCAATTTGCGCTGGTCTTCCACAATAGCACTTATACCTTTGGAATTGTTGTCGCCGTCTATTTGCTTGGACTCGCACTTGGATCGGTCATTGTCTCACGGTGGCTTTCGTCGGTTGAACCTGCCCGTGTGCTTGTTGTCAGCTGCTTGTTGTCGGCTGCCTTGTTGGCCATTTCACCGTGGATCTTTGTTGCGCTGACGGAACTCAAGTACTTTCGCGCTGGCAACTCGCTGCTCGGGCATATGCTGGCTGCTGGAGCTTTAGTTGGCGCCGTTGTGCTGCTGCCGGTCGTCGCCCTGGGAACCCTCTTGCCGACCATTTGGCGGTTGGTAGCCCAACAGCTTCCGGCGGACGGATTGGCGGTTACCGTTGGGCGACTCACTGCTGTCAATACGCTGCTGGCCGCCATGGGGGCTTGGCTCGCAAGTTTTGTTGTTCTACCGAGCGTTGGACTGTACGGCACTTGGATGCTGGCAGTTGGCTTGTTGGTTTTGCTCGGAATCTACCATGCGCAGCACCGCGGCCTACCGCTTGTAGTTGCCGCAGCCTGCTTAGGGGCGACAAGTTTCACAGCCGGACTTCCCTACCGAGCCGCCATTCCCCAAGGGGCAGAATTGGTGAATCGCTGGGAAAGTGGCTCCGGTTGGATCGAACTTCTGCGTCGACCGTTTGACGGGGTGCAACTTTTGCGTCAGGACGTTCAGTATGGCTTGGGGACTGATCTGGATGTTGACTGGGAACGACGTCAGGGCTACCTGCCGCTGCTCTTGCACCCGAAGCCAAAGGAAGTTGCCTTTCTTGGAATCGGTACCGGTATTAGCGTCTCCGCATTTGTACCGCTGTCGCAGGTGGAACGCGTTGATGCGGTTGAGTTGATACCCGATGTTGTTAAAGCCTTGCCGTATTTCGACCCCGTCAATTTGAAGTTCTACGCGGACCCGAGGTGCACTGTGCATCAAGACGATGCCCGCCACTTCATGCACCGAACCGCAGCCGAATACGATGTGATTATATCAGATTTATTCACTCCCTGGCACAGCCAAACTGGATACCTGTATACGGTCGAACACTTTAGAAACTGCCAGGCTCGGCTACATACAGGTGGGATCTACTGCCAGTGGATTCCAATGTGGCAACTAGGGAAACGCGAATTCGAAATGATCGCCGACTCTTTCCGCTCTGTCTTTCCGCGAACGACATTGTGGTGGAGTTTATTGGAGCCAGGCAAGCCGTTGCTGTGTCTGATCGGAAGCGACGAACCACTCACACTGAGCGACGCAGTGCTAGGCCAACCAATCAAAAAGCTGGCGCAAGCCGAGGAGCTTGCCGATCCCTACGTGGCCTCTCTGCATCGTATCTCTCATTTGTTCATTGGCAGTTGGCCGAAGCGTTACAACTGCCAGCTAAACACCGATGACCGTCCCTTTATTGAATTTTGGGCGCCTGGGAGTGATCTTCAGGAGACCAAACTTCGCGATCTAGAAATTCGGAGCTACTTCGAAGAAGTACTCACACGCTTGCCGCAAGATGGTTTGCGAGTCGTCGCCGACGCACAGCCACTTCCAATCATCGATCGTATCCGCTGGCAGCATGCGCAACTTGCAACTCCCGTAAGTCGTGGACGGATCCAACCACCTGCTCCCAAATTCTTGGATGAAAGCGGGAATCCATGATGCGGCCTATCATCTCATGGTGGCTCGTGCTGAGCATGGTGCTCGACGCGGCGCTCGGTTCATCCGGCTGGCATTCGCTTTTCTCGCGGCATGCTTGTTCCATTAGTTCTCCCAAAGCAGAACCGTGTTGCGGCTGCGCGTGTGTGGAGTTCGGATACGGATACGACTATGCGGGAGCCGAGTTGCGTAGAGCACATGGGTCACTCTCAGTGGTAGAGCCAGAGTGCACAATCTGTCGTCACTTTTCGAAGAATCTACTAGCAACGTTTGATATAACCCACGAATCGCCGATCGGTCGGGTGGTTGGGTTACTTGCGGTAGGTTCGCAGTTGTACCTGCCGCATGACTATCGCGCAAATCTCCCGCGCGGGCCGCCTTAACTATTGATATGAACAAAACAGAATACAACATGTTCCTTGTCACTTGTTCAGTGAGTTGCATCGACTCGCTGATAGACAGACTTCCGTTCGAAGAAATTTATCAACAGGTTTATAATAATGACGACAAGTTTTTTAAGGGTGCTTGTATGCGCTCTCCCGTTGCTGCTAACAGCGCAAGCTCAAGCACAACATTCCGATGTCGAGTTCGGTTACCTCGACGGGAAAATCGAGATTGGCTTTGGTGCAGAGGGTCGGATCTTTGAAGCCGATATTCCGCTCGATGGGCTGACTCCACGGTTTACCACCAACCCTGGTTTTGCGGCCGACGAGCCAGCTGAGGGCTTCATCCTCAACCCAAGTGACATCATTGGGTATAACATTCACGATCGCTTGTTCTATTGGGATGGCATAAGCGAAGTCGCCTCAGATCCAGCATGGACAATTCAAATCGACGATGTGGTGGGTAACTTCATTGTGAGTAATACGAGTGCCGAAAGCTTTTCGAGTTTTGCACCGAATTCACAGATCATTGGCCAAGCCGGTCCAACTGGCGAATTTCACACTCATCTCGATTTCACCCTTTCAGGAACGGCGCCAACTGGCGCTTACGGTCTGCTGATGAGTCTTTCGACTAATGCTGCTGGAATAGCCAACTCGCAAACGTTTGGGATTATGTTTAACTTTGGATTGGATGACGCAGCCTTTGAAGCGGGGGTCGACCACTTCGTGACCACGCGTGGTCTTTCTGTGGTTCCTGAGCCTGGTGCGGCAGCCTTGTTGTTGACTGGCTTGGGGAGTGTACTCCTGCGACGCCAACGGCGAACTCCCACAAATTCGAATGTAAGTTAACGCCAGCCAATTGGCATTCACGCTGTGAAAGTCAACTCGCTGGCGGTCTGTTGATTTAATCGGCAAATCGCTGCAAGCGGTTGGTTCACAACCCGAAGCGTCAGTTTTGCGGTTATGCAAATTGAAGGTCGAGTGAACGCAACTCGTGAGATCCAATGGTTTTCGTACTCGAACTCAGCTCCTGCGGTACTCGAACTCGACGAATGCGTCTCGAGTAGGAAGACCATTTCATTGAGTCGAGTACGATTGACCACCAATTGGTGCAACTTCAAAAAGGGTGAGCGAGGGGCAACCAGCCCCTCGCTCAGCTGCGGGTTGCTCCGCTCCGCCAAAACTCAGCTTACGTAGTACAGCTCAGATCCCGTAGAACTTCTCGGCGTTGTCATGAAACAGCTTCCGCTGATCGGACTCGGAGCGGTTGGCTACGATGGACTTCAAGGCGCCGACCCAGGCGGCATAGCTGGCGCCTAGCTTGCACACCGGCCAGTCGCCACCAAACATGACCCGGTCGGGACCAAAACTGTCCAAACAGAAGTTAACGGCGGGGGCTAAATCGTCGGTCGTCCAGTCCTGCGGCGCGCGGGCGATGATCCCCGAAATCTTGCAGACGATGTTCTCGCGCTTGGCCAGCTGCTCGATATCGCGCTTCCAAGCATCCACCGTATGTTGCGGTGGATCGACTTGCCCGGCCAGCGGACGCCAAGCCTGCACGTCGGCGTTGCCACAGTGATCAAGGATAAAGCGAGTCTGCGGGCATTGATCGGCTAGTTTTGCGCCATCGGACAACTCGGTCGGGCGCATGCAAAGATCAAAGCTCTTTCCCATCTCCCCCAACAATTGAACCGAGCGAACGAACTGAGGACGCAAGCAAAGCCCCCGCTCGGCACTCCCAGCATGCAAGACTTGACGCACCCCTTTGATCAACGCATTGTCCCGAAACGGCTGCATGTAACTGGCAAATCCCTCCGAATCGGGACGGCCGGAGATCACTGCAGCCACCGTCGGGGTCTTGCCGGAACGGATCAGCCCGAGCACATACTCCGCTTCCCGCACATGATCCGAAGGGGCGACATCGACCTCCATGTAGACCGCCTTGACCACATTCAAGCCCTCCGTCTCGGCCAAGTAAACCGCCATGTCGTGCTTGCCAGCAATGCTCGCTGGAGCTCCAGCCAACCAAGGTGGTTGGTATTGAATGAGATCCCACAAATGTTGATGTGTGTCGATGATCGGCAAGTCGACGGGTGCGGAGGTAGGGGCCGCTTCAAGCACGCCAGCCGGCTTGGCAGCAACATTTCGGAGCCCAACGGAACTCAAACCGAAGGTGGCTGCGCAGCCGGCAACGGAAGCGGACTGAAGAAAAGTTCGACGATGGATTGGCATGAGCGGAGCTCCCTTGAATGGTGCGATAGCGACGATGCTGACGGTTCTGATCAGGAGCAATATTGTAACTCCGCCAGCACTCGCTGGGGACCGGCGGTGGAGTTTAGTTTTCCCGCATGTGACTGGAAGGGTCGCGCACAGCACCTTGCTTGAAATCAGGGGCCGCTGGGATGATTCCCTGCTTGCGCTGGGGCAACTAGGTGACACGCATGAGCGTTTGCTTGATTACAATAATCTTCACATTGACGCCACTTTCTCTGATCCGGAAACACCGTATGAAAATGACTGTACGTCTACTGGCTGGAGTGCTTGCTGCAAGCCTCTCCCCCAGTCCAGCTTGGTCCCAAGAGGGTACGGATGCGGCCAGCCCGCCACCCGCGGCAGCAACCCCTGAGGCAATCGCTGCAGCCCCCACGGAAACAACTCATGCCCTGGCGGGCTATCGTAATTACGATGCCCTCAGCGGTGAGCTCAACGAGCTGGCCCAGTCCCCCATGGCGGAGCTTGAGTCGCTGGGCACAACGCTGCAAGGCCGCGAGTTGTGGCTGCTGACCGTCGGCGCCGATCCGGCGCAAACCAAACCAGCCATCTTAGTTGTTGGTAACGTCGAAGCGCCCCACGTGCTCGGTAGTGAACTGGCGGTTCGAATGGCCAAGCAGCTGCTTGAACAAGCGGACAGCGATGTGGCCATCAAGAATTTCCTCAGTGCCTACACCGTCTACTTCATCCCTTCACCCTCCCCCGACGCGACCGAAAAGAATTTTACATTCGGTGCGCGCGAACATGCGGGCAATTCGGTTGCCACCGATGACGATCGCGATTTTAGCTTCGGTGAAGATCCACCTGTGGATCTGGATGGCAACGGCTTTGTCACGATGATGCGGATCGAAGATTCGCTGGGTACCCACCGCGTGCACCCCGAAGATCCGCGGGTCATGATCGCGATTGACCCCAAGAAAAACGAAACGGCCACCCATCGCGTGCTCGTCGAAGCAAAAGACCATGATGGCGATGAACTCATGGGTGAAGATGGCGGAGATGGCGTTGACATCAACCGCAATTTCACTTTCAACTATGAATACTTCTCCAAGAACGCTGGAGTGAACCAAGTTTCGGAGATCGAAGCGCGGGCGTTGGTGGATTTCTGCTTCGAGCATCCCAACATCGCAGTGGTCTTGTCCTTCTCACATCAAGACAACCTGTTTCAGCCCTGGAAGTCGAGTAGCTCCGGGGACTCGGCCCGTATCAAGACCTCGATTCTATCGGCTGACGTGCCTTACACGAGTTTTCTGTCCGACCGCTTCAAGGAATTCCATGGTGGGAAGAACCCACCGGATGCCACGTCGCAAGCGGGTGCCTTTGTCGATTGGGCCTACTTCCATTACGGCCGCTGGTCTTTCGCCTCGCGCGGCTGGTGGATTCCTGAGGTCAAAGCGACTGCCGCTACAGAAGTTGCCGCTGCGGAAGCGAGTGCTGAGCCTGCGGAAGGAGCCGCTCCCGCCCCAGCAGAGCCAGCTGATAAGAATAAGGAACCCGAAGATAAAAAGAAGGAGTCGTCGGAAAAGCGTGGCCAAGATCAACTCAATGCACTGCGTTGGCTGGCGTCTCAGTCAACAACTGGTTTTGCCGAGTGGGTGGCCGTCGATCACCCCGATTTTGCAGGCAAAGTCGTTGAGGTGGGAGGCTTTTTGCCGTTCGTTCGCACACAGCCACCTGAAAAGCTGATTGCGGACTTGGTCAAGCCACACGTGGACTTTGTTGTTTCGCTGGGTGCCTTACTTCCCAAGATCGAGTTCCGGGAAGTAAAAGTCAAAGCGTTGGGACGCAACTTCTTTGAGATCGAAGTTGACTTGGTCAACACCGCTTACATGCCCACCATGAGTGAGATGGGGAGCGTCAATGGTGAGGCCTATCCCATCGTAGTGCAATTCGATGTACCTGAGGACGCCAAGTTGATTCAAGGGGAACGCAAGACGTTGGTTAGGAAGCTCGACGGCCAGGGTGGAAAACGCTCGTTGAAATGGCTCATTCGCTTCGCCGATGCCTTCACAGGCTTGCAACTGCCGCTCACCGCCAGTGCGCCGACAATTCCCGCTACAAACACAACTATCGAAATCAAGCAATAAACGCCATGCAAAATAGATATCTACACAACACAAAAAAGTATGTGACGGGGCTGTTAGCCTGCGCGATATGTTTCCAGTTCGGAAGTCTCGCGTTGCTGGCACAGGAGGTCTCCTCCAAGGCGCAAGTCGTCTACAAAGCTGCCGGCGGTCCCACCTCGCCGAAAGTTCAGGTGAGTTGGAATCGTTATTACGATTACCAGCAAACGACCGGTATTCTCAAAAACATGGCTGCCGCTTATCCGAACTTAGCCCGCGTGGAATCGGTGGGTAAGTCGTATGGTGGCCGCGAGATGTGGGTCATCACGATCACAGATTTTTCTAGTGGTGAAGAGGGCCGCAAGCCGGGCTTCTGGATCGATGGATCCATTCATGCCAATGAGATCCAAGCCACGGAAGTCACCATGTACACCGCTTGGTTTCTGCTGGAAATGCATGGAGAAAACGAGTTTGTGCAACAATTGCTCAAAGACCGCGTGTTCTATATCGCTCCGATCATGAGCCCCGACTCGCGGGATGAACATTTCTATGCACCCAACTCGACCAACTCACCACGGACCGGTATGGTGCCTGTCGATGACGACAAAGATGGCTTGTTCGATGAAGATGGTGCCGACGATCTCGACGGCGACGGGCACATCACTCAGATGCGCATCAAGGATCCCAATGGGCGCTACAAAGCCCACCCTCTCTATCCGGAAATGATGATTCCAGCCGAAGCCCATGAAAAGGGTGAATACACGCTACTCGGTTCCGAAGGACTGGATAACGACGGAGACGGACGGATCAATGAAGATGGCGATGGCTCCTATGATCCAAACCGCGACTGGGCTTGGAATTGGCAACCGAACTATATCCAACGCGGCGCCTATCGCTACCCGTTTTCGTTAAATGAGAACCGTGTGATCGCTGATTTTGTCCGCGCACACCCCAACATCGCCGGAGCGCAAACGTATCACAATACCGGAGGCATGCTCCTCCGCGGTCCCGGTTCCAATGCGGACGCCTTCGAGCCAGCTGACTTGCGGGTCTACGATACGCTGGGCAAACAAGGTGAGAAGCTCCTGCCCGGTTACCGCTACCTGAACGTTGCCAAGGATCTCTACGAAGTCTGGGGGGGCGAAGTGGATTGGTTCCACCAAATGCAGGGAGTGTTCACCTTCACCAACGAGTTGTTCACCCCCTACAACTACTTCCATCAGACCGCCGAACAACGGTCGGGCAATCGTGACATTTCGGTCGAGTTCAACAAGTTTCTGTTGCTCGGCGATGGTTACGTCAAGTGGCACGAAGTAGACCATCCGCTGTACGGCAAGGTCGAAGTGGGTGGAGTGAAGAAGAACTGGGGACGCCAGCCGCCAGGCTTCATGTTGCAAGAGGAATGCCATCGCAACATGGCCTTCACTCTCTATCACGCTGACAATATGCCTAAGGTCGCTATACGAGACGCTAGCGTGCGATCGATTGGGGATAACTTGTGGGAAGTGACAGTGATTGTCGAGAACACCAAGCTGACCCCAACGCATTCCGCCGTCGATCGACGCCGCAAGATCACGCGTCCCGACCATGTCACCATTGCGGGTAACGATCTGACCATTGTGATGGCAGAGACCAGCGATGAAATGCTATTTCGCCAGAGCGTGCCCTACACCAAAGAACCGGCCACGGTCAAGTTGCCTGGCATTGGCGGGCTGGAGATGATCTACGTGCGCTGGATCATCTCTGGTCAAGGCGACGTGACCGCCACGGTGGACAGTGTCAAAGGTGGGGTGGCTGCGTTGGAGTTTAAGCTCGAGTAGCTATTTGCCTGAGATGGCAGGCCAGTGGAACTCATGGCGGGGTTTTCCACTGTCTTGACCTCTCCTTTCTGTCGGTTCGCACTGGGCGAACTATTTGCCATTATCGAACGCCCTGTCGTGGCGGATGACACGATCCAATCCCGGAGACAGAAGCATGCAGATCTCGATTTAGAATTTTTTGCGGGGCATTAAAGCGTTGTGCCCTCACCACCACCAGTCTGGTGGCATTGATGGGGCACGCCGCCTCGGCCAATAACGTGCAAGTTGCCCTCGAAGGCTCCTTGCTGAAGGTTTTTGGCGACAGCGATGCCAACGATATCACCATTGTTCAGAGTCCGAATCAAGACATCGTTATTCGCGGTCGTAACGGAACGACCGTCAATCGTCCGCCGTAAGGACGACTGCGGCGCGTCAACCTCAACGCGGTGTCTGTCAGCGAAGATGATGTTTTTGAAGGTGGCGATGGATTTGACCGCCTGGAAGACTTCGGAATCGTCGTCGGCCAGAAGAAGGAAATCAAGGAGTTCGAGCGGATCACCCGGTAGTACCCTCCGCTAGTAGGTACAATCAAACGTACTAATGCAAAACCGTGTCTCAGTGAATTTTATGCCCCCAACGCCAACGATCGTAGTTGCCTCAGACCAAACCCTTGTCGTTCGTGTGCGTGAGGGAGATGAGTTGGCTGCAACGGAACTCTACGAGCGCTATGCCGCTCGGGTATTTGGCTTGGTGAGATCTCAGATGGCTGAGCAGCTTCGGGCTCAGGTTGAGCCCGAAGATATTGTCCAAAGCATCTTCAAGAGTATTTTTCGTGGCATGAACTCAGGCAGCTACAATGCCCCACAAGCGGGGACGCTGTGGCAGTTGATAGCCGTCATTGCCATCCATAAAGTGCGCCGAAATGCTACGCGTCGAACGGCTGCCAAGCGAGATAGCCGGCGAACCGAGTCGCTCGATCAACGCGAGCAGAGTGCTGCTCGCGACCGAATGTCACCGGAAGAAATTGAGGCGGCGATTCAAGAGGCTATCGAAGGCCTACGGCCGACGGAACAGGAAGTGGTGTTGCTGCGAATTCAGGGTTACACGGTCGAGGAAATCGCCGAGCGGGCAGGTCGCTCCCGTCGTACAGTGGAAAGACAGCTTCAAAGAGCGCGCGAACTGCTTGCCGACATGTTGCTCCCGGACTCGCAGGGGAGCTTCAGTGCCGGAGGAGATGGCTGAGAGGCCGAGCAAGCTAGGCTGGCGATCTGCCAGAGGTTTCGAAAACATTGCTGAATGGGTGGCGGACAACAGGCACATATTTACCTTTACCTTTAAACGGCCAGTTGAAACAACAGAGCGCTGAGCGATAACGAATATGAATCCAGCGAATGCTCAACGAAAGACTTGGCCAAGTGCCGACTCAGCGAGCGATGTCGCCAGGCTCGGGAGGCATGACGGCCATTTTTCAAGTTCGTTGCTCGACGCGCGAGCCCTCGACGAGCTTTTGGACGAATTCGAAAGCCACTGGCAGCCAAGCGTCGCAGCCCTGCTCCAGTTTGCAACCGAGCGAGGCTTGAACGATGCTACACATCCTCTTTCGGAGCTGGTGCGAGCTGACATCGACCGACGCTATTCGGCTCAGCAAGATGTCGACCTCCACAACTACATGCAAGTCTTTCCCGCGCTTGCTAGCGATCTGCAGGCCTTACTGAATATTGCCTACGAAGACTATCGCGCGCGGCAATCGCGACGCCTGCGGCTCGAACCGCAGCGATGGGACTGGATAGCAGGAGTTCAGACCCAAGCTTGGTATCGGGAGCTTGCGGGTGAGCCGTGCGGACCCACAGACAGTGCTAGGCCCTCGCTGCCATCGATTCCTCGCGGAGCTGGTGATGATGATGAGCCCCTAGTAGGGCGGCCTTTCGGGGACTTTAAACTCATTTGCTTACTCGGGACAGGAGCTTTCAGCAAAGTCTTTCTAGCGCTACAGACAACATTGGCCAATCGACATGTGGCCATCAAAGTAGTCCGTCGACCGCTCGCAGAGCCTGTGCACATGGCGCGGATGCAGCACACCGGTATTGTGCCCTTGTTTTCGTTCCATCGAATCGGCGAATACTCCGTGTTATGTATGCCGTATGCTGGAGCCACGACGTTGTCCGATTGGCTGCAGACGTCAATTCCGGTAATCTCGGGGAGCGAGCGTAATGGGCAGAGTTTCGTGGAGACCGTGGAAGCGCTGCAAGAACGCGTAACCACGAATGCCTATCGCGCCGATCGGCAAGTACCTACGTTAACGGGCTCGTCTGGTGGCGAGCTTGTTGCCACTTCGTCAGCTGACTCTAATTCAAGCGACGAACGCGATGCGCTGACGCAGTGGAACAAGACCGGTACCCGGCCACTGCACTTGCTACGAGAGCTCGATGCCGTTTCTTTTTCGCTATGGTTCGCACAGCGCGTAGCTGCGGCGCTCGCGCATGCGCATGCCCGGGGCATCGTGCATGGCGACCTCAAGCCCGCGAACATCTTGGTGAGGAATGACGGCGAGCCAGCGCTGATTGATTTTAATTTGTCGCGCAATCAGGGTGACATTGAGGTCGAGTTTTGTGGTGGCACGTTGCCATACATGGCGCCGGAACAGCTCCGCTCGCTCATTGGGCGTCAAGCCGTCGTCACGCCCGAGTCGGATATCTACGCCTTTGGCACCGTCATTTATGAAATGATCGAAGGCGGGCTCCCCTTTCCCTCACCTCGCTCAGCTGCCGAAAGCGATCTATTACTAACGCTGGCTGCTCGGCAGACCGCGAAATTGCACTGGTCAAAGCAGCATGCAACCGCGGGCCTACAAGCGATTGTTACGAAGTGTTTGCACGCCGATCCTACGGAGCGCTATAGTGATGCTTCTAAACTGCTCGAAGATCTTGATGCCGAAAAACGGAACTTGCCGCTCCAACATGCACCTGAACCATTCTTTCGTAGTCGACTAAAGAAAGCGGTCCAACGTTACCCACGAATCGCATCGGGCACATTAGTACTCAGCGTTTGTGCGGTTATGCTGAGCATCGCTGCCACTTTCGGCCTCTCCTGGTGGCACCAGTCGCAGCAGACTGCAAGGGCTGTCGTTGCGTCGCTCGACCAACGGGTGCATCTTGACCTGCCTGAGCTGATTGATACAGACTCGAGTCGGCTGACAAAGCAACTTCGCGAAAACGAGGCGACACTTCAAGCAACGATCGGCGATCTCAATCGACTCTCCGAGGCCGATTTCTATGGCTGGCTCAACAACGATGAACGATCGCAAGTAGCGGCCCTGGTATTCGACCATTCGCTTGTCACAGCGTCACTTATGCTGGAACGCGCCAACCGACTTGACAGCGAAGTGCTTAGCGAACTGCAGTCTTTACTCGCTCGCTGCGAGCAGTTTCCTGACTTGACGTCGCAGAGCACGCTGCTTGCATTCTTTAAATCAAAAGTTGGCTTTGAGAAAAACTACGTAGCACCGGGAGCGACCGAGGAACCGCTTCAAGGAAAGGGTTCCGGGTTGGGGCGCCGCGGTTTGGAGCGTGTGGATTCAGAGTCGGTACGGCCGGTGGAAACGATCCTCGACGCGCGGATCTTGCTTGCCGTGGGGGATGCGGCGGGCGCGCTCAAGCGGCTCACATCGCTAACTCAGATTCCGTCACACGAACTTCTGTTTTGGCTCACCCTCGGTCAATCCCAGCTGCGGTTGGGGCAAGCTCCGGCGGCGCGGCTTTCATTTACGGTTGCGATTCGTTTAGCTCCGACCTCAGCCGTGTGCTATGCCCACCGCGCTGAGGCTTGCATGGCGATGCGCGATGGCGAGGGGGCCCTCGCCGATTACACCCTGGCCATCGAGTTGGATCCGAAGAATGTGAATTACTATGCTAGCCGAGCTTTCGTACATGAGCAGCGCCATGAGTTACCGGAGGCGATCAAGGATCTGAGTGAAGCCTTAGTCCACATGCCCGGCTCGAATCGCTTGTTATTGATTCGCTATCGCCTGCAGCAGGACCTTGGGAACTTTGATGCGGCCAGCGAAGATTTCCGTTTAGCGCTGCGCCAACAACCACGCACAGTTAGCGACTGGATCTCGCGCGGCTTAGCGCATGCTCGCAGTTCCCCAGGACAAGCGCTGCTCGACTTACAGCAAGCCAACCAATTAAAGCCTGGGGATCCAGACGTCTTGCAAAACATGGCTTACGTGCAATCGGAGCTGCTGGGTGATCTTCCGGCTGCGATCGAGAGCTTGGACAAAATACTTGCAGAGCACCCGCTCCACGAAATGGCGCGGGGTGGACGCTGTGTGCTCCATGCGCGGCTCAACCAGCCAGTAGAAGCCTTGCACGATATTAGCTAGTGTCTGTCCGGAAATCTAAAACGCTTGTAATTTTGGGTTAAAATTGAAAAATAGCTCCTCGAAGACCGAACCCGCAAGCGGGTTCAAGCGTTGAATTTGTTGACAAAAACCAATTCCAACAACAAATCTTCG
>JBGSHW010000159.1:0-35929 GCA_041751975.1 Pirellulaceae bacterium
GGCGCAAGGCCGTCGATGGGAAGTGTCGGTGGTGGTGGCGGAGCCCGCCCCAGTGCGCCCAACATGTCGCGCCCCAGTGGGCCCAACATGTCGCGCCCCAGTGCGCCCAACATGTCGCGCCCTAATACACCGAACATGTCGCGGCCCAGTCCACCCAATGCCTCGCGTCCCTCGTTAGGCAATGTGAATGCGCGTCCCCCAGCGACAAATCTTGGGGGAATGCCTGGCGGGCGTCCCTCGCCGGGTGCCTCGCGCCCATCATTGGGTGGAGCGGGAAGTCCTCCGAATATCAACTTACCCACGACGCGGCCTGCCAATCCGTCGATCGGCGCGCGTCCTTCGTTGCCGAATCCATCGAATCGGCCAGCCATCAAGCCACCGAGCGCGCAAATTCCTTCGACCCGACCATCGACTGGAATTGGAGAGAACCGTCCGGCCATTCCTGGAGGCAATAATCGTCCCTCGCTTGGAAACGTCAATCGCCCGACGACCTTGCCAGGCAACGCTTCACGGCCCAATATCGGCGGCGAGCGTCCCAACACTTTGCCAGGTACCATTAACCGTCCCAACCTAGGCGGTGAGCGCCCGAGCACACTGCCTGGAACGGTTGAGCGTCCTAACATTGGCGGGGGGCGTCCCAACATCGGCGGTGAGCGTCCCACCACCTTGCCCGGTAACATCGACCGACCGGTCATCGGCGGCAACCGCCCGAACATCAATCTGCCAAACGCCGGCAACAACCTCGGAAACAATGTCGGCAATAACCTTGTTAATCGGCCAAGCATTGGCGGTAATCGACCGGGATTCGGCAACGACACGAACATCAACCTTGGGAATAACAGCAATAACATTAACATTGGCAATAACAACATTGGCAATAACAACGTCAATCGCTTTCCGAACCGTCCCAACTGGGATGTCGACCCTGGTTTTTCACGTCCCGGTTGGGGACTGAACGGCGGAGGCAACTGGAACAGCAACTGGCACAACAACTCGATCCATCACCATCACCATTGGTATAATGGATGTTGGCACGGTCGTTGGGGAAGCAGTTGGTACGCGCCTGTCCTCTGGGGTGGTATTGGCTGGGGACTGGGATCGATGACCAACAACTGGGGCTATAACTACGCAAGTTTTTACAATCCCTATTACGCCGATCCGCTCATCGCTCAAGCCATCCCTTACGACTACTCGCAACCGGTCGTAATCAACAATATCGTCTCATCCACGGCTGAAGCGGAGAGCGAACCGTTGCCAGAGGAACAAGCACAAGAGCAGGCTCTGGCGATGTTCGATGAAGGCTTAAGCAATTTCACAGCTGGCCAGTACGCGGCTGCGTTAAACGACTTAAACAGTGCGCTCAAAGAATTGCCTGAAGACCCCGTAGTGCACGAGGTCCGCGCGCTGACACTCTTCGCGTTGGGCGATTACAAGGCGGCTGCGGCCGGACTCAATTCGCTTCTCTCCGCCGCCCCAGGCATGGACTGGACGACGATGAGCGGACTGTACGGAGATCCTGACGACTACGCCGCGCAACTTCGCAAGCTCGAGAAATTCTGCAATTCGAATCCTACCGATGCAGCGGCTCACTTTGTGTTGGCTTATCACTATCTCGTGACCGACTCAGAGGACGGGGCGATCAAAGCCTTGAAGGTCGTGGTGGCCAATCAGCCAAAGGATATAACGGCCCAACGCATGCTCGAGGCGATGGCTCCTACGCAAACCGCAGCCGTAGGCTCCCAGGCCCCCGCAGCGACTACCACTGCAGCGGACGATGCAAATGCCTCCGAAACCGATTTGGTGGGCAAGTGGCTGGCTAAGTCAGGTGAAACAAAGATTGAATTGTCGATTACAGAAGAATCGCAGTTCACTTGGACGGCCGAGTCGGGGGCTCAACCCCCGATCGTGCTGACGGGACAACTCGCCGCCAGTAGCGATGGGATCTCGCTTGAAACCGAGGAACAGGGGGCTATCGGCGGTTCCGTGGTCTCGAAGGGACCGGATAAGTGGACGTTCTCCATCACGGGCGCCCCACCATCCGATCCTGGCCTCAGTTTTACTCGCCTTAACTAGTCAACCCGGTGAGCACGCCATCGATGCAGAAGTCCGGGTTGCCAAACGAGTCAACCGGATGTCCCATCGCTTCGCAGAAACTCATCAACAACCGATTGTGGGGCACAGCTTTATAATCCAAAGCTTGCCCCACCTTGTAACCCAACCCACCACCCACGAGCACAAAGGGAATATTGTCGCGGGTATGGGAGTTCCCTTTGCCGAGTTCGTTGGTCCAGACAATGGTGGTGTTATCAAGCATTGAGCCAGAGCCACCGGGCTCGGGGGTTTCAGCCAAACGCTTCGCCAAGTAGGCCACTTGTTCGCAATACCACGTATTGATCTTGATTAACTTCTCGTAGGAATCTTCGTTGCTGTCCGGTTCATGCGAGAGCTCGTGGTGCCCTTCATCAATGCCCAGCCAACGCATTTTCGGCTGGCCCACACTATTGGTGATCTGGAAACTTGCAATTCGCGTGAAGTCGGCTGCAAAGCTATTGACCATCGTGTCGAGCTGCATGCGGGTGATGAGCGGAATGTTGTCGTTTTGTCTCTCAACATTCGGCGTGAGCTCTGGCACAGCATGCCCGACACCTTCGTCCTTCTGTTTATTCGCCAGTTCCATCTGCAACTCTTTCTCCAACTCGCGGACCAGCGCGACGTGCGTTTGCAACATGTGCCGATCCTCGTTGCTGATCATACTTTCAACTTTGCGGAAATCAGCCGATAAGTCATCCAGCACGCTGGAGAGTAGCTCGCGGTTCTTGGTTTGCCCATACAGTTTATCGAACATCCGGTAAGGATTATCGATGGGCGCTACCGGTTGATTGGGGCCTGCGTACGACATCCGTGTCCAGGTGTCAGCTCGCTCGGGAACCATCACGCCAAACTCGAGCGAGCCAAAACGGGTCTGCGTGTTCACGTCAGCTTGCAGTTGGTTCTTCAGATACTGATCAACCGAAATACCCATCGACCAACCGGCGGGTGTATCCGACCCACCTTGTACGTCACCTGGGTACAACTCAATTCCAGTCAACAAACAGCCGATGCCGCGCATGTGGCCATCACCGTCCCCCTTAATGCGATTGCACATCCCATGCAGCGTGAGCGTCTGGTGTTTGAAGTCGGCCAGTGGCTGCAGAATCCGCTTGAGTTCAAAGTCGGTTCCGAGTTGCGTTGGCCAGAAGTGATCTGGAATCACACCATTAGGACTGAAGACAAACACCAAGCGTTGTTTGCGGGGAAGCCCATCCGAACCTCGGGCAAAACTTGGAAGCCCCAACATCAGATTGGCCGCCGCAGCACTAATGCCTGCTCGCTTGAGGAACGCGCGGCGCGATGCAAGACTTGTGCGTGAGTTTGATTGATTCATGGAAGTTGCTCCAGGTTAATCTGGCGATTGAGGTGGGGAGTTTGAATTTTGAGTTTGAATTTTGAAGTTTCTAAGTGAGGCGGAGCCTCAGGGCAGTGCGTACCCAGGCAGAGCCTGGGCACGAGCCTCCAAGTGAGGCGGAGCCTCAGGGTGGTGCGTACGCGGGCAGAGCCTGGGCACGAGCCTCCAACCTACTGGCTCGCACCGACCACTGCGATCTCTACGATTAGTTTACGCATGTTGAAATTACTCTCCACAAATTTCGCGGTCAAAACATCGAGCGTGTCGGCTCCGAATGCAGCTGGGGGCTGTTTGACAAAATGCTGGAACGCTCGGCTTACCAGGGCACGGTGCGCGTCGGGGCTGTTCGTCAAATACTCGGCCAACTGTTGGCTGCCAACAAATTCTACCTCCTCGCCGCTGCGAGAGGTATACCGACCGGCACTGTCAACGGCCTTCCCTTTTTCATCGGCGCGAAAACGCCCGATAGCATCGTAATTTTCGAGTGCAAATCCCAACCCGTTGATCCGCGCATGGCAAACCTGGCAACTTTCAGGACTCGTCTGCAAGTCGACCCGTTCCCGTGTAGTTAAATCGGGGTGCAGGTCAGGGCTCAGGGGCGAAAATGCCTCGCTGGGGGGCCTCAACGTTCTGCCCAGCAAGAATCGAATCAGAAACACCCCGCGATGAATGGGGGAGGTCGAATCATGATACGCCATGCCACTCATCATGAACGGGTGAGTCAGTACCCCGAAACCGATATCCACTCCCTCTCGCGTCTTGCGAAGCCCAGTTCCAGAGGCAGCTTCTGCAGGCTGCCAAGCCTCACCATAAACGGTTGCAATCCGCTCGTTGGTGTAGCACCAGCGGGCTTGGAACAGTTGACGGTAGTCGCTTGTTTGGCTCCAAACGACATCATCCAGAAAGTAGTCGAGTGAGCTTCGCAGATCGGCGTACAGGAGGCTATCAAACTCGGGGTACAGCGCCTCGTTCTTACTCACATCGTTAAAGTGCCCCAGGTTCAGCCATTCGTAAAGCATCCGCCGGGTTTTCGCCCGAACACGGTAGTCATTCACATTGCCTTCGGCATAGCTGCGGAGCTGCGAGGCATCCTGCAGTTCGTCTTTGGCGATGCTCCCCTTCAACCAGTCGTCCGTTGGCAAGGAATCAAATAGGATGAGTGCTAATTGGTTGCCTGCAGCTCGCGACTTTGAGCCAACGCTTGTGAGCGTGGGATACAAAAACCTTGGACTCTTCAGCGAAACCAAAATGACCCGTTTGATCGCATCCGCATCGGCTTCCTCCTTGTCGACCTGGCTATCGATGTAAAGCGACCGTGTGTCGTCGGAGAGTGGTTCGCGAAAGGCAGTTTCCACGATTTGCGTTAGGAACCCACGCAACAACGCGCGATTCTCATCCGGAGTTTGCTCCTGCTTTTTACGGTAACGAGGCCACAATTCATCGATGGCGACTTGGGAAAATTCCAGCGCCGCAGCTGTGGTCGATTCATCCCACTGGCGATTGACTGCGATTCCACGCTCAAAGCCGTAACTGCGATCATCGGGGGGCAACTCCGTTTGCAACGCAAATGCTGGCGGGACCCAATCGCTGATCAAGTGTCGAGTGGGAATGATCTGCTCGACCGAGTTGGGTGGCACCCATGACAGCGAGATGTTAACCGGCGGGCTTTCTGTCTTGCGTTCGCGCTGCACTAAAGTGAGTTCAAATGGATAAACGCGGCCGGCGGTCAAATAGAGCGATCGCCGAAACTCGGTTTTGTCGCCCGACTGCACGTGATTGTCGATGAACTCGCGGTCATACCGCCCGAGATTGCATGTGAACGAACAACTGCTGCGCACGATAATTTCATAGCGCCCCGTGACATCGGCGCGAATACCACCCCGCCAATAGATCACGAACTTACTTTTGTTGATTCCTTCGCCTGGACTTTCCTGTCCAAAATCGAAATCGAGCACCGGATCCACCCGTTCGAGCTTGCGATGTTCCTTATCGCGGCGGTCACCATCATAATATTCGGCGTTCAGACCGAACTTGTCGCTCGGCGGCGGTAATCCCTCAAATTGACTGAAGAGGTCTGACATGCTTTGCCGCAGTTGATCTGCGGTCAAGCGGGTGAGAGCCGCCCGTGGCGGTCGGTTGCGAATCTGCGCCGCTTCGCTGTAGAAGGACTCATGCATAAACGTTGCGACGGCGAGCGCATCATAAGCGACACACAACTCGGGTTCTCCCTCGGGCATGGTATCCGAGACGATTTCGGCCAGTTGTCCGATCGACAAATCACCCAGAAGTGGCTCGGCATATGCCGACTCGCTCCCCTCGCCGCGTTGTCCATGGCAGTCCTTGCAGCTTGCCGCAAAGATCGCCTCCCCTTTCTGCATGAGCGCTTCCGTCGAGCTTACCGCGGAGTTGTCCGAAGCTGGCTCATCGTCGCCTGCCGCAACCGCCGACGGCCCGCAACAGGCGAGGCCTGCACTAGTGAAGCACAGCAGCACATGGAATAGCCAGCGTGGTTTCATCGGAGCATTTCAAAATCGGGTATCGCAGGTGGGGAGCGCCACGATTCGTTGATCATCGTCATGGCGACTGTGCAGGTGGGACGCACTTCAGGCGTACGTTCATTGTACACCTATTCTTGTAAGCCTGCCAACTCTTTCGGCCCGCGTCGAGCTCCCTATATCGTCAACTCAACAGTAAAGCCCAAGCCGCGCTTCGACCTGCCGCTGTCTTAACTATAAGATGGCGGAAATCGGGTGACCATTGGAGATGGCTAAGGGACGGCCAACGCGGTCGTGAATCATGGTTTCCGGCGAAAAGCCAAGGCAATGGTAGATGGTCGCCGTCAAGTCCTGCGGCTCAACACGACCCTCCAGTGGGAAGCCACCTTGTCGATCCGATTGACCATGCACGACTCCCCCACGCACACCACCTCCGGCAAGTGCCGCAGAAAATACATGCCCCCAGTGATCGCGTCCACCAGCGGCATTGATCGTGGGCGAGCGGCCGAACTCTCCCATCCACACAACCAAGGTATCGTCGAGCATGCCGCGTTGCTCAAGATCTTCCAACAGCGCCGAATAAGCTTGATCCATCGGGGGCATCAAAGCGTTTTTGCACCGTTCGCCATTCTTCGCGTGCGTGTCCCAAGCTGGCGCAATGTCTTCGTCCGTCTCCCACCGCGTCCAATTGACTTGCACCAACGACACGCCCGATTCGACCAAACGCCGCGCCAACAGTACGCTTTGCCCAAAGCGATTGCGTCCATAACGCTCGCGCATCGCCACGGGTTCTTGTTCCAGCGCAAAAGCACGCTGTGCTTCTTCGGCCCGCAGCAGATCAAACGCCTTGGCTTGCCATATCGACCAACGCTGCACCGGAGCGCGATCAAGAACACCAAAGTGCGCGTTCATCAAACGCTGCAAATCCTGGCGATGTGCCAGTCGCTCAGGTGTGATGTCGAGCGGCAGCGAGATATCAGGGGCCTTAAAGTCGGATTGGTTCGGATCACAGGTCAATAGCCAGGGATCGGCGTTATCTCCTAGCCAACCCGCATCCTGACCAGGCCACGTAATTCTGCCGGTATTCCAGATCTCCTCCGGCAACCGCACAGTGCCAGGCAAACTCGTCCGATCCCCTTTCAAATGCCGTACGACCGCCGCCAGCGACGGCCAGTCATTGGGAGCACCCGGTAAGGCATTTTCCTGGTTCTTGGGTGCGTGTGGGTAGCCGGTCAACATCCAATAGCCACTCGACGAGTGCGCATTGTCCCCCGTCGACATGGCCCGCAGCACGGCGATGCGATCGGTGAGTTTAGCTGTCTTTGGCATCAGTTCACCGACGCGTAGCCCGGGTGTCGCCGTGGCAATCGTACCAAACTCGCCCCGAATCTCCGCTGGGGCTTCCGGCTTGGGGTCCCAGGTTTCATGCTGCGGCGGCCCGCCGAGCAAGAACAAGACGATGCAACGTTTGGCGCGACCAAAAGATGACTGCAAGTGTTCGGGAACACCGTTGAGCAAATTCTCCGAGCCGCGTGCATGGCTGTGAAGGAACTGCGGCAGCGACAGCCCAAAGGCGCTCAGTCCGCCAGCCCTTAGCCATTCCCGACGCGACATGCCATCACAAAGCGCCAAGCGTTGGCCGTTAAAGGAGAACATAGGTCGACTCCAGGCAGGAAGGGGGGAGGTTAGGTGGGAGGCCCCATTGTAGCATACGGTGATGTTGAACGCCTAAATGCCAGCGGTAACCGTAGTCAGCTCCAGCCGTACTCGCACTCCTCAACAGCTTGAGCAGAGCTCGTTCTCGACGAATACGCCTCGAGTCGGAGGTCGAGTTTAAGTTTAAGTTTAAGTTTAAGTTTAAGTTTAAGTACGAGTACGAGTACGAGTACGAGTACGAGTACGAGGGATGGTGCAACGCAAAAAACCCAAGTGGAGCGAACTCCACTTGGGCAGGATGAAGGTGTGAAACTGTGACTAACGGGCCGCCAAGTTAGAGCAACTAGGCGGGACGATCGGCTACGAAAGCTTTCATGCTGCGATACACCAACTCGACCTTTCGATTCGCCGGTGCGGGCGGACCATCCAGATTTGGATAGATATCCTTGGATGCTTCCGCGTTGGTATCGATCAATTCACTCCATCGCAAGCCACGGATCTGCTCGGGCAGGACACAGTCGAGCGTTTGGGGCGTGCTGTTGAACATCAACAGTAAATCACGTCCGCGACCTTCTGGATCATCCCCAATCGCTGGGGCTGGTAGCCAGCACACCAGACCGCCACTGGGATTCTCCCAGTTGAACGGCAAGCCCATGTGATTGAACCAGTTCACGTCGGCCACGCCGCGCGAATCAAAAGGTCTACCCGTGAGGAATCGGGTGCGACGGAGGGTCGGTTGGCTCTTGCGAATCGCAATCAAGCCGCGTACGAAGTTGAAGAGCTCCTGATTACGTTTGACCAAGGACCAGTTAAACCACGAAATGTCGTTATCTTGACAGTAGGCGTTATTGTTTCCTTTCTGCGTTCGACGTACTTCATCTCCCATCACAATCATCGGGACCCCCTGACTTAACAGCAAGGTCGCCAGCATGTTTTTGATCTGACGCAGCCGCAACCGTTCGATCGGCTTGCGACGCGTTGGACCTTCAACACCGTAGTTGTCACTGCAGTTGTGGTTGTCGCCATCGCGGTTACCTTCACCATTAGCCTCATTGTGCTTTTCCTTGTAACTGACCAAGTCATTCAAAGGAAAACCGTCATGGCTGGTGATGAAATTGATGCTGCAATACGGAGCCCGGCCGGCGTGTTCATAAAGGTCGGATGAGCCAGCGAGGCGGGTGGCCATCGCTCCGATCATCCCATCATCACCACGCCAATAGCGCCGCGCATCATCGCGATAGCGTCCATTCCACTCGGCCCATCGCAAGTCGCCGAACGATCCCACTTGATAGGCTCCAGCGGCATCCCAGGCTTCTGCGATGATCTTCGTGTCGGCCAGCATCGGATCTTCGGCGATCATCTCCACCATCGGCGGATTGGGCATCAAATTGCCATAACGATCGCGCGAGAGAATGCTCGCCAAGTCAAACCGGAAGCCATCCACGTGGTAGTTGTGCACCCAGTGCCGCAGGCAATGGAAGATCAACTCCCGCGAAATCGGATGGTTACCGTTGAAGGTGTTACCACATCCCGAATAGTTGCTGTAGTGACTGCCGCCACTATTGAGGATGTAATAAACCTGATTCTCCAAACCTTTGAAACTGAGCACCGGACCATGCTCGTTTCCTTCACAAGTATGGTTGAACACGACATCCAGGATCACTTCGATCCCTGCTTGATGGCAGGCCTTCACCATTTGCTTGAATTCGTTGACCTGCGCTCCGGGCACCTTGCTGTGGGCATAACCACGGTGTGGAGCGAAAAAGGCCATGGGGTCATAGCCCCAGTAATTGGGCCTCTCGGGGACATTGCCGTGGATGTCAAGAATCGGGAACTCATGCACCGGCATCAGTTCTACCGCCGTCACTCCCAAGTCTTGCAAATAAGGGAGTTTCTCGATCAGACCCAAATAGGTGCCCGCGTGCTTGACCCGCGACGTCTTGCTTTTCGTAAAGCCGCGGACATGCGTTTCGTAAATGACCGTCTCGGAAAGTGGACGGCGGAGGTGGCGGTCCCCTTCCCAATCAAAATAGTCATCCACCACCACACACTTCGGTGGACGAATGATCCCATCGGTACTCTTCTGAAAGCATCCGGCCAAGGCTTTGGCAAAGGGGTCGACCAGTCGCGCGTTCCCATCAAACCACTGCCCCGACTCGGGATCAAACGGTCCGTTGGCTTGAAAGTGATAGAGCTGCCCAGGACCAATGCCAGGCACAAAGGCACTCCACACATCGCCCCAACGATCGGTGTCGCGATCGAATTCAATGATCTCAGTCGGTTCGCGATCGTTGACCTTATCGTAAAGCAGTACCCGCATAGCGGTCGCACTGCGGCTGAACACAACAAACTGAACACCGCGGTCTGTTACCACAGCGCCGTAGGGGAGCTTGTACGCGAACTGTAACTCAGGATGCGGGTGTCGCATGAGCATACTTTAAAGAGTCCTTCTCTGCTCGAGGATGCATGGTTGGGTCATCGTTGACCTGCAAACATACCACTCAGTTACGAGGGGCAAGTTAAACGATGTTCCACGGTGGTCGAATTCCACGCCAAGTGGTTCTCGATGCGCCGCGCACCTAAAGCGTGCCGACAGGCTTAACTCTGCCGACCTGAGAAACTGTAACGAATCGCAATGACTCTACAGTTTAGCTTTGCGAAGATCTCGCTGTTGCACCGATCGCACCTTTCCGTGTGCAAGTTTTCCGTGCTTCTCTTCGAGGCTTCGCAAACGCCAGGATATCGCCATGGCCGATGTGTGATGTTTCCCCACTAAGAGCACTTAAGGGGATCCGATCGATCGCAATTGCAAGTCAATGTCCATTCCACCGCTTCCGTCGGGCTCTTCTAGCACTTGTCCCGGTCGAGGCGAATAACTGTCGGCTACCAGCAGCCGCGCCTCTGCCGCGCAACTTACACTCCCTGCGGGAACTCAGCATTTCGATTGAATTCACGCGGGAAGCAGGTGAGCAGATTCCTTCTAACGAATCAAAGGTGACCTCGAATCGTGTTCCTCCATCCGTCGTCTCCCTCAATTCGTTGGAACAAGTAATGGCGGTTAGAGTCCAACTAGTTCCTCCATTCGTCGTCTCCTTCAATTCGTTGGAACGAAAAATAGGTTTGAGCTCAACACTGGCCACAGCCAATGCCAACCAAATCGCATGTCCCTTCGACATTGCTTTCAATTTCCCAGAGTTTCGAAAGCTTCGGCTGCAGGTGCGAAGTTTAGGCCGGGTCTCCGTCTTGCTTCGTTCGGTCCCAGAAGAAGAGTGCAAAAACTACGAATACGCCAGCCGCCATGATGGCCGGGAACATCCAAAAGTTCTTCCACTGCAACATCGTGGTTGACAAGATCTCTTGAGATAAGTTGGCCGGTAACTCCCGGCTAAACATCTTGCCGAAGGACTCAACGAACCCCAACTGAGTGGTTTCGCCACTAGCGACCTTAAGCGCTTCGACATAATCCGTGGAACTGGTTACCTGCTTCCCATACTCCCCTACCGTCCAATTCAGGGGAATGAAACCAAATAGATCTCCGCCACCCATAATTCGATAGCCAAAAAACATCCCAATGCCCTGCGTCAAGAAAACAAGCAAACCCTGAGCTTGCCCACGAATGGCTTTGCCTGCCTTTTGGTCGGTATACATAAAACCGGTTACGAAAAAGAAGTCGTAACAAATGCCGTGCAGCAATACCGCCGCCAGGAGCATCCAGGTGATTTGATCGGGCGCGCCGAAAGCGAAGAGAATGTACCGCAGTACCCAGCAAGCCATGCCGATCAGAATCATCAGCTTGACTCCCAACCTCCTAAAAAAGAATGGGATCAACAGCATGAAAACGATTTCAGACATCTGCCCCAAGGTCATCGTGGCTGCTGCTTGAGAAAAACCAGCCTGCGTCAAGAAAGCTCCCGTACTGCCGTAGTAGTAGGCAAGCGGGATGCAGATCAAAGTTGAGCACACCGCGAACACGAAGAAATTCCAGTCCTTCAGCAGTTTAAACGCATCCACCATCAGCAGCGAGCGCAGGTCCATTGGCTGGCCTTTCAGTGGCGGTGGAGTATGCGGCAAAAAGAAACAGAACACCCCAAGCGCGACTGAGCTAAATGCACCTAGCCAAAAAATATTGAAACTGGTCGACCAACCAAGGATCCCAACCAGCAAACCAGCCACAATCCAACCGATTGTTCCCCACACTCGAATTTTTGGAAACTGATTCTGATCGGGAATATGAGTGAATGCGATCGTGTTGCCTAAACCAAGCGTTGGCATGTAACAGAGCATATACGCCAAAATTAGCCAAACCAATAATCCCCCCTGACCCGCAGCACCCACACCAGGCATCGCAAACATAATCGCACCACCTATCAGCATCAGTACTCCCATCACCTTCTCCGATGGGAAAAAGCGGTCGGCGATGAGCCCAAGAAAAAGTGGTGCAAGGATCGCCGCAATGGGCGCTGATTCGTAGGCACCCCCAATGAATGTACCCAATCCATGATTCGCCAGAGCGGCTGAAAGCGTCGAGAACCAAGTGCCCCACGCAAAAAACTGCAAAAACATCATGATCGACAGAACGGTTACCATGCTCGACGGTTGGCTACTTGCAGAACTCTCTGTTGGATTCATATTGCTGTCCGGCGGGAACAAAGGTGGGGGCGAAAATGATGCCACAATGTAACCTAATGACGGAACGCATGGAAGCAACGGCACTACCCTAGCTGCTCGAATCGCTCAATCGTCAAACTACCGAGCCGCTTTAGCCCAGCACCCCTTGGACGACGTGGCCATGCACATCGGTCAAGCGATAGTCGCGGCCGCCATGTCGATAGGTGAGTCGCTCATGGTCGATCCCCATCAAATGCAATATCGTCGCATGAAAGTCGTGCACGTGCACCGGCTCTTCCACCGACCGCATCCCATGCTCATCGGTCGCACCGTGCACATGCCCACGCTTAACCCCCGCACCCGCCAACCAAGATGAAAACGCCCAGTTGTGGTGCTCGCGACCCGGTGCATCCGCCGTGTTGTTGAACGGAGTCCTCCCAAACTCACTGGTCCAGACCACCAACACGTCATCCAGCATCCCCCGCTGCTTCAAGTCCTGCAGCAAGCCAGCGATCGGACGATCGACCTGCGGCGCCAACCGCCCATGGTCGGCCATGTCACCATGCGAATCCCAATTACCGCTCGAACCGGTATGAATCAACTCCACAAAACGCACGCCACGCTCGACCAACCGCCGTGCAGCCAAACATTGCCAACCAAACCCCTCAGTGACTCCAGGCTGCAAACCGTACATGGCCAGGGTCTCCGCGGTCTCGTCGTGCAGATCGAGCGCCGCCGGCATCTCGGACTGCATGCCGTGCGCTGTTTCGAAACTCTGTATCCGCGTTGACAACTGAGGGTCTGCCTCACGCAACACACTGTGCTGCTCGTTCAACTCACGCAGCGCGGACAACTCCAACTCTTGACGCGTGGGGGTGGGAACTCGTCGACCCAAGTTGGCGATCGGTTCGGCCCCAGGCAGAACGCGTGTCCCTTGATGCACTCCAGGCAAAAAGTCACTGGCCCAAACCTGCGTGCCAGCATAAGGCATCTGCGGCGCCAAAACGAGGAAAGAAGGGAGGTTCTGATTGACGGTCCCCAGGCCATAACTCATCCAAGCACCGATGCTCGGCCTGGCAAACGCAAATGAGCCGGTGTGCATGCCCAGCGTGGCGTTGTAATGATTCGAATGGCTGGTGTGCATCGAACGCACAATCGTCAGATCGTCAACTTGCTGGGCCACGCTTGGGAACAGATCGCTGACTTCAATGCCACTTTGGCCATGGGGTGCGAAACGCCATCCGGGCCGCTTCAAGTAGATCTTCTCATAGCCCGGTCGATCGCGCGTCTCCGGATGGTCAAAGACCACTTGCTTGCCATGGTCACGAATCAGCGCGGGCTTGGGATCAAACGAATCGACGTGCGACACGCCACCACTCATGAACAGAAAAATGACCGATTTGGCTTTGGCTGGATGATGCAAGCCGGATGAAAGCTGCCCACTCGTCGCAAGCCCCGGAACGCGATCACTCGCCAACAACTCCCCAAGAATCCCAGGCATCAACAGCGTCCCGGCCACCGAAGAACGCAGGAACTGGCGACGATGCGTGGAGGTTGGAACGTGTTTCATCGAAATCAATCCACGTAGAGAAACTCGTTGCTCGAAAGGAGTACGCGCGCGTAAGCTTGCCATGTCGCGAGCTCTGGCTCTGGTTGTGCCTCACCCGCAGTCGACTCTGAGTCAATCGATTGTCGGTACTTGGCCATGAAACGCTCCGCAGCCAACTGCTCTTCCGCCGTGGGGGGACGCTGAAAAACCAGGCGGTAGATGACGCCCAAGCGATCCTCGACAGCGACCGACTCCACCCGCTCGATCAACCGATCGGCTTGTGCATGCACAAACGGATCGTTCATAAAGTACAAGGCTTGCGTCGGAACCGTGGTCACCTGCCGCTGCGGAGTGCTGGCATTCGGATCGGCCCCATCGAATAACGCAAAAAAAGGCTGACGACGATTTCGCAGCGTGATCAAGTAAATGCTGCGTTGATTGGTCTCGGGCACACCCGTAAAGGGAAGGTGCTGGGTAAAGGACCAAGTCGAAGGTGGAGCAATCGGATACTCGGCCCCCGGCGTCAGATCGAGCTGGTTGCCGGCCACCAAAAGACTATCTCGCAGTTCTTCGGCACTCAACCGACGGCGTTCGAAACGCCACAATAGTCGATTGTTAGGGTCAACCTCCATGGCGCGTTGCTGCGACGCGGTCGCGTGCAATGCGTTGCTCTGCCTATAAGTCGCCGAGTTCATGATTAAGCGATGCATGGCCTTTACGCTCCAGCCCCCCCGCATGAACTCGGCTGCCAGCCAGTCTAGCAGCTCGGGATGCGACGGTAGCTCGCCCCGTGTTCCAAAATCGTTGGGGGTCGCTACCAATCCACGACCAAAATGCTGCAACCAAATGCGATTGACCATCACGCGAGCCGTGAGCGGATTGTCGGGCTCGGTGAGCCAACGTGCCAATTCCAAACGTCCGCTCCCCGCGTCCGGAGGCAGCCGTTCACCACCCAACAATTCAAGCCAACGACGCGGCACCTCCGGCCCCAACTGCTCAGGATCGCCACGTTGGTGCAAGCGCGCGTTGACGGAAGTTTGCTCAGCCACCGCATAAGCATGCGGCTGTGTAGGGGCAGAGGCCACCAATGCCGATCGCCGCTCCAGCAACGCAGGTCGCTGCGCAGACCGCTCGGAAAGTTGCTTGGCTTTGGCTCGGTAATCGACCGCACTTCGCTCGATTCGGCATAGAACCCCGTCGGGTCCACCTGGATGGGCATCAACGACACGACCACGAAGGGTCACTTCCCCAGCAATTGGGCTCATCCAGCCGATCGCAACGGCACCATCGGCCGCAGGATGGACAAAAAGAGATCGCGGAGACAACGTGGTCCATACGCTGACATGTTCCGTCGACATATTCACAAAGACGGCCGGATTGTCGCCCGTCCGCCAAGCTTTCAAGGCAGACTGGCCAGACAGCTCTCCAACCAATTCACCCAGCATGGATGAGGCTCCGCGACCATCGAGCAACCACCAGACACCTGCGTTACCATAGCCATCCTGAAATGGATTAACGGTCTGGAATGAGCGCAATGCATCAGCGGTCAAATCCCAACTAGGAGGGCTATCGCTGGCAGTCGAAGTAATCTTCCACTCAACCCGTGTCGTGTCCGCTCCGTAATTGCCATTGGGATCTACGGTCAAGCGCAGCAACTGGCCAGGCTCGACGCGTACGTTTTGCAAAACCGACTGGATGTTGGGGTCAAATAGGAATTCGCTCCCCTCGACCACTTCCCCCTGCGCCAACGTCTCGAAGTCACTTGCTTCTTCGAACACAGGCCCCAACTGCAGTTCCGCAAGCTGCGCATCGACTTCCGCCAATTGCCGCGTGTGGGGTTCGAGTGTGGCCGTCCAGTGCTCCGGAGACATCAGTGGCACGAGGTCGCGCGGCTGTTGTTTTGCCTCGCAACCGGGAAACGCAAAGCGTGTGCTCGCGAGAATACCATACAGAGCGTAATAATCCTCTGCTGAAATCGGATCGTACTTGTGATCGTGGCAGCGCGCGCAGGCGATCGATAAACCCAAAACGGCGCGACCCAAGGTGTCAATCGTATCCTCGTAAGTCAGGTGCATGTGCTTGTCGCTGTCGTGATCAAATCGACGAGCGATCGCTAAGAAACCGGTAGCGATAATCCCGCTTGCAAACTGGTCGGTTGGATCGTCTGCATGCAACAAATCTCCGGCAATCTGCTCGCGAATGAAGCGATCGTAGGGCATGTCTTCGTTGACTGCATCGATGACCCAATTACGAAAACGCCAAGCATCCGGGATTGGGTGGTCTGTGTTTTCACCAGCCGTGTCGGCGTAGCGAACCACATCCAACCAGTGTCTCCCCCAGCGTTCACCGTAGCGTGGCGATTCAAGCAAGCGGTCGATCATCCGGCTATAAGCATGCGGGTTCGCCTCGCTAACAAAGGCGTCGACCTCATCAGGCGTGGGGGGGAGCCCGGTTAAGTCGTAGGTAGCGCGGCGAATCAGCGTCCTGCGATCCGCTTCTTCGGCAGGCAAAACCTCAAGCTCTGACAGTCGTTGACGAATCAAGTAGTCGAGCGTGGACTCAGGCCCCGCTGCACCGGCTGACTGTGAAGCCTGCAAGGGTTCGACCGTAGGGGACTTCAGCGGTTGAAAGGACCACCAGCCCCGCAACTCAGCTTCCGTCAGCCCTCCGCGCAGGGCATGCTCGCTTCGAGGGTCGACAGCACCGTCGCGCACCCATTGCTTCAAGAGCTCGATATCGGAATCGGGCAGTTTGCCTCCGGCTTCCTCGGGAGGCATCTGCGGACCATCCGTCGCGTACTCTACGGCCGCCAGCAAGAGACTGGTCAAGTCACCTGGAACAACGGCTGCTCCCGAGTCCCCTCCCTCTTCCCAACCCAATTTTGTATCGAGTGCCAGCCCACCATGTGTCTTGCCACTTGCTGAAGAATGACACTCATAACAGCGACCGATTAGCAACGGTCGAATCTTGCTCTCAAACCACGCGACTTTGTCGGCATTCGACACTGATTCCGGTTTCGAATGTGCTGCGCTGGTCGGCTCGGCAACAGTTTGTAATTCGGTACCCTCTTGGTTGGCGGTTGACGATTGTCCAACCGCTTCAGTTAGGTAAACCAACCCAATCAGGCTGGCGCTGAGTGCAATCCGCCAGACGCACATCAGGCAATCAACTCCGGTAGGACACGCGCTGGCAGAACACCCGTTAATCGCTGTTCGAGTCCTTGGAACTTGTAGGTCAGTCGCTCATGGTCGAAGCCTAACAACTGCAAGATCGTTGCATGGAAGTCCCGAATGTGTATCGGGTCTTTGACGATGTTGTAGGAGAATTCGTCGGTTTCGCCGTAAATGGCGCCCCCTTTCGCTCCACCGCCTGCCATCCACATCGTGAAGCAGCGTGGATGGTGGTCGCGTCCGTAATTATCCTTTGTCAACGTCCCTTGCGTGTAGATGGTGCGTCCGAACTCACCGCCCCAAATCACCAACGTATCTTCCAACATACCGCGTTGCTTGAGGTCTTCGAGCAGCGCGTAGCAAGGTTGATCGACATCACGGCATTGATCGCCCATCCGACCGTTGATGTTGCTGTGGTGATCCCAGTTGTTGTGATACACCTGAATGAAGCGCACGCCACGTTCCGCGAGTCGTCGAGCCATCAAGGCCGTGTAGGCAAAGGTACCGGGTTGCTTGGCCGCTGCACCATAGAGTTCGAATGTTTGGGCCGACTCCTGTGAAATGTCGGTCAGTTCAGGCACGCTGGCTTGCATGCGAAAGGCCATCTCGTACTGGCGAATCCGCGTCTCGGTTTCAGGATCCCTCAGTTGATTGAAATTCATCTGGTTGAGCTTGTTCAAACCATCGATCGATCGCTTGCGAATCGCATCGGGAATCCCAGGCGGATTGTTAACAAAAAGAATGGGATCGCCCTTGCTGCGGAACGAGACCCCAGCATGTTGACCGGGGAGATAGCCCGCACTCCACAGCCGCGCCGAGATGGCTTGCTCTTGCTCACGATTGCTGGGTGTTGCAATTAGAACCACAAAGGCGGGCAAGTTTTCGTTCATCGAACCGAGGCCATAGGAGGCCCAGGAGCCCAGGCAAGGGCGGCCGGTGACTTGATTACCAGTCTGCATGGCCGCGATGGCCGGTTCGTGGTTGATCGCTTCGGTATGCAAGCTCCGCATCCAGCAGATCTCATCCGCTTTCTTGGAGAGCCACGGGAGCAACTCACTGTTCATCCACATGCCGCACTCACCCGCCTGAGCGAACGAGTACTTGGAAGGTGCCACTGGAAATCGAGCTTGACCGCTGGTCATGGTCGTCAGCCGCTGTCCCTTGCGAATCGATTCGGGCAACTCCTTGTCGTACCAATCCTTCATGGTCGGCTTGTAATCGAACAAGTCCATTTGCGATGGCCCACCTACCATGTGCAAGTAGATCACACGTTTGGCTTTGGGAGTGAAATCGAGTGGGACAGGTAGTTGTCCCTCCGCAGCGTTGCCGAGTATGGGGCCGAGCAGCGAAGCTAAAGCGGCACCACCCAGAACGTTTTTGCCGCTGGTAAAGAACTGGCGGCGAGATTGGTATTGGTCCAGAGGATTCATCGCTTGTCGCCTTTGCATGATAGTAAACGATGCGTTGTTTTTCGTTGGGGAAGATGTTGCCGAAACAGGTTGCTACACCACCTGGCGCCGGAGCCGTTAACATTTGTTCCAAACTACTTGTTCAGGACTTCGTCTAGGTTGAGTACTTGGTTGCACACCATGGTCCAAGCGGCCAACAGTGACTTATCGCTGCCTTCAGCGACCGGTGATGTTCCGACGGCGACCAGAGCCTGCGCGTCGTCAGGGGCTGCGCGGTAGTGCTCGAGGAAAGCTTGCTTGTCCTCCAAGAGCACTTCCACTTCAAGGTCGCTGAAGGGGCGGCCGAGGGCTTGGGCGGAAATGAAAGCCAGCACGTTATTGTCTTGTCCATCCGCTTTCACGAGTGCCTGCTCGGCCAGCTTGCGCGCGGCTTCGACAAACATCGGATCGTTCAGTGACACCAGGGCTTGCAGTGGGGTATTGGTCCGCTCTCGCTGCACCGTGCACACTTCGCGGCTCGGCGCGTTGAAGGCTTCCAAGTTGGGCGGGGGTGCCATCCGTTTCCAGAAAGTGTAGAGACTGCGGCGGAACAAGTTCTCACCTTCGCTCAGGGCATACTCGCGCGTGTCGCCACCGGGCAGTCCCACGATGTTCCAGATGTCTCCGGGCTGATAGGGTTTAACTCCCGGACCATACATTTTGTCAGACAGCAAACCGCTGCTGGCCAGCGCGTAGTCGCGGATCATCTCAGCCGCCATGCGGAAGCGAGGTCCGCGTGAGAGCCACACGTTGTCACGATCCAACTCCAGCTTTTCAGGAGTCACGATCGCAGCCTGTCGATAGCTGGCACTCATCAACATCTGCTTAAACAGCGCTTTGACATTCCATCCGTTCTCGCGGAAATCGACCGCCAGCCAATCCAGCAACTCAGGGTGACTGGGGACAGCCCCCATAATGCCAAAGTCTTCGGGGGTGGCCACCAAGCCGCGACCGAAGATTTCTTGCCAAAAACGATTGACGGTCACGCGGGCGGTCAAGGGGTTCGCCGGATCGACCACCCACTGAGCTAACCCCAGTCGATTGTTTGGAGCGCCTGCGGGGAGTGGATGGAAGGCGGCCGGCGGTGCGGCCACAACTTCTTCCCCCACCTTGTCGTATTCGCCGCGCATCAAGATGTTGGCCATGGGCATCGAGTCGGGGCGTTCCTGTTGAATGTGCGTCACCGGGCTGCGGCCGCGAATGGCTGCCAACTCGGCTTCGCGCTCCGTCACGGTATTGGCCAGTGTCACGTAGGTAGCATCTTCGTGCGCCAAGTAATGTTCGTAGAGTGCAGTTTGTTGTTCGGGTGGGCGCGCTTCCGCAGCGACTTGCAATAAAGCCTGCAGTGGAACCAGCTTGGCCAAGCCAACGGCCTCGGACTCAGTCAGGACGCGATGGTACAGTCGGAAATCCTGCACCGAGCCATCCTCGAAGACTTGCTCGCCCGAGCGTTGACCGATCCGCAGTGGTGTCGAGGTTAGAATCGTTGCATCGGGCTTAAGGCTACTCTGCTCCACATTGACCGCTTGCAGTTTTCCGTCGATGTAAATCTTGATACCTTCGATCTTGCTCGAGCCGTCGTAAGTGGCCAGCACATGCCGCCACTCGCCCGACTTGAGAACGGGCTCGCGGGTAGTGACCTTCAAGGCATTCTCTGGCCACGAGTCGACGATGTGCACGCAGACCGAACGCCCTTGTTGCCATAGGTCCCAGCCACGGTAGTTAGCCGCTTCGTCCATCCTCGCCACGATACCACCCATCGCCCCGTCGTTAGCGGTTCGAACCCAAGCGGCATAACTGAAGCTCTGGTCTTTTTCAAAGTTCCCTTGTTCGCCCAGTTCAAGGGTACTTCCCTTTTTCAGAATAGCCGCCGGACCGAGCTTGCCTTCTGCAATCCAAGCGATTTCGCCGGTGGCCACAACGGCTGGTGGCGCTGCGGAAACGGGTTCCGCCGTGGAAACGGGTGCATCCGGAATGGGAGCTTTAGTAGTGAGGCTTCCTGCGCCTTGGTTCAAGGGGAGATGCACGAGCAATTGTTCGTTCGAAATCTCTCCCAATTTGTGAGGATCGGCCTGAGCCGCCCATTGATCGAAGGCTGGCCGTGCGGTGGCCGTGCGGTTGTCACGGGCCGCAATGGCGGCAGCAACTTCGCTTGGCAGCGCCTTCCAACGCGCCACATCTTCGGGCATAGGAACTACCATCGCGGGTCCCAAGCCGTCTTTGACATTTCCATCTTTGGCTTGTTGCGTTGTGTTGCGGAAGTAGGCGGCCAGCGAATAGTAATCCTTGATCGAAATCGGATCGAACTTGTGGTCATGGCACTGGCTGCAGTTGGTGGTGAGCCCCATGTAGACCCAACCGAATGTCTGTACCCGATCGGCAGCGTAGAGCGCCAAGTTCTCTTCGTCGATCGTTCCTCCCTCGTTGGTCGTGATGTTGCAGCGTTGGAAGCCGGTGGCAATCAACTGCTCATCGGTAGGGCTGGGCAAAAGGTCACCCGCCAATTGCTCGACAGTGAATTGATCAAACGGTTGATTGGCGTTGAAGGCGCGAATGACCCAATCGCGATAGGGCCACATCTCGCGGTAATTATCAAAATGCAAACCGTGCGTGTCGGCGTAACGCGCGGCATCCAACCAGAAGCGAGCGCGGTGTTCACCGTAGGCTGGCCTTTCCATCAGGCGGTCGATCCACTGCGAAAGCGTCGCATCAGGGCTAGCGACGTACGCTGCCGTAAACGCTTCGGTGTCTTTGTGAGCCGGAGGTAAACCGGTGATGTCTAAGTGCAGACGCCGAAACAAAGTTCTTGGATCGGCCTCCGGGGCAGGCGCTAATCCAGCCTGCTCAAGCTTCGACAGTACAAAACGATCGATTGCGTTTTTCGGCCAAACAACATTGCTGGGAGTAGGTACCTCGGATTTGGTGGGCGCAATCAACGACCAATGCGGCTGGTACTCGGCTCCATCTGCAATCCAACGACCCAGCTTTTCTTTCTCCTCCGAAGTCAACTTCTTCTTCGTCTCTGGGGGGGGCATCACCAGACTCGGGTCAGCGGTGAGCAGCCGTGCAATCAACTCGCTATCTTCGGGTTGCCCTTCAGTGATCGCCCCCATCTCAATGGCCGCATCGCGGAGGTCGAGTCTCAACTCGGCTTGTCGCGCCGCGCTATCGGCCCCATGGCAGGAGAAGCAGTTTTCCGCCAAAATCGGTCGGATGTCGCGGTTGTATTCCAGTTTTTCATCCGCCAACGCATATTGTGCAGACAACAAGACCGTGAGGCCCACTGAAAGACCAGCAGAAAAGCTTAGCCGTGGCCAACGAAAGAACTCAAGCAGCGATTGACCAGCGGGATTCAACCAGGAACCGATGGAGTGCATCATCTTCTCAACTCAAATCCAAAGAGGAATCGTGCGACAGCGACCAGCGATTGAAGTCGTTCGAGAGCCTACACGATTTATTTTTTTAAGGCGGGAGGTTTTCGAGCGCTATGCACCATGCGACGCAGGGGCACGCAATAGGCATTCAGCAGGCGGGAAAGCGATGCGAAACGTTTGGCCCCTCGTTCCGAACATCAATTCTATTATAACGAGAACCAGAGGATGTCGAGGTTGTGAACTGGTCACTTGTATCACAATTCCTGACTGCGACCAAGTGACGCAGGAGATGAGCCGCTCTGAGATGCAGCGGCGGAAAGTGAACAAAGAGCAGTCGCCCAAAAACTGCTCTTCCCCCAACCACTTTTTGCTCGCCTAGTTGCTTACTCTTGCGTGACCACTTCGCCGCCAGCACGCGTCGACATGCCACGGTAGACAATTTCATCGATGGTTTCCGGAACAAAGGCAACCGATGTATCAGCTCGCATGAAGTTGACACCTGCGGGGTGAAAACTGCTGAAGTCCTCAAAATGTCCGGATGATGAATTAGGGGCATGATCGGCCACCCCCAAAATACGGGCATGTGGTTCGGCGGCTTCCGGAATGTTCCCGTGCCAAATGCTTTGGCCAAGCCGACTGCCGCGTTCTCCAATCATGTACGTGTTGCTCAAACCATCCATCACATCCGCGAAACGAATGCGACTGTTTCCAAAAAGCATACCGTCGCCGTTGTAGGGTGCGTCTTCCAATTCGAAAGTCCCAAACATGCCAACATAATTGCTTTTCGAGATCAAAAACAGTTTTTCACCCTCATCGTCCAAAGAAAAACGTCCGACGCTGTAGTGATCGTGGTCATGACCGTGACCATCCCCTTCGGCGATCTCGAACACATTTTCGCCGATGTCCGAAGGGCACAAGAACGTAGGAATCACAGTCTCGCGAACCAGTGCGTGCATCTCTTCTTCGATCGCAAAACGTGAGTCAATCATGTTGTGGACGTTGTTCCCTTCAACAAAGGGGAGCAATGCAGCCCCCCAGCCCCAGCCAGGTTCACCGCTCAGGCCATTCGAAATCCAGCCAGCTGGCATCCGCCGATATGCCGACTCGTAGTTGTGCATGGCAATACCCAACTGCCGCATATTGTTCGTGCACTGCATCCGCCGAGCCGCTTCGCGGGCAGCTTGAACCGCGGGCAACAGCAAGCCGACGAGGATTCCGATAATGGCAATGACAACTAAAAGTTCAACCAGTGTGAACGCGCGAACACGACGCACCGAAGTACGAGACACGATAGACATCTTAAAAACCCACTATGAATGAATTGGCTAAATCACGACCACTGAAAAGCCTGGTCAGCCCCTTGGGAAATTGGCTGTGCAGAAGACTCCCCATCCGGCATTCGCTCGGACGCGGTTGACTGATCTCAAATCAGATCAGACCGTGGGTGGGCCACGTGGGGGATGCGAGTTGTCGACCGTAACGGCCAGCCGCTGCTCCGCGATCGCCACAAATCCATCGGCGGCAAATACGCAAGCAAAAACAGTGAAGAGTGCAACCGGCGAGGCCGATTGCGAAAGCTGATAACAGACCGCGCAGTCATGGGTGCTTGGAGATTGCAAGAAGCCAGCAGCAGCCCTGACCGAGCCGTCGGTGGCTTGATCTAACGACTCTGCACAACACTCGCGGTCCGTGCTGCAGGCCGAAGCAGACTCAGTAGCTCCAGAGCCCGGGGCATCAGTGCATGACTCACTGGACAAATCACCAGCTGGGTGACAGCAGTGTACCGCTTGCTGGTGCATCCACAGCGGCAGCGGTCCTACGCTGGCCAACGCCAACATCGCAAGACCAACTAATTGCCGAAGCTTGGATAGCAACTCAAACATCCTAAAACAAAGACACGAGATAACGATAAGGCCTGCAGAGCATCTTTGTCATCTTCTCCCAAACCAACCTAACCGTCAAGATCCACTACGTGCATCTCGGAGTCCGCGACTAGAGTGGAACTTGATTTCGCCGTGCCTGAATCGTTCGGTACATTTGACTCAACTGCTTTTTCAAGCTGTCCAATTGCTTGTTGGCCTCTGTCAAAGAGTTGTTCAGCACGCCGACCTCTTGCTGAATGCCTTGCAAATCGTTCGTTAGCTTTTGATTCTCTACTTGGCGAAAAGTGATCATTTCGTTGCCGAGTTCATTGGCCTTACCGATTTCGGTCGTCTCACGTTGAACCAAGGTAATGCGTTCCTTGAGCTCTTCGGCGCGGACAATGTTGCGATTGAAAGCCTCTTCGTAGTCGTTGAGCGGACGCACGTAGATGCGTTGCACCAATTCGGCTTTACCCGCTGCGATCAACTCTTGAGCGACTTGTTCCTTGAGGACAATCAGCTCGTTGTTCATTTTTTCGGTGAGTGTAACCTTTGGGCCGTCTTCGCGTTTCAAGCGCGAATCGATACTCCGTCCGCTAATGTCGTAGTAGGTTTCGGTCGCGCTGGCGACACCCCCGCTATCCACGTCAATTTCATGGTCGCGGAGCATGTTGACTTGCACCCACACCGCTGCCAACTCATCGTCGGCCGAGGCACGGGCGCCGTCCCGTACATAAGAATCAATGATTGCTTGTTGCAAGCCGTTTTCAGTTGGCACATCGGCAAACAACTTGCCAATGGTTTCCGGGTCCATCCGTCCGAAAATAGCTTCCGGTGTTGCCTCTGAACCTTCGGCCGCAAACGCGTCGTGGCTATCCACGGGCATTAGTTCGTACAACATCCAACTGTCTGCAGAACCGGATGCAATGTACTCGGTCTGGAAGCTTTGCAGCGGCAAGGTCGGGGCGAGCGTGACTTGGCCAGCTTGGCTTTGCAAAATCTTGAATTCCCCGAGATAGAACTCAGGACGGGGCAAGCCATCTTCACCGACATTTTCGGCAAACGCGTAGACAACCAATTCGGCTGGCAGACTATCTACGGTCGCCAGCGGTGCCGCCGCAGCCGCTGGCTCAACTTCTTCCAACCCGTCACCGGCTGCCGCTGCCCGTCGCCCGGCCGAGAGCTCAAGCATGTATTGATTGTTGTCGGATTGAAGCAGTAGCAGCTGTCGCCAGACCCGTCCCCGCGCGGCCGCCAAACGTCGGACCATGCCACGCACGGGAACCACTGCCTCACGCGCATCTTGGCTGGCCTCAAAGGTGCCGTACAGCAACCTGGTGGTCTCTTTCAGCGCCGCCTCGGCCTTGGCTTGGGCCAAATGCGCTTCCTTGGTGTAACGCACGCGGCGATCTTGGACTCCGGCCGCAAAAACCATGAAGACCCAGCACTCAATGAAGAGGAAGCAGAGCAAAATCGTATGCAGCACCCCCCAGCCACGCGCCGTCATCACAATGATGTAGATGAAGACGATTAGCGAGACGAGCAACAGGAGCAGAATAAGAATACCACCCAAACCCATGGCGAATTCAATTCCTGAATAGGGGATACGAAAAGATGAAGAGCTGGCGTGGAACCGTCCCACGTCTGCGGTCAAACTCCCATCTTACTTACTGTTGGATCTCTACTGTAACGTTTTCGCGACGTTTTCTTGGGAACTCGGAGCGAATACCCCTCTCGTGGCGAAGTGTTTGTCCGTTCGCATGCAGGATAAACCGTTCGCATGCAGGATAAATAGGTCGACTGGGATAAATGCTACGATCTGGGCAACTGCTACGAGCTCGGGAATTGCCGTCAAGCGTGCAAGCGTCAAATTCCGAATTCTCAGACTTACAGTCACGCCCGTTTTATTTGAATGGATTCCATGGCAAGGACGCTGCCCATGCAACGCAGGCATCATGCACGTAGAGAGTTTCTTTCGATTCGTGCAGAATTTCGCAGAGCGCTCCGTAGTTGGACGGCAGTGGCTACCATTTCCGCTGCGGTTTTGACCGGGTTGTTTGCGTCCAACGGCTGCACGCGGGCCAAGTACCGAGCGAAGACGGACCGAGAGGCATATTACCTGCTTGACGAAAAGCGAGCGGAAAGTTGCGAGGAGGGGACGAGTCCTTATCGCATCGAACTCGATCCACGCAGTCGCATGTTCGACCCCTTCAACCCCGACCGGCAACCGATGCCAGAGGATGATCCGCAAGCCCATCGCTTTATGCGAATGGTCGACGGCAAGAAAGGTTATCCGCTGTGGGAAGCCAATGGGCGGACCAACATCGTTGAAAATCCTCAGTGGTGGAGCTACTTACCGCTCGACGCACGCGGCGTCTTGGTGCTCGATTTAGAGAATGCCGTTCGTACGGCGCTCCTCCACTCGCCGACCTACCAGAGCAACACCGAGGAAATGTACCTCTCCGCACTCGACGTTTCCAGCGAACGCTTCCTGTTTGATTCGCAGTTCTTCGCTGGCTGGCAGTCGAACTACACCACAGCAGGGCGGCGCCGCAACAACGGCACGGAAAGCTCCAGCGAGTTTGCGACAGGGCCCTCGAGCCGGGGTGCTGCGCGGGGTGCGTTCATGCAGAAACAATTCGCAACGGGCGCTGATTTAGTCGTCGGTGTGGCTAATAACATTACTTGGCAATTGGCGGGTCCCAACGACCAGAGGGCCACTACCCTGCTCGACTTCTCTTTGATCCAGCCACTATTGCGTCAGGGGGGCCGTGACGTAGTCCTGGAACGTCTTACGCTAGCAGAACGCACCCTGCTAGCCAACGTGCGATCGTTCGAGCGCTATCGACGTGGCTTCTACGTGCAAATCGCTACCGGCCAAAACCCCGATACTCAGCCCCGGCGTCGAGGTGGTGTGTTGGGTGGCTCAGGCTTTTCGAACTTTACAGGTTTGGGAGGTGGCTTTGGTAATCTCGGTGGCGGTGGAGGTGGCGGCGGGGGGGCCCAATCTGGAGTCCCTGGCGCAGGTGGCTATCTCGGACTTTTGCAAGATCAACTGCAGATTGCCAACCAAGAAGAGACCGTTGCCCAGCTGACCGATGTCTACCTCCAATTGCGCGACAACTATCGCGAACTCCTGTTGACCATTCCCGATTCGCAACAAGAAATTCCCTCGCAGCAATTGCAAGTCGTACAAGCGCAACAAGATCTCTACGATTTCCAAACCAGTTTGCTGCAGTTGCAAGTCGCTTATCAGCAAACGCTCGACGGTTTCAAAGTCACGATGGGTCTGCCCCCCTACTTGTGCGTCGAGATCAGCGACCCGTTGCTCGATCGCTTCCGACTCGTGTCGCAAGAACTGCGCGATCGGCGCGCCGAGTTGGCCGTGTCCCGTTCAACGATTGGTGATACCAATTCGGCCATCTTGGATCTCAGCCAAATTCAAACGGACGAGACCAACGGCGATACCTTCCGGGCGATCGCGGCCGATGCGCAGTTGTCGACGGCCATGCAAGCTCTGTCAGATAACCTGCAGCCACTCGGCCAGCTGCAAAGGACGATTGTCGATCAGGACATCAAGCAGGTGCGGGACGACATTGGGCGGCTCCGCGATGCGCTTCCGACGCGCCGCCAGCAATTGAACCGCTTGCTCGATATTGCCGAGCGTGAAAAGGGGATGGTATGTAGCCTATTACCAACCGGAACCCTCAATACAACATTCCTGGAAGGCAGCGGGCTCGAGGAACTTCCCAAGACGCTGGAAGCCGAGCTCGATCGCTTCGAAAAACGTTTTGAAGAGCACTTGGTCGAGTTCGACAAGCTCGAAACCCGTGTCGAAGGTATTTCGACCCGACTCAATGATTTCCCTTCCGATCGCGAACGATTTTCAGAGATCAGTCAGAGTGTGATTCTAGGAGCTCAAGATTTGATCGCCAGCGTCAGCCAAGATGTGTTGGCGATCCAACTGATCCAGGCACGAGCCCGTACCGAAGCCGCTCTCCTGCCCGAAGTGGACCTCGAACCACGCGATGCACTTGAGATCGCTCGCACCAATCGCCGTGACTGGCTCAATAACCGCGCTGCATTGGTTAACAGCTGGCGATCGATCGAGTTCGTGGCAGACGATCTGGAAAGCTTCTTAGATTTCACCGTCAGTGGCGACGTGCAAAACGTCGGGGACAATCCACTTGCCCTCCGCTCGTCCACAGGACGACTGCGAGTTGGTTTAGCATGGGACTCCCCTATTACCCGCTTGCAGGAACGGAACAATTATCGCCAAATTTTGATTGAGTTCAGTCGCGCCAAGCGTTCGTATTATCAATACGAGGATGGGGTGTGGAACAGCATGCGCAGCACTTTGCGTGCGATTCGTCAAAACCAATTGTCGTTTGAAATCCAACGCTTCGCCGTGCAAACCGCGACGCAACAAATCAGCATCAACGAAGACTTGCGATCGATCAGTGAAACGCTGGGCACCGTCTCAGGTCCTACCGCCGCACGGGATGCGACCACCGCCTTGCGCGCGCTGTTGACGACGCAAAACCAGTTGATTGGTATTTTTGTTAATTACGAAGCATTGCGGCGTGGCTTAGATCTCAATTTGGGAACGATGGAACTGGATGCCGACGGCTTGTGGATCGATCCAGGTCCAATGCGCGTCGATACGCTCGGGGGTGGTTTCGGCGAGGCGGTCTACAACTACGGCCTGACTGAGACCGACATGCGGATGCGTGAACAGCTCCGAGCGCTGGATACGCAGCCCCTTGAGATCGCACCGTCGGATCGCATGCCACCGACGGTAGCGCCGAATGTGCCCGAATTACCCGGTGAATTTGTCCCAGCTCCTAGTCCATTGAATCAAGGAGCGATGAATCAAGGTCGGCAGAATGGGACCGTGGATAACGTGGGCGCAGGCAACCCAGGTCCTTTTGCAGTGCCCGCTGGTCCCACCTTTGCGAACTCGCAGACCCAAGTTTTCGCCCCCAATGCGACGCCCCAGACGCCGACCGTCCCAGCCTCGTTCACGCAGCCGGTCGCCCCCAGCAACCCGCTAGAACCGCAGCAGAATGAAAAACGCACACACAGCCTTTTCAATCTGCCTTTGCTACCCTCGAGGCGATAGCTTCGGGGGGCCCAGCTCCGGCTGGCCGCTCGAAGCCTATCCCCCGGGAGGCGAATCCGCTAAATTAGCTCCTGGTCGAAACTTTGCCGGTCCAGAGAGTCTTACGTTGAAAACCTTACGTTGAAAACACTGCTAAGTGAAGAAAGTTTGCGAGCCGGAGTGGAGGCCATGGCCTCTGCCATCACCGTCCGCTACGGCACTCGACCACTGACCATCGTGGCGGTCATGACCGGGAGCTTGGTGCTCTTGGCTGATCTGATTCGCCTGCTCAACATGCCCATTCGAGTCAGTTTGATTCAGGCGAGCAGTTACCGCGGAGGGACTGAATCGGGAGACCTGTGGATCCGCGAAGACATGATGCTCGACGTCACCGACCGCGACGTGTTGATCATCGACGACATCTTTGATACCGGACGGACTTTGTGTGCCGTCGTGCAGTGCGTCAGCTCGATGGCGCCGTCCAGCGTCGCGACGGCCGTTCTGCTCCACAAACAAGGTCGGCAACGGGTCGAAATGATTCCCGATTTCGTGGCCTTCAATATTCCCGACGAGTTCGTGGTCGGTTATGGTCTAGACTACCAGGATCTGTATCGCAATTTGCCATACTTGGCGATCCTTGAGCCCTGCGAGATTGAGGCTGACCTAGCATGACAACGAAGCGGCGAGTTTTGGTGGTAGCTCGCCATTATTGGCCTTCGACGACCGATCGCACGCTGCGTTTGCGTGCCTGGGTCAAACAACTTTCGCAGCAGGGCTATCAGCCAACGATCGCCACCCCGCGGTGGCACCCCAGCTGGCCCAGTCGGATCGTCTGTGACGAAATCGCCGTTGAGCGTTTCGACGCGCCACCCACCTCCGAACTTCGCTCAAGCCGCTATGGTCGTGAGCTAGCCGCCTGGGCCACGCAACAACTTGAGCACACCGACTTTATTTATTGTGACGCCGCCGATGGGGACGCCTATGCGCTCGTTACTCAACTTCCCAAAAGCAGTCGCACACCGGTCGTTGTCAGATTCGATCCCCGAGAATTGGCGAGTGCCGCGACCGTGCCGCGCATCGGAGCTTGGCATCCATCACCCAAGACCATGGAAGCCTGCCGACGTGCCACCGCCGTCGTGGTTTCCTCCTCGTTCGCGCACCAACAACTGCTGGCCGCCGGCTGCGAACCGTCCCTCATTCACCGCGTGCCCGACGCAGTGGGAAACAAGCTCGATCGCAGTGCAGCCACCCGCACCACCGCGCGGATGATCTTGGCTAATATCAATCATGACTTGTTCGTCCGTTCGCACGATAAGGTGCTCGTCTGCCCCGGCGAATTGACCCGCGAGTGGGGAGTTGACTTGCTGATCAACGCGCTCGCCCCAGTGCTGGAAGAGCAACGGTCGGTCAAGCTGTGGATCTTGGGTGATAGCATCGAACGCGGCCGGATCTACGAGGCCTTGCAGTTTCATAGTCTGCATCGCATCGTTATCATGCCCGGAGCGTTCACCGACGTCGATCAAGTTTTACAAGCGGCGGATATGTGCCTATTTCCAGCGGTGGGCTGCGGATTGGGTTGGTTGCTGCCCACCTGCGTTGCAAGCTCCATTCCTGTCTTGGCAGCCGACTCGCCAGAACTGCGCGCCGAGTTCGGACCACTAGCGGACCAAATCTGCTTTCGCGCAAATGACCCGCGTGAGTTGGAAGTTCGAGTGCGTCGCTGGATTCGCAGCCCCAAAGCGACCGAACTAACCGTCACCGCCGCCCGTGAGGCGCTCGTCAGCCAAACGGACAACGGCGGCGCCGCGCGAACGCTGGCCACCTTGCTGCGCGCACGCGTTCTCCAGACCGGTTGATATCCAAGCCATGCGTTTAAAAGTTGTGCAGATCATCCCGACCTTGGTGCAAGGGGGTGCCGAAAAGCAAATGGCTCTGCTGGCAGCCCATCTCGACCCAGCCCGGTTCGAATCGCATGTCATTGTCTTGACCCACTCCGGTCCAATCGAAGAACAACTCCGAGCTCAGGGAGTGCCGGTCCATCTGATCGGCAAGCAAGGTAAAGCCGATCCTCGGGGTTACCTGCGTTTAAAAGCCAAACTTAAAGAGTTGGCTCCCGATATTGCGCACACCTGGTTGTTCGCAGCCAACAGCTACGGTCGCTACGCAGCTTACCGCACGGGTGTTCCAGTCATCATCGGCGGCGAACGTTGCGTCGATCCTTGGAAAAACCGCGGCCACTTCTGGATCGATCGCTGGCTCCAACGCCTCACCACACGCATCGCCACCAACACCCATGCCGTCACTCAGTTCTACCAGCAGCACGGTCTGGATCCGCAAAAGTTTGTGGTCATTCCCAACGCCGTCATCCCTAGCCCGCTTCCCAAGCTGGATCGGGACGAGTTGTTCCAACGCTTGCGGATTCCCCCGCGCGGCCGCGTCGTCGGGGCCATCGGTCGCTTATGGAAACAAAAGGGTTATCCCGATTTAATGTGGGCCGCCGAGTTGTTGCGCGTCGCGTATCAAGATGTGTGGTTCGTGATCTTGGGGGATGGCCCCGAACTACCACGCTTGCAGCAGCTGCGCGACAAGTACGGCGCTCAGGATGCCGTGCGGTTTGCTGGTCATCGAGCCGACGCGAGCGAATTACTGAGCGCGTTCGATGTCTTGTGGAATGGAAGTCACTACGAGGGCCAAAGCAACACCATCCTTGAGGCCATGGCGCAGGGTGTGCCAGTCATCGCCAGCGACATTCCGGGCAATCGCGATTTGGTGATACCCCACGAAACCGGCTACTTGTTCCCGTTGGGAGAGCCGTCGCAACTCACCCGTTTAACGAACAACTTACTGCACGATCCAGCCACCCTCACGCAATTGGGTGAGCACGCGCGGCGGCGCGCCGCAGAGCACTTTTCGCTGGCCAACATGCTGGCTGGCTACGAGCAACTCTATCGCAGCGAATACGAGCGGGTCAAAGCAATTCGCATTTCCTGACAACATCTCGCAGTCGAGGCGATCTCCCCCCGGTGACCCCTCGACTGCGCGACATCGTTGACTTCACGAGCAACTTTATGCCAAGCCGGCTCGCTCTTTCGGATCTTTTAAGCCATCCGCCAGTTTGGCAAGTGCTTCGGTTTCGATTTGCCGTACACGTTCGCGAGTCAGCCCTAGCTCCGCACCGATCTCTTTGAGCGTGTGAGCTTGGGTATCGCCCAAACCGAAACGCAATCGCAACACGGTCGCTTCGCGTGTATCAAGGTGTTCGAGCAATTCCAGCGCGGTACTCAACACGTCGTGATCGAGCAACTCTTCGTCCGGCGCTTTCAAACGCTCGTCCATGACCATCTCGCCCAACGACCAGCCCGCATCCGTTTGATCACTTTGCGGAGTGCTGTTGTAGATCTGAATGGCTTTCTTGATGATCGGCAACTTTTTCCGAGGTAAACCCAGGATGCGACCGACTTCTTCTTGGGTCGGCGACCGACCGAGTTCTTCGGTGAGGCGGGCCGAGGCGCGGCGCCACTTGCTCAGCAGCTCGACCATGTAAGCCGGAATGCGGATCGTCTTGGCGGAGTTGATCAGGGCCCGTTTGATCGACTGCTTGATCCAATAGCTGGCGTAGGTGCTGAAGCGGGTTCCCATCTCGGGGTCGAACCCTTCGACGGCTCGCAACAGTCCCAAGTTGCCTTCTTCGATCAAGTCCTGCAGTCCCAGACCTTTGCCGATGTAGCCGCGAGCAATGTTGACGACCAAACGCAGGTTGGCGCGAACCATATGATCACGAGCGCGGACGTCGCCTTGTCCGATCCCGCGCGCCAATTCGCGTTCTTCTTTGGCGGACAGCAGCGCTGTTTCGTTAATCTCTCGCAAATACGTCTCCAATGGCGATTGCGCTTGAGCGCCCATTTCCGCCTTGGTGCGTTTGCGTGAACTCACCCGGAGCTCTTCTTCCTGGGCTTCGTGCGCTTCATCCAGGTCGTCATTGAAATCAGACATAAGTTCTCTGTTCACGGTGTTGGGGTTAGCCAGGGGAGGCGGGAGCACTTCCCGTGCCTTCGAGCGATGGTGTAACGCACATGAGGGGGCAACGACGAGGATCACCGCGTATGGGCGATGCTTGGAGCTCACTCGATTGCTAGCCGCATGCACTTGGGCAAATTGTGTAAGTCGTGCGACCACGCCAATCAATGCTGGCATTACCGCGTCGAGATTTGGTATCGTCGGGAACTTGGGGAAGACTCGAAGGAATGCTAAAGAAGACCGTTTGTACTGGTTAATCCAGCCGCAGAACATCTGCGCATTGCGCAAGCGGTAGCGCGAGTAGCAACCGCCGTCTCGCACGGCATGGCGGGAGCCTTGAAGAAGTCCTTGGTTGAGCAGCGTTTTCAGCAAAACGGACCGTTCTAGCTCAACATTCCCTTAAATTGGCGAGCGCGGAGTCTCAGCCTGCCCGGTACGCCGGTGCCACGAATCCGCGCCAAGTTCGCAGGTTCCAGCCCAAAAAAGAAAAGCTGTCTCATTGACGGCGGCCCTGCAGAATTCTAAAATCCAGCGCTGCAAGGATTCAATTTTTGCAGAAAAGTATGGTGCTTATAGCTCAGTTGGTAGAGCGTTGGATTGTGGTTCCAAATGTCACGGGTTCGAGCCCCGTTAAGCACCCTTGATCCCCTCAGCGTCCCCGTAGCGGATCTTGCTAAAGATCCCCACATATGCTCATCGGCGCGACGTTACTTCGTTTTCGCCAAGCGTGTCCCGGCCGGAGCGAACCAAAGTCGTCGTTCGCTCCGCGAACGAAACGCCTTCTTTGCACGTGTCGATCGCGGAGAGATCGACGACAATCCCTCCAGCTTCCGCCATCGCCACCCGCTTCCGCCGGGCTTGTACCGGTTCGGAGCGGACAACTGGCAGCTACCAACTACATCAACCACGCGATACTCTTTCTTGAGGCCTCCGCTCCGGGCTCGTCCCGGCGGAGCCAGCGACTTCGCATGGCCTACGTGTCCCAAGTCAACGTAGGGAATAAGCCATGAGTGAACAGGAATTGCCCCTTCAACGTTCGGCAAACCCCGACTGATTGAAGCTAGATAGCTAGCGCGCTAACCATTCGCTGATGGCCCCCTTTCTCGTTCAACCAACCGTTCACCCATTGAATGGAAAGGGGTTGACCTGCAAACCCAACAGACAACACGATCCTATCTAATGCCGATTAGCGAACAACGTTCACGCGTTGGCACCGCCCAAGGGTCCGCCGGCACTTGGCGTACTTAGGCTCTAAGAAACGCTAAGCATAGCAGTGTTACGGAGGCAGACCGAGCAGTTACTACCCCCTCCTGAGGGCTGTTAAGATGCCGTGAATTCGAGGTTTTACTGTTGATTATGTTTTTTTCCGAACTAGCCTGAACCATTTGGGACGCCGAAATTCACCGTTAACGAAGGTCTAGGGGTAAGGAAAATGCGTAAGCTCATTGTTGTGGTTGGGATGCTAGCCATCTCACAATTATTGGCACCTACCGCGCGAGCGGATATATTTTTTGTTGATGCCGAAAACAGCAATCTCACCGTTAGCGTCACAATGCTGGGCACAACTTTCGGCTCCCAAAACGCCGATCCGAGGTCATTGGTGACGAGTTATTTTGGCTCTATTGACGCTACGCTGAGCGATCCATTGAGCGGCGGAACCTCCATTGTTTTCAACAGCTCAAGCGTGATCGCCAATGACAGTGGCAGCTGGGTCCCGGACGCAACCGGAGGTCTAGCGAATCCCGTGTTGGCGAACTACGGATTGAACGCACCCAATTTGTTAGGACAAAACATTTTCATCGCAATGCATGACATCGACTTCAATTTCGTTGGGAATAGAACGTCCCAGACATTGAGCTTCAACGCTGGCTACTCCGACATCAATGCTGGAGCACTAGGGGATTTGTTGAACAACCCACTAGATGCCTTGGGGTTGAATAGCCAAACGACTGTGTATACGCCGTTCGGCGACGGCACGGGCCAACTAATCATACCCGTAAATGCAACGTTTACGACTATCGTTAACGCTGGACCTCCATTTGGGAACGTCGATGTGTTCATCAATTTTACTGGTTCAATCCGCGCAGTCTCTGTCCCCGAACCTGGCAGCATCGCCATTGTGTTTGGCGTTCTAACCGGATTAACTTGCATTCGAAGGCGGGGCGTCCTGTAGCCTACAGAAGTTGGCGGAATTAACACTGAGGACCGTCCGCAAGTAAGTTTGCACTTTGCTTTCCCCTCACTCTTTCCTCTCTCCCCTGCTAATCTCGCATCGCGAGGCAGGGGAAGCGGCTTTAGCGGACAGAAGATTGCCCAATCAGCGCGGCCTCATCGTGCGACCCAGCTTTGTTTTCCGTCGTGATCGCGATATCGACGGACGTGAGGTGGCTACAGTTGGGTTGATCGCGAGACTCAGTCTCGCCAGAAAAGTCTGAAAAGGGACGTAGGGCTTGTCATGGATTGATAAGCATCATCTCACTAGCTTGTTTGCCGAGGCAATCTCAAACGAATCGATTTCGGGTTTCTAAATCATTGCGTGGCCGAAACCAGTTTCGCAAGCGGAACTCATGCGGAGGCTTCGGAAGGTAATGCGAATGCCGATCGGGGTGCTGAAGGACTTGAGCTCGACACGCACGAAGATAGTGCTTGGATCGGCGTTGTGCCGTTCTTGATGCCGGGTGTTGTACCGAGGCGAGATCAGCCATGTTCCGTGGTCGCTCTGCTCAGCAAGTTGGCAAGCACGGCAGAACAGTATGTGTGATCCATTGGGAATCGAATTGTCTGGCCAACCGCATCTGCTGGCCGCTGAGCCGATCGAGGTCGACGCATGGATGTTGGTGGTAGCTGACAGTTGTTCGCTCCGAACCGGGGCAAGCCCGGCGGAAGCGGGGGGAGGGGTAACAGGCGTGAAGGGCACGCCTTGTGGGCGAAGTCACTTGGCGAAGCGCTAGAGTGGTTTGATGCTAAAGCGGATGGCTGGTTTAGGAATCGATGGCAGTTCTTCGGGATAACGGACCCCTTTCTGGCCGATAAATGTTGATTGACGTTTGCTTGCCATGCTCTAGCTAGTGTCTGTCCGGAAATCTAAAACGCTTGTAATTTTGGGTTAAAATTGAAAAATAGCTCCTCGAAGACCGAACCCGCAAGCGGGTTCAAGCGTTGAATTTGTTGACAAAAACCAATTCCAACAACAAATCTTCGAGG
>JBGSHW010000160.1:0-33812 GCA_041751975.1 Pirellulaceae bacterium
GCCCTTACAAATATCCAAACCCCATCCAACTTACAAACCTCGCAGCTTAAACTCGTCCATGCTTAACATCCCCCAACCAAAAACTTTTCAATACACATCGGACACTAGCTTCGAAAATGCGACTAAACCTAAGGCTTAGCCACACGAACTGTCGGGGCATCCGCCAAGGGATGGGCATCGAGCCGCAAGCGTTCGCAACTCTCCAGCACCTCGCGCAGTGCGATCTCATAGCAGGCCGCCAGAAAGGCGAACGTGGAAGGGGATGCTGCGATTTCGTCAACCAACAATTGCAGCGCCGGGTGCGGGACCTTATCCAGTCCCAGCGGCGGTTCACGCATTTCGCTGACCCGATGGCGAATTAACGTAACTTGCTCAGACAAAATGTAAGCGTGGTGACTGAACAGCGTTTTGAGTTCGTAGATCGGCTCGCTGGTAATGCGGGCGATGAGTGCTTCGACGAGCTGCTTGAGTACGTAATGAATCCGCTTCAAACGCTCCGCGCTTTCCTCAACGCTCCAATCTGCCTGCACAGCCGCTTGCATCGAGCAGAGTCCAGCCAAAGATGGAAGGTTATGCAAACTGCGGTATTGTTCTGACTTCATGCGAAGATCTCACATTGGAAACGGTTTGAATAGGCGTTGAATAGGGTTTGTCCGTAGCTCAATTCTAACGCTCATTCGCTCGTCGGATATTCCGCACATCGCATTTCTGCGGAAGTCGGGTCTCCGCACTTAACACCAGCACCATTAGCTCACAATTCCCGGGAACAATCGACTAAAATCAGCAACATGGAGAACGCACGAGTGTTGGCCTGTCAGGGCCGAGGATGGGCACAAGAGTTATCCCCGCTAACACCAACGACCCGTTTAACGCCTGCCGGAGAGGACACTATGGGATTCACGCACACGAGAAACTCATTTCGCACGCTTTGTGCAAGGTTGTTTTCACGCAAACGCGCGAGCTTGGTAATCATGGGGTGCATCTTCTGCTTACCTGTCTCGGCAACAGGCCAGGTCGAAAGGGGGGAAGTGGCGACGCCTGTTGAAATGAATGAGCAAGCCGAGCAGCAGGGAATTCTCTATCGCAATGCGACCGATCCGACCCTGGATGCTTTGGGGGATCCTCTACCGGAGTCGGCTATCCTACGGCTGGGGACGAAGCGCTTTCAACATCCAAGTAGCGCCCATTCAGCCGCACTGTCGCCGGATGGTAAGACCTACATCACCTACGGACGGGGCGTGGCGGGCTGGGACACCGAAAATGGCAAGCAGCTTTGGCTGGCAGAGGACGCTCCGACCAATTTGAGTGGCTCCGCTTATGGACAATGCTTGGTTGTATTCAGCGACTCGAGCGACCATTTCTATACGACCGGAGCGGCAGGGAGCTATGTGCGCTGGGAAACGAGAAGCGGTGAGAATAAACCCTTCAATGTCCATACGCGGTTGGGAGGTAACGGAGCACTTGCGAATTTACTCGGTGGTCCCTCAAACCTCTTCACCTGCATCCAAGTCACCCGCAATGCGGACGCTCTCTACCTGGGTGGTGCTGCAGGATTGACCAAAGTCGATGTCGAGGGGAAAGAACAATGGTCCCATTCGAATGACACATCCGGGGCAGCCGAAGAGGTTGATGCCGACGGTCGGTCGGACCGCCTGTGGTTTGGTGGACATTTCACGATGCTCCAACTCAGTCCCGATGAACGCTTGGTCGCCGCTGTGTTGAGTCAAGCGCCGAAGAGCCTGCAATTATTTAACGCCGACTCTGGAGAACTCGTGCGCGACATCCAGCTGACTGCAAACTTGATCCGCCTCACGTTCTCGCCCGATTCGCTCTCCATCACCTGCTCCGAACGTGACTGTGGCTTGCGGCAGTACCACGTCGCCACCGGTGAAAGATTGTGGGAACACGTCGTCACTCCGGCGATCAATGCAGAAAGTTACCTGACTGACCTCGTCTATATCCCTGCCCCTGTACCGAATACCACCTCTGTAAACGGCATCGCCCACGACGACGACTTGATTGCGGTGGGGGCGGCGATCGGCCCCGATAATGTGATCTACTTAGTGAACGCAACGACGGGAGACGCAGGCGCGCCGCTGCGTGGGCATTCATGGAAACCGTGGGGCCTTCAATTCTCGCCAGCGAAACGAGTGCTGTATTCAACGGGCTGGGAGGGGAGCATTCGACTGTGGGATATTGATAAAGCACAACAACTCCCGCTCCCCAAAGGGCTGCATGGGAGCGGCGTTGTCGGATTGGCTCAGAGCGGAGAAGGGCTTGCCCACGTAGATGATATGTCGAATGTCCACGTCATTTCGCTAGCTAACTTCCGCGCGCAGCGATCGATCGCGGCCAAGGAAACCTCACCGGGCATTCTTCGCTTTTCACGCGACGGCAAGACACTTTATGCTGGCGGTACAACACTCGATGAACTGCAAGTGGTGGGTTGGAACCTCGATGCTGGCACGCCATCGGCCCGTGGTAACTTGCCCAAAGGACGCGACCCGCATTCTTCGATCGAAGCCTTAGTCATCAGCGGCGACGAGTCGGTCCTGGGCGCCGCTGTATTTAGACAAAGCAAAGCGTATCTCAGCGACTTGCGGAGCGGGGAGCAAATTGCAGAGCTTCCGCACAATCAAGTGTACGGAATGGATCTCAGTCCCGACCAGAGTTTGGCCGTCACCGTCGGTTGGGATAAGTCGATTCGAGTTTGGTCGACGGCAGACGGCAGCTTGCTGCAGCAGGTCTTGGTCTCGGATATCATCAAAGGTGACGAGGCGGATCTTCGCATGTATGGAGTCTGTTTCAACGGGGCCGGAAGTCAGTTGGCAACGGCTCATATGGGAGGTAGGGTGAGCCTCTGGAATGTTCAAGCAGGGAACACCCCCGCTGGGAAAGACCAGGAGGCCGGTATTCTCCAGTTGAGTCATCACTTCGAATGCGAGTGGTTCACTTTTGGCGCCATTGATTTCAGCCGAGACGGATATTGGATCCTAACGGGAAGTGCCGGTGGCAATGTCTCGCTGTACGACGCCATCAACGGCCAGCGAGTGTGGACAGCAGCGGCGCACGACAGCCATGTCTTTACTGTTCAGCTACATCCCAGCAATCGCATGGCGGTCAGTGGCGGCAGCGGGGAAGGCTACTTGTGGAGTCTGTTGGCTAAGGATTTGCCCCCCTTTGAATTTGATACTCTCTACAACGATCTTCTCAGCGACGAAGGTGAACGCTACTATGCGGCACTGTGGGCCTTTGCCACGGCACCGATCGGCCTGGTCGAGCAACTCGATCGGCGTTTGGCTTCCATCACACAAATTATCGATCTTCAGCGTCTGACCGGTACCACGCCTGACCAAACTAAGAGAAGGGTTGAGTTGGCGATGAAAACGATTATTACTGACAATAACGTCGATGCTTGGCAGCGGGTGCGACTCGCGCTCCTCGCACTCAGCCTGCATGATGCCGAGGAGGCCGCGAGCGCGCTGGAGCAGCTAGCAGCTCAACACCCCTCGGAACAAGTTAAATTGTCCGCGACACAACTTCTGCAAAGTAAACAACTCCCTTAGGCGATCTTGCAAAAGCTTCGTCTCTCCCGAGTCGGCTCGTGTTGATCGAGCCTAGTCGATGCTACATCACGGCTCGATGATGCGGGATTGAGAAGTCGACACGCATAGAGGTCAAGCGAGAATGTCTTTGATAGGAACTCCGTGCACATCGGTTAAACGGAAGCGACGGCCCTGGTAACGGTACGTCAGCCGTTCGTGGTCGATTCCCAATAGGTGCAGGAGGGTGGCATTCAAATCGTGCACGTGCACTCCGTTCTCGACGATGTTGTAGCTGTATTCATCCGTCTGGCCATAACTGATCCCCGGCTTGATGCCGCCACCAGCCATCCACATCGTAAAGCAGCGAGGGTGGTGATCGCGTCCATAGTCGTTGGCGGTCAATTTACCTTGGCTGTAGGCGGTGCGTCCGAATTCACCACCCCAGACCACCAGCGTGTCGTCGAGTAGTCCGCGGGCGCGCAGGTCGGTCACCAAAGCCGCACTGGCTTGATCCACCTCATTGCATTGTTGAGTGATCCCGGCTGGCAACCCGCCATGCTGATCCCAGCCTTTATGGAATAGTTGCACACAACGCACGTCCCGTTCGAGCAAGCGTCGAGCTAACAAACAGTTGGCCGCAAAGGTGCCAGGAATCCGCGAGTCGGGACCGTACAATTCAAACGTACTCTCAGGCTCCGACGACACATCAGCCACTTCGGGGACGGAAGCCTGCATGCGGAAAGCCATCTCACTGGCCGCGATGCGTTCGCGGATGGCTGGATCAATCCGTTGCTCGAATTCAAGTTCGTGCAGTTCGTTGATCCGGTCGAGCATCATCCGTCGACTCTGCGTCGATACTCCCGCGGGGTTCGTCAAGTACAACACAGGGTCTTGCCCAGCTCGGAACTGGATCCCCTGATGATTCGACGGCAAAAAGCCGCTTCCCCACAGTCGAGAATAGAGCGGTTGTCCCGACTTATTCTTGGTCACCAGCACACAAAAAGCTGGCAAGTTTTCATTGGTCGAACCGAGTCCGTAGTCGACCCACGCGCCCAACGAAGGGCGCCCCGCGATCTGTGAACCTGTTTGAATAAAGGTAATTGCCGGATCGTGGTTGATCGCTTCGGTGTACACCGACTTGACAAAGCAAAGCTCGTCCGCCACCCCAGCGAGATGGGGGAGGATTTCGCTCATCCACGCACCACTCTCGCCGTGCTGGCGGAAGGCGAATTTGGAACCGGCGATCGGCAACGTGGCTTGGTTGCCCGACATGGCGGTCAATCGTTGTCCCATGCGAATCGAAGCCGGTAGCTCTTTGCCATTGTCGGCTCGCAACTGCGGCTTGTAGTCGAACAGATCCATCTGCGAGGGACCGCCGCTCATGAACAGATAGACAATCCGTTTGGCTTTGGGTGCGTGATGAAACTGCGTCAGCTGCCCACCCAAGCCCGGATTAGGCAGGTCCGCTTGGCCGGGCGCAGCTGCATCGTCGCCGGGTGAGGAGCCGCTGGGTGAGGAGCCTAGTGCACTTGGTTCGCCGAACAAGTTGGCCAAGGCAAGCGTTCCGAGGCCGAGACTGGATCTGCCGAAAAAATAACGCCGCGTCTGCTCGCGTGCAATGGCTTGTGCATCTGGCAACGGGTGTTGGTTGAATAAGGACATCGCCGCTTCCTATCGTTTCATAATGAATTCATCGTAGCTCATGAGACCTTGTGCCACCACGCTGAGTGACACCAATTCAACTTGATCCAGCTCGGCGGCAGGGACGTGATCGCCGACCTTAAGCAACGCGCCAACCTCCGCGTCTGCCTTGCTAAAGTAAGCGTGCTGCTCGGCGTAAAGTTGCTCGAGCACTTCGATCTCTCGTGGTGTCGGCTCCCGACTGCACAAACTGCGGAAGATAAATCGCAAGCGGGCTGAAGTCGCTGGATCTGCCCTGCTGGCTCGTTCACCCAAGGCCACTGCGGCTTCAACCAACTGGGGATCGTTCAACAACACCAAGATTTGGAGCGGGGTCATGGTCGCTTGCCGATTCACGACACACACCTCACGGTTGCTCGCATCGAAGGTCATCATGGCTGGCGGCGGCGAGGTGCGTTTCCAGAAGGTGTACAAGCTCCGGCGGCGACTCCCCTCACCCACGTCCCGCTGATACGACTCACTCGATTTTTCTTCCCACAGCCCAGGCGGTTGGTACGGTTTGACCGGTGGTCCACCGATGCGATCGACCAACAAACCACTGGCCGCCAGCGCCGTGTCGCGAATCATCTCAGCCGATAGTCGCAGACTCGGTCCCCGCGCAAAATAAATGTTCTCGGGATCGAGTGCCAGCAGCTGAGAGGTGGGATCTGAGTGCTGGCGATAGGTAGCCGACATGACGAGTTGTTTTAACATGCGTTTGACATCCCAACCGGAATCAATCAAATCCCGAGCCAACCAGTCGAGCAGCTCTGGGTGCGAAGGGAGGGCCCCTTGCAAGCCAAAGTCCTCGCTGGTGGCCACAATCCCGCGTCCAAACAACATTTGCCAAAAGCGGTTAACAGCCACCCGCGCGGTCAACGGATGCTGCGGATCGGTAAGCCAATGGGCAAGATCGAGTCGTGTCGGTGCATCTTCTGCGGACAATTGCAGCCCAATCCCTGCCGGAACTCCCCGCGTCACCAGCTTGCCGGGTGCATCGTAAGCACCGCGCTCAAGCAAGAAAGTGGGCCGTTGGTCCGCCATCTCGCGCATAACCATGATCTGTGGAATCGCCTCGAGCAACTGGCTGCGTTCTTGGCGGAGCTGAGTTAGTTGCTGTGCGAGCTCTTGCCGTTTCGTCTTGAGCGGCTCGAGCTGATCGAGTGCGAATTCGCCGAGAAGTTCATCGGAAACATTGTGCAAGAATTCCTCCACGTTGGCTGGCAATGCGTCTTGCAGCATCAGCAGCTTGACCTCCAACGCGGTCAGGTTCTTGTTGAAGACCTTCAATTCATCGATCGCGCCACCATTAAATCCGACATCGCGAAAACGCTGGGCCAACGTCAACTCTTCGGGTTCCCCTTGATGAATCTCGCGGGTCAAGCTATCGCGAACCACATCGGTTTCGATCGGCGAGCCGTCGATGAACAACTTCAAACCCCGAGCTTGGCTCGATCCATCGTAGGTCACCGCAACGTGCGCCCACTGATTGAGCGGCAACGGCTCCCGCGCAAGCAAACGGAGTGCATTGCCCGGCCAGAAGTGGATCAAGGCCACACTGGGCTTGCCATCTTCGAGCAGCAGTTCGTAGCCATGGCTGGCGGAATCGGTCCATGCACGCGAGCGATGGAACACGACCGCTCGTGGGAAATGAGTGGGGGTCTGCAACCACATCGAGAACGAAAAAGCTTGGTCGCGGGTGAAGTGACCACCTGCCGGAAAGGTCGCATTGTTCTCGCCGCTAAAACGAAGTGCGTGACCGACTTTGCCCGAGACCAACTCCGGTGCCTCGCTCACTTTACCCTCGCCAGCGACCGGCGGTTGCGATGCATCTGCCGTGGTCGCGTCGCGGTGGGCGCGGTTGGGCAATTTGCCGTCGACCAGCTCGTCGAGTGGGTAGTCGCCTAGCAACGCTTGATTCAACGAGCTCTTGAGCAGGCCGCGGAGGTTCAATTTCTCGGAATCTTCGGCACTGGGGGCGCGTTGCCGAACGTCACTCAAACGACTTCGCCACGCGGCCAACAGCTGCGGCATCTCCGGCGTGCGCTCAAGCTCCAGCAGCTCCGATTGCAGCTGTTCTATTCGCTGCTCGAGTTCCAGCCAGCGCGGTTGCTGAGCATCGTTCGCCAGGGTCAGCGTGGGGGTGGGAGTGGCATCGGTGAAGTGCGAGTAAAGTCCTGATTCGTCAATGTTGTTGAAGAAGGCGCTGAGCTGGTAATAGTTCTCTTGCGTGATCGGATCGTACTTGTGGTCGTGGCAGCGACAGCACTCGAGGGTGAGCCCCAAGAAGGCTGCGCCAAAGGTGTTCACGCGATCGGCTACATACTCCGCCCGAAACTCTTCTTCGACACTCCCGCCTTCGTTGGTCTGGCGGTGATGGCGATTGAAGGCTGTTGCCAGAATTTGTGCTGGGGTGGCTTCGGGGAGTAAATCGCCGGCCAGTTGCCAAGTGATGAATTGATCGAACGGCAGGTTGTCGTTGAATGCATCTACGACCCAATCACGCCACGGCCAGGTGGCTCGATACCGATCGGATTGATAGCCGAAGGTGTCAGCGTAGCGTGCTATGTCCAGCCAATCCACTGCCATCCGCTCCCCGAACTTTTGGCTGGCCAGCAGACGGTCAATGCTGCGTTCATAAACCGTTTCAACCGCGTCGGGGGCACCTTGTGCGACCAGTGCATCGATCTCGGCGCGGAAGGTGTCGAGTTCGACAAGCGTGGGTGGTAGGCCGGTCAGATCGAGCGTGACGCGTCGCAGCAAGGCAACGGGATCGGCTTGTACCGCCGGGGTCATCTTCCGCGCCAGCAACTCTTTAACGACCAAGCGATCGATGGCATGGGCAGCGGGGCTTGTCCAGTGCTCGAGGTCACTCGGCAACGTGTTCGCTGGCGATGGATCCGCAGGCAACACCAGCGCCTCTGGGGCAACTTTTTGTGGTGGTGAGAATGCCCAGTGCTCGGCGTAGGGGGCACCCTCGGCGATCCAACGTTCGAGCAACTTAAGTTCCGCCGCCGTCACGCTGAGTTTGGTTGAGGGGGGTGGCATAACCAAATCGGGATCGGTCGAACCGATGCGCTTCAGCAGTTCGCTCTCGGCGGGTTGATCCAGCGAGATAGCGATAGCCAGTGCGGAGTCGCGGTCGTCCAGTCGCAGGTCCGTTGCGCGCTGCTCACTGTCGGGACCGTGGCAGGTGAAGCAGCGATCGGAGAGAATCGGTCGGATATCGCGGGCGAAGTCCACACTCCCTTCATCGCTTGCCGCCAGCGGTTCGCTCGCCGACACCAGCGGCTGAAAACAGAGCATGCCCAGCAGGTAGATAAAGCAGTTGGCGAGAAACCAGCGGGAAGGTTGTGAAGCCATCGTTCGGCGCAGTGCAGGAGGGTTGGGAGGCGGAGTACTCCATTATACTGTCTGAACGATTTCGTATCGAACATGTCCACTCGCCTTTGTTTTTCGTAGTGGAAGTGGCTATCCTTCCCTGTTTTTCGCATCGAACGTCGCTACACCTTCCCAGTTTTCGCATCGAACGTGGCCACACATCCCCCCGGTTTTCGTAGTGGAAGAGGCTACACTTCCCTGTTTTTTGCATCGAACGTGGCATCACATCACCTGACTTCCCAAACCACGCGACCACGCATCCCTGCCCTCTCTTCCCAACTCTTTTTCGATCGCCCCAGCTTGCAGTTCCTATGACTTCAGCAAGCAGCCAAGCGGAGCGAGAGTCGCAGAGGAGCCCAAGCGGAAGCAGTAAATTGGGGGCTATGGGATTTCGACGGGAGACGAATTGAGTTGCCTCGCCGGCAATTACCGGTGAGCGTGCTGGCTTGGCTGGGCGTCGAGCGATCCTTCCAGGGACGCGGTATCGGCCAGCGTTTGCTTGCCACTTCGCTGGTCGACTGCTATGAAGCGAGCCGAACCTTCGCATTCATCGCCGTCATTCTTGATTGCGTGGACGAACAAGCCAAACGTTTCTATCAGCGATTCGATTTTGCAGAACTGCCTGGCTACCCCATGCGTTTGTATCTGCCATTCAAGTCGCTTGAAGCACTCGCTAAGGTTTGAACGCAGTGCAGTTTGAAAGTGGTAGATTTGCTCGCCCGGCCCCCGCGGCCCTCAAACTACGCAAACTAAAACGCCCCCACCTACCCACATCACGCAGTTCCCATTCCCTGATGGAGATCCGGCGAGCTCATCCGCGTCCCACAGCAACCCGGCCGGTCACTTCTGTTAGACTAACGGTTCGAGCGGAAACAACGATTGATTGGATTTAGTAAAGTTTACTGGCTGTAAGGACGATTCCATGGTTGTGTGGAATAGTCTGTTGATTCCCGCAACGACGGAAGCGTCGTATTGCGGTGCTTGGCAGACCTTGACGCACGCGATCTTGGGTATTAGACTTCGCCGAATTAACTTGTTGCACGCAAATGACTTACGGCATTTGCTGCCCGGCGAAGGAGCTTGACCAAGTGACCAAAAAAGAGATCGTTAAATCGATTTCCGATAAGACTGGGTTGACGCAACTCCAAATCAAGGAGATTGTGCAACTCACCTTTGATGGCATCGTTGACACCCTGCTTGAGGAGGGTCGGGTAGAGCTGCGTAACTTTGGCGTTTTTCAGGTCAAAAGTCGCAAAGCTCGTAAGGCTCGCAATCCAAGGACGGGGCGGCAAGTCGACGTGCCAGAGAAGTTTGTAGTGACCTTCAAGCCTGGGAAAGAGATGGAAGCCCGGGTGCAAGAGTTGGAGGATGCTGCGGCGGCTCGGAGTCGACAAGAGGCGATGGCTGGAACGGGTGCAAATTACCACTCGCCAACCGAACCTCGAGCGAACGAAGATAACGGAGCTGACCACGGTCGACTCAGTTAGATCATCACGTTACGAATTTGAAACTTGGGTGGGACTCCCAAAAATACGGCAGAGTTGTTCACGGAGGAACTAGGATGCGACGCTGGATTTGTGCTGCTTTGCTATTGGGATGCTGCGTATCAGCCACGGGCTGTGCCATCCCCATTTATTCCGCCATTCCCGAACGGCGTGCTGAGCAATTGGTATACACGTCCGAAAATCTGCGCCTGCTGTTGCAAGAGTGGGAACGATTTTGGATGGTTGACCAGCCAGACCATATGACACCTTATCGCGTCCACGGCGGCGTGATCTAAAGTGGCACGCGTCTAAGACATTGCCGACACGAAGCACAGTGCATTTTCGCAGCCAAAGCGGATTGCACTGTTTCCATCGCCCGGTCACGGCCAAAGTCGGTGATCGCTCCGCCAATTAAATCTTCGAGACGATCAGCCACATGGCGTTCGACAAGCTTGAATTCCTCGGGGAAGGTTTCTTGCGAGGCAGGCTCCAGCGGAAGCGCTTGATCTCCAAAGACATTTGGAAACATCACTTAACTGCACTGCACCAGGTTTGTGAGCGGCAAGGCGCTAGCCGCCGGTTCTTCTCGTTGTTTTTTATTCATTTACCGGCGGCTTGCCGCTCACCATGCATTCTACCGGCGGCTAGCGGCTTGCCGCTCACCATGCAGAAAACCGAGTAAGTAAGGGTAATTGGATTCGAACCTGGCGCTGTCCACTTAATCATCGAGTGAGTCGCCGGTGGCGTACTCTTGCATATCTTCCAAGTCGATGAATTCTAAAGCTGAGATGTGGGTCGCTTTTAAATTGACCAGCGGCGCCATGCCAGCTTCGTGTGCTTCTTTCCAGCGCAGGACGCACAGACACCAGCGATCCCCTTCCTTGAGTCCAGGGAAATGATAAGCCGCGTTGGGGGTCGAAAGATCATTGCCGCGGAGCTTTGAGAATCGCAGGAAGTCTTCGGTCATCTCGGCGCACACCGTGTGCATGCCTTCGTCGGTCGCGCCGGTATTGCAGCAGCCATCCCGGTAAAAACCAGTCATTGGTTCGGTACTGCACGATTCTAATTCTGTCCCGAGTACATTTTTTGCACCCATCGTCGTCACCGCCTCTTCGCTCAATTTGAGAATCAAGGTCTCTTCAGTCGGGGTTGAAACGCTGCCTGCACCATCGCTGAGAAGCGGCCCCCCGCTTAGCAGCTATCATAGAGACTTTAGGTAACATACCAAGGCCTCGACTTCCGCAGAGGTCAACTCGCGCGGTAACTGGTGACGGAAATCAGCAATCACGGCCTCCAGTGACACCGCGCGGCCATCGTGAAACAACGCGCCTGCCCGCTGGCTGACGGCAAGCAAACTGGGTGGGTTAAAGCGTGTCAGTCCTTGCTCGTCTGCCAGTCCCACGTCGTATGCCCCTCGGCTAGTGTAATGATTGCCTGCATGGCATTCGCGGCAGCCAAGCTCCTGGAACAGCGAGCCTCCGTGCCGCACTGCCTCCCGCACCTGCTCTGCGGTGCTCTGGTTCGCTGCCGTAGTCTCATTCAGTTTGGCGGCTGAGTCGTTGGCAACGGTTGCCAGTTGCGCATCGCTCACAAGCCCTTGGGCAGAGGCGTTAACTGCGCTTCGGGCAGTAAGTACGCTCGGTGGTGCGGGCAAAGTGCGGATGTAAGTTGCAATCGCCTTGACGGTTCCTTCGACAATGGGACTGTCAGTGGCCATGGTGGAACGGATCGAATGAAACACCTGCTCGTCGAGGCTCTCGAATTTGCCACTCCAGCTGTACGGTGCCGTTTCGGCTTGCCCGAGTAGTGACAGGATCCGCTTGGGGGAACTGAATGTCCCGTCGGTCAGGTTGTCGTTGAGTTGCCCGTTGGTGTGCCCTTGGCTATGGCAGCTGTGGCAACTCATCCAGCCATCGTGGGCCAGCTTTGAATGAAAGAAAAACCGCTCACCCACTTCGACCTCCGTCGGCCGCCGCAGCTCACCGAGCGGGATATGCGTGACGGAGCGACTACTCACATCAATGACCGACAGATTGTCACTGAACTGATTGACCACGATCAACTGCTTCGAATCGGGAGTGAAAGCGCAAGCGATTGGACGCTGCCCCACATCGACTTGTCGCAAGTCGAGATCGCGCAAGTGTCCCATCGCGATTCGATCGGTACCTCCCAAGGTAACGGCAAGAGCGCCATCCTCCGTCAATGCAAACGAGGTCGGATCGCCAGCACCGTCACCGGTCACTCCCACCGGATAGAATTTTCCTCGCGAAAAGATATCGGCCCCGGTTTCATTCAACATCCGTTCCGTTTTCAACCAGCGGATGTTGTTGCTCAGCAAACCGCCCCAAGTGATATCGCCTCGCATCGACTGGGCGAATTCATTGAGCAACTGATGGGTGTACATCACACGCTGGCCATCGTCCACCGATACGATCTGGCTGATGTTATGTCCGTACACTTTCGCGTGCTTGATCACTTCAGCCGAATGGAGATCGATAATGGCGAAGTCGCGGCCGAAGGCATCCATGACCAGCACCGCCGAGTGCTGTTTGAGCGGCAGCATCACACCGCCACACATGGGCAAATCGGTCGTCGGCAGCGTGGTCCAAGTTGCTAAGTTAAGAGTTACTGGGTTATCAACTGCTGAGGCACTCGTGGCGGAATCAACTGCGGCGTAATTAGCTTGAAACCGATAGAGTCGCTGCGACCACTGGCCGGTTACAAACAACACCGACGTGTCAGCGTCCCAAACAAGCGAGTTGGGGGTCCCCGGACAGGGCAATTCCGCACTCGGCCGCCACCCTTCCTCGCCAACTTGAAAGACCACCGCCGAGCTGGCCGCCAAGTCGAGGACCACACAGGCCGTATCGCTGATCCGCACTGCTTTGCCAAAACTTCGCTTCGCATCTTGGTACGCTACCGCGACGCTTAGCTCAGGTAACTGCAAGGCATACAGCTCGCCGGTCAGCTTGGTCGGAACGACGGCAAGCTGCTCATTCAGCATCACCAGGCCGCTGGGTTGTCGGTAGGTTCCGCCAGCAACATAACTTGGTTGGTAGCCGCTCGGCGAACTTCCATCACCGTAGCGATAACCGAGCGACGCGTCTTGGCTGTCAGTGTAACCATCCACCCCCCTATAACCGTACGGCCCAACCGAAAAGCCCGAAGAAGCTGCCGGGCTTGGCAAACCATTTGCTGACTCAGCAGGGCTTTCGGCGGCAGGGCTTTCTGTCTTCACCTGAGCTACGGCAACTGCAGGAATGAAGTTGAGCAGCGATAGGGTCAGTAAAATAGATGGCAACCGCTGCTGGCGGGCCAGCGCCGGGGATCGACTGTAATGTTGTGTTGTCGTTGTTGAACCCATGGGAGCTCCCACACCAATCATTGCGGCAGTTTGTGCATCTTAATTTTAGTCCATGAGCGGCTGCATGCGCCAGCGCTCAAGGCTTCAATCTAGCACAGTTATCCCCAGCAGTCTCTACTTTTGAGCTCACAAAGCAGGTCGACAGGTGGTATCGGGGATAGCTGCGGTGCCCATTTCCGGCCCTGAGAGGCCGGCCCTGGCTGGACAGCGCCAGGTGTGTGAGCGGCAAGGCCTAGCCGCCGGTTCTTCCCATCGCTTTTCATTCATTTACCGGCGGCTAGCCTGCTTATCTCCTCACGGACTGCTTAGCCCGCATCGAACAAACGGACCGGAGTTAAGCCCCCGCGGCGTCGTGAAGAGTACAAAGGCATTAGACTCTGGCAAGCTTAGAATTTAGCCGAACACGAAAAATTCCTCCCGGTTGGGTGAGCTCAAAATGCAGAACTGTCATGGGGCCAGCGAGTGTCGGTACTCACTCGACTTTCGAGCCTGGGTAACGCGACTGCATGCCAGCGACTATATCTCTACCTGTGACGGCATTTAACTGGTAGTAGCATGTCTCGCTAAGCACCTGCCGTTCACGCCAACTTAGCGATTGACTTATGGTCCATCCCGATGAAAACGAGCTGATTGAACAAGCCTGTCGATTTGATCAGCAGTTGCGGGCCAGCGTAGACGCCGGTCCAGTCCATCAGGTGGATTCGACGAGTTCCGCCACATGCGATCCGCCGCCTGACTCGCATGGGTCTGGCGGTGGCCACATGGAAGTACCGCGAGGCAGCCGTGCATCTGGCCGACGCCAACGCGCAGCGCGATCGCGCAACCGATCGAAGCGAGCTTCATGCAAGCTTTGCTGACTAACAGCGTGGCGGTGCTTTACAACCAGACCGGCCGCAGTGAGCAGGCGCTGGAGACCTATGTTGAGGCGGCCAAGCTGCTCGATGAGCTGCTGGCTGATCAAGCCCATACTCTGTTTTCACAAGTCGTTGAGGAACGTGAGTCGCTGGTGGACTCGAAATAAAAAGAACTCCTCAGATTAGAAAGTGACCTAGATGTCAATGGATCAACCACCGGTAGTTGGCGAGAAGACGCGAGCGACGAACCTGTCGAATAACCGCTCAATCGCTAGGCAATTAAATACGGTAGTGGATCTAAATACGGTAGTGGATCTTACTAAACTCCACGTAGCTGCCTCTCTCCGAGAGGCAGTCTTTTCGCGTCTCGGAGAGGCGCGACTACGTGTTTCTTCCAGCAAGTAAGACACGGGATGAACACCCTTTTCGCCCGACCAATCGCCAATCAGCGGTACGGCCACTGGGCCGCGACGACGGAATTTCGAGTAGCACTAGGAGTAGGATGGTCCACTCGGCACCGCCACCTCAAAAAGCCTGAATGGGGAACAAGCGGTCCTTCGCTTACGCTTCGGGTGAGGATGAAATCCGCAGACCGTAGACTTCTTGCCACTCCCACGCCCCGGCGGCATCCTCGCTGCCGTTCAGCAGCTTGCGCTGCGGCATTTCGCCCGGCGGCTTCCTCCTGGGGTAGAATGAGAGGGTGGATGCCCGAATCGGCCGCTGCGACGGCCCTGCGGTCACGGGGGCTAGCAATTCTGGCAGAAGTGCTTCAGACTATTCGGTTGGAAATCCTTTCTAAATAGGGAAGCTGCATGAACCACGGAAACGGGAACCAGCCGAATTCTGGTGCTTTGGTCGATAACGGTGCGATCGAGAAATTACGGACCGCACGCGAAAATATCATTGAACAACTCGGCAAGGTAATCGTTGGACAACGCGATGTGGTCGACGAGTTGCTGATCAGCATCTTTAGTCGTGGCCATTGCTTGCTCGAAGGTGTCCCCGGCTTGGCCAAGACGCTGATGATCAGCACGCTTGCACGGACGATGAGCTTGTCGTTCAGTCGGATTCAATTCACCCCCGACTTGATGCCTGCGGACATTACAGGAACGGAAGTAATCGAAGAGCAGCCCGGCGGTGGCTTGCAGCGGCGATTTATGGAAGGTCCGTTGTTTGCCAACGTGATTTTGGCGGACGAAATCAACCGCACACCCCCTAAGACCCAAGCCGCTTTGCTGGAAGCGATGCAGGAACGGCAAGTGACGGTGGGCCGCGTCCGACATCAGCTGAGCGATCCGTTTTTTGTGTTGGCGACGCAAAACCCGATCGAACAAGAAGGAACCTATCCGCTTCCGGAAGCCCAACAAGATCGTTTTATGTTCAAGGTGCTGGTGGACTACCCTAGCTTCGATGAAGAGCTGGAGGTGGCGCGCCGCACCACTTCGCGCGTCACAACCGACCTGCAAGCGGTCTTGAGCGGCACTGAAATTTTGGAACTGCAAGATCTGGTGCGCAGCGTACCGGTGGCCGACCATGTGATTCGTTACGCTTTGGCCATCGTCCGCCAGACCCGCATCGGCTCGGTCGGCGTCCCGGCTTTTGTAACCGAACAAGTTGGCTGGGGGGCTGGGCCGCGCGCGGTTCAATTCCTAGTCTTGGGGGGCAAGGCCAGGGCACTGCTCAACGGCCGCACCCACGTGACGGTTGAGGACATCCAGCAGTTGTGCAAACCGGTCTTGCGGCATCGCATGGTGGTCACGTTTGCTGCCGAGAGCGATGGAATTACTACGGATGATGTGATTGAACAATTGATTTCCGAAACACCAACCGCCGAGGATGAACTGACGCGCGATGCCCGCTTCCAAAAGATTTTTGCCTCCTGAGGCGGTCAAGCGGGTTGCGAGGCTGGAACTGCGAGCCCGTCATATCGTCGAAGGATTTCTATCTGGTTCACACCGCAGTCCGTACTTCGGGCAATCGGTCGAGTTCGTCCAGCACCGGCAATATGTGCCGGGGGATGATGTGCGGCACGTCGATTGGAAGGTCTGGGCGCGGCAAGACCGTTTGGTGATCAAGCAATACGAAGAGGATACGAATCTTCGTTGCTCGTTGTTGATCGACAGCTCCGAGAGCATGGGTTACATCGGGCGTTCGATTTCCAAGTTCGAATACGCTTCGACCTTGGCCGCTTGTTTGGCGCTACTGGTGCTCAAGCAACAGGACGCGGTTGGCAGCGTAATGTTCGACAGTAAGATTCGTTCTCGGGTGCCGCTGCGCACGAGCCAACGCCACTTGACCGACTTGCTCACTTCACTGGAGAACACCCAGCCCGCCGAGAAAACCGATTTGGGCAACGTTTTCCGCGACGTCGTACAAACGTTCCCACGGCGGGGGCTGATGGTCCTGATCAGCGACCTGCTGGGCGCCGAAGAAAGCAGCTTGAAGGGGATTGAGACCCTGCGGAAGGCGGGGCACGATGTGATGGTCCTGCATGTCATGGATGACGATGAGCTCGATTTCCCTTTTGCCGATCCCACCCGCTTCGAGGGACTGGAAACTTCCGACCACTTGACCTGCAATCCGCGGGCGCTGCGCGACGGTTATCTGCAAGCGCTCGAGGGGTTCTTGGACCGTGTCCGCCGCGCCTGCGCTGCCTCCAAGAGCGATTATCTCTTGGTGCGGACCAGCGATGCCCCCGATGCGGTGTTGGCCAAAATACTCAATGACCGCATGCATACTGTGCGACGCTAACCCACCACGTTCACCTTAACCAGCGCTACTTATGCAATTTCTATTTCAGCCACTCACATGGGGATTCTTGCTGGTAGGTGTACCGATCCTGATCCACCTGATCAACATGCTCCGCCATCGCAAGCAGAAGTGGGCGGCGATGGAGTTCTTGCTGGAGAGTTATCGCCGGAACCGTCGCTGGGTAATGTTGAAACAGTGGCTGCTGCTTGCCTCGCGGATCCTGGCGATGTTGCTGTTGGTCGCCATGTTGGCCAAGTGGGTAAGCAACTCGCAGTGGTTGAGCTGGTTTGGGAGTCAAACCACGCACCACTACGTGCTACTCGACGATAGCTTTTCGATGGCTGAGCGGGATGCCAAAGGTTCAGCGTACGCGCGCGGATTGCAAGCGCTCGGCGGGCTCGTGCGTTCTATCGCCGGACAACCTGGGCAACACCAGATCACTCTGGTGCGTTGGAGCCGCGCCGCTTTAGCCAATCGCAGCCGGAGCGACGAGCAAGCTGAAATGCGGATCGATAGTGCGGCTGACTTGATCGCGCAAACCGTCCCCCGCGATCCCGCTCGCTTGCTCGACCGGCTCAATGCCACCGAGCCGGTCGCCCTGCAGCTCGACCCTGAAACGGCCCTCGAGTTGATTACGCCAGCGATTGCGGGTAGCGCCGATGAGAAGGCAGAAGTCTATTTAATTACCGATTTGCGACGCAATGAATTTGGCGAACCCGAAAAATTGCGAAACAAATTCCAGGCGCTGACGCAAAGCGAAGCATCGCTGCATATCATCGATTGCGGTCAGGATGCGGGGGTGAACCTTTCGATCACGTCGATTGAACCTGAGCAAGAAGTCTGGGCGGCAGGCGTTCCGTTGATGGTTCGTCTACAAATCCGCAACCAGTCGGTCCAACCGTTCAAAAATCTGGTCGTCAAAGTTCGCACGATCGCCTATCCAACTGGCGGGGTGGCCCCCCAAGTCGATCAAGCCTACTCGGGGCAGATTTCTGATCTGCCCCCCATTGTGATTGAACAGATCGGCCCCGGCGAAACACTCACGCGGCAAGTGCAAGTGATCTTTGGAATGCCTGGCGATCACGTTGTCGAGGCGACATTGCCCGACGATGCGCTGGCTACGGACAATAAACGTTGGTGCGTGATCGGCATTCGTCAATCGCAACGGGTGCTTTTGGTCGACGGGGACGTGCAGCAAGCGAACGCGTTCTATTTCGAAACGGTGATCAATCCCGACTCGCGGCTGCGAACAGGCATGACACTCGAAAAAGTTGATGCGGGCTTGTTGCGAGACATTTCGCTAGAGGAATTGAACGCACACGACGTCGTCGCGCTGCTCGATGTACCGCGCATCGATGACCAAGCCATCGCGAAACTAGAGGATTTTTGCCGCCTGGGGGGGGGGCTGTTTTTAATCTGCGGACGCAACACGAATATCAACTTTGTGAACGAGAAACTGCATGTAAGTGGCCAAGGGCTTTTCCCGGTGGTCTTATCATCGATCACCGAAGTAGAAGCTCAAGCCGGTTCGGCCGAGATGCAAGTTACGGCGACCGAACATCCGATTTTGGCACCTCTGCGGCAACTTTCATCCTCTCCGTTTTTTCTCTTGCAAGTTCGCAACTTCATCTCGGTGACTCCTGAGTCGATGGGCAGAGCTGGGGTTGAAGTGGTTGCACGTGGTCCGCAGGAAGCGCCCTTGATGGTCGAGCACGGATTCGGCGAAGGACGGGTGCTGGCCTTGCTCACCGGCCTCACACCCGACTGGAGCAATTGGGCTCAAGACCCAACCTTTGTGGTGCTCGCGCTAAGGTCACTGGGATACCTCGGGAGTTTCCGACACGAACCAACCAGTCATCCCGTGAGTGGCTCGATTGAAGTGGCCGCGACGGGTGAAATGATGTTGCCCGATGCCGAGATCCTGTTTCCTGCTCGGGAGCAAGGCTTGCGAATCCGCTTGCAACGTCGGCTGGAATCGAGCGACAACGGGAACGTGTCGAAGCTTAGTCTGGGAATTGATTTGGAAACTATGGATCGCGATTTGGTGGACGCCATGTTGCGGCCCGGGATTTTTGAGTCCTGGATGATGACAGGGGATGGTGAAAATCGGGTGACCAACTTTGCGCACAACGTGTCAGCGGTCGAAGGGGACTTGGCGCGGATCGCCCCCAATGAGCTTGAACGCAAGTTGCAAGGTATTAAACTCAGTATCAAATCAGCCGAAGCCATCAGTGGTGCGGGGCTGAACACACCCGATGCCGCCCACAGCACACTGCTGATGGTGGTCCTGAGCTTGCTGTTACTCGGCGAACAATTGCTCGCCTACTCGGCCAGCTACCATGCTCCTCGTTTTGTGGGAGCAACCCGCTAATGAATCTTTTGGCCCAAACTCGCGTAATCTATCAGTGGGGACGATTCGAGCAGCTCGACCAGTGGTGGCACTGGTTGATCGTGGCCCTGGTGGTTGCGGCGGTGAGTGTCTTTGTTGCGTTCTGGTATCGCCGCGATTCGGTCGAGCATCTGCGGCCGGTCGGGTGGGCGTTGATGCTCTTGAGACTCGGCGCGTTTGCGGGGATACTGCTCTATTTCTTTCAGTTTGATCGTCGTACCGAACAACGCGTTGTACGCGAGTCGCGGGTTGCCGTGCTGGTCGATACGTCGCTCAGCATGTCTCTCCCGGGTACCCCTTCGGAGTCCGGCGTCGCCAGCAGTCTCACGCGAGCGGAGGAGGCGGCGCGGTTGATCGGACAATCTTCCCTGTTGGAGCAACTGACAACTCAGCATCAAGTAAGCGTCTATCGCTACGACGCGACATCGCGGCCCATCGCACTGGCGGCGCTGGAGAAAACTGCGCCCGGTAGCACGCCGCAAGAAGTGGCCACCGAAGCCGATGCACAGTCGCTTTCAAGAGCGCGTGCGTTGATGTGGATCGCCTGCTTGATCGGCGCGCTAGCCGTGGTGCTAGTGACCGTATCGCTCGGTGCCCAATTGGCTGGCGCCCGCAATTGGCCGGTCGGTGCATGGGCGTTGTTCATCGGTGCCATTCTAAGCATTGCCGCGATGGGGATCTCATCGTTTGCGATTGTCCCGACCACGCGTTATCCCCTAGCGGCACTGTTTGGTGCAGAGACACCGCCGTTGTCCGAGATGCTCAACGCAGCGCCTCAGCCGGTAGATTCTGAGTCAATAGATTCTGAGTCAGTGGATTCTGATTCGGTGGATTCTGATTCGGTAGCTTCCGAACCGGGGCTTTCCAGTTTGGGCGTTTCCAATCCCCGCCTTTCGATGCCCGAAGATTGGGTAGCGGCCCTCCAACCCGCTGGCATCGAAACGCGCATGGGGGATGCACTCAAGTCGGTGCTCGATCGCGAACTTGGCAATCCACTGGCGGGTGTCATCATTCTGACCGATGGCCGCAACAACGCAGGGCTGGAACCGAAAGGCGTGATTGCCAATGCTCTCAGCGCACGGGTCCCGTTGTATATGCTTGGTCTGGGTTCGGAACGCAGTCCACCGAACCTTGAGTTGGTTGAACTCGACCTCCCCCGCAGACTTTATCCGGGCGATCGCTTCCCACTCACCGCCTTGGTTGGATCATCGGGTTATGCTGGGCGCATGGTGACCGTGCAAGTCTTGTCGGGAGCTAAAGACACGCCTCTCGATGCCTTGGCGATCGAAGCGGAGGAGCAAGTTGAAGTTCCGGCCGATGGCGGCTTGGCTTCAGCCAGATTCGAGTTGGAACCCAAGTCGGTAGGTGAGTGGCAGTATGCCGCCAAGGTGATTCCGCTGGCGGATGATGCCGATCCCAATGACAATAGTATGAGCTCGACCGTGGAAGTTATCGAACGCAAGAATCGCGTCTTGGTTTTTGCTGGCGGCCCAACCCGCGAATATCAGTTCGCGCGCAATTTGCTGTATCGCGACAAAGATGTGGAATCGCATGTGCTATTGCAATCGGGGAGCCGTCTGACCAGTCAGGAAGCGCAGGAACTGTTGACCGAGTTCCCCGCCAGCCGAGCTGAACTGAGCGCCTACGATGCAATCTTGGCCTTCGATCCCGACTGGACAAAGGTCCCGGATGAGTCGGTCAAGGCGATGGAACAGTGGGTGGCCGAGCAGGCGGGCGGCTTCTTGATGGTGGCTGGCAGCGTGGAAATGCCGAAGTGGATCGCGCGGTCCGCGCAAGGGGTGCGAACACAGTACCTGCGTTCGTTGTCTCCGGTCGTTTTGGATCAACGCGGCAGTGCCTTACTGGCGGCGGGACGTGCCGAATCGGAGATACCTTGGGGATTGCAACTCACTCCCGAAGGTAGACAGACCGACTTTCTATGGCTCAACGACGATCCAAAAACCAGCTTGGAACTGTGGAATGCGTTTGAAGGGGTGCATACATTTTATTCGGCCTACGAGTTGAAACCGGGGGCCAAAGCACTGGCCCTCTTCTCCGATCCCACTTCTGCGATCAATGGTCAATTACCCATTTACATTGCCAGTCAGTTTTATGGATCAGGGAGAGTTGTTTTTCAAGGTGGTGGTGAACTGTGGCGGCTGAGGGCTCAAGGCGATCAGTACTTTGACCGCTACTATACAAAACTGGTGCGATGGATTTCGCAAGGCCGCTTGCTGCTCGATTCGGACCGAGGTGTGCTGCTGGTCGACCGCGAGAGTGCACTGTTGGGTGAACAAGTAACTGTCCGGGCTGTATTGAAAAACGAACGCTACGAACCGCTGGTGCAGAGCGAAGTTGTAGCGCGTTTGCTCGATCCGCAGGGACGCAATTTGCCTCTGGTTCTCAGACCTCTGGCAGATGGATCACAACCGGGTGTTTATACCGGACAGTTCACCGTCTTGGTGGCAGGGCAATATCGGGTGCAACTGCAACTTGGCGGCATCGCTTCGAACGAAGTGCTGACGACCGTGATCCTTGGGAAGGTTCCGGCCATGGAGATGCAGCATGCCGAACGCGATGACCTGCTGCTCACTCAAATGGCGACAGAAACGGGCGGCGCTTATTGGAAAGGGATCGAGGCGGCCATGGCAACTACCCCTGAGCGCAGAAATGTTGCAACTTCGATCGAACCGCAAGATCAAGTTGCATTTTTGCCAGGCGCTCCCGACCAAGTGTTCCAATTGCGATGGCTCGGATGGTTGATGGCACTGATTGCTGGCTGTTTGTCTTTAGAATGGTTGTCGAGGCGACTCCATCGCTTGGCGTAATTAACCCTGTTGAAGTCCTATGGTCCACAAACCACGCTTACCTGTTCCGGTCGAGCACAAGCTGCAAGCGATTCGCAGCCTCTTGCGTCAATATATTGCCGCCCAAGCGGCACTTTTTGTCGTAGGTTGGTTGTTGCTCGTCTTTTGGTTGGGAGGCATGCTCGACTACCTCCCCGTCAGAGCCGGTTCGAACGAGAGCCCGACTTGGGTCCGCACGGGACTACTGTTGGCCATGGGACTAGGCTGCCTGTGGATCATCGGGCGCTGGGCGCTCCCCAGATGGTTAACCTCCTTACCCGATCGCTCGTTGGCACTGCTCATTGAACGCCATTATCCGAAACTCAATAACGAACTGGTCACGACGGTCGAATTGACCCGTGGCGAGCAGGCCGATGTCTCCAATCCCGAAGTGCATGCGGCCATGCTCGAGCGTGTGCGGAATTCAGTGGCAACGCGCATCACAGAAGTCGAGCCGGCGGGTTTGTTCAATTGGCAACCGATGTGGGCCAGCGGGACGGCGGTGGTGTTTGGGCTATTGATAACGATCATCACCGCAGTTGCGATGCCCGCTTGGTTGGGATTGTGGGCTCAGCGTTTGTTTGCCCTCTCGGATGCCACCTGGCCGCGAGCCGCAGAATTGCGTGCGGATGGAATCCAGCTGCAATTTCCCGCGTTCACCGGACAGCTCTCTGCAGACCGCGTAATGCTCCCTTTCGACGAGGCGGGGGTGGTGCACATTCCCGCTGGCGCCGCTGCCTTGCTGCAAGTCTCCGCCAACGCCACAGCCAAAAAAGTGCCTGAGGTTTGCACGCTGTTCTATCGCTCCGCCGATGGGACGCGAGGCCGAGCCAACTTGCGACGGGTCGGCAGCCCGCGCCAAGGTTGGCAACAGTTTACGCTCGATGGCTCACCCCTGGATGGGATCTCAGAGGACATCGAACTGGACGTGATCGGCCTGGATGCCCGCCTCCGAGATCTTCAGTTGCAAGTTGTCGAGCCAGCAGTTGTTTCGGAATTGAAGTTGGCCGTGCGCTATCCGCGGTATTTGTTGGATAGCCTCAGCAGCCGGCCAGCCGAGGAAACGCTGGCCTATCGGGCCGGTCTGCGCATCCCGCAAGGTACCGAATTGACGATCATCGGACAGGCGAATAGCCGACTGAGTCAAGTTGAGTACGTCATCCGCGACGCAGCGACTCCATCAGGCGGTAACTCCGCCAGTGCCAACGCAACCAACCTCGCAGCCGCTGCCGAAACAAATGCGCTGGACATTCGCACGGTCACTCCGCAGGGGAATCAGTTCCGCTTGGAGCTCGGAGACATCCGCAACAGTCAAGTACTGGAGCTGCGTTTGATCGATCAATACAAGTTGTCTTCGGATCAAATTCTGCGATACGCGATCACCGTGCTTGAGGACACGCCGCCGCAGGTGGAATCGACCTTGGCCGGTATTGGCACGGCGATTACCCCCAACGCCCTGCTCCCGATTCGCGGAACGGTAACTGACGATAACGGGATCGCTGAAGTTTCGGTTGAAATGGCGCTCAATGAATCCGAGCCTGTGTTGTTTCCTGTGACGGTCACGGACAACGGCGAGTTGAAGACAGATATCGATCTTGAGAAATTAGCTACAGAGCAAGCCTTTCCGATACAAGCCAATACGACGCTCGGTATTGTCGTGACCGCACGTGACCATTTCAATTTGGATCAACAGCAGCACATCGGGCGTGGGCAGCCACAGCAACTGGCTGTCGTGACCCCGGATCAACTGTTGGTGTTGCTTGACCGGCAAGAATTAGAGCTGCGGCAACGTCTTGAACTGATCATCGTCGAACTGCAGCAAGTCAACGAAGTGCTCGAGCAACTGGGCAATAGCTTCGACCGAGTTGGTGACGCGGCACAGCTCGGTCGGCCGATGAACCATGCAATCTCCCTGGCTGCATTCCAGGATCCAGCCACTCAGCCAGCAGTTGATCCTGCCGATCAGCCAGCCGCTCCCGCTAGAGAAGGCGTTGCCGAGCAAGGGGATGATGCGGCGGTGGACGAGACCGCGGAGCAGGCTGCCGAACAGCGTGCCCAGCAGCGGCGAATGGCCGTTCTGCGTGCCCAGCAGAGTCAGCTGCAGTGCGACAAATCGGAGCAGGAATTGACTGGTGTGGCCAAACGGGTCGAAAACCTAAGGCTGCAATTGCTGAACAATCGTATTGATAGCTATGACCGGCAGAATCGATTGGCCACCAAAGTCCACGCCCCGCTCGTCGAACTGCTCGAGGGAGACTACCGAAAACTCAATCGTTCCTTGGCGGAATTGCAAACGGCAGCGATGTCAGAGCAAGGTTTCGACCAAGCTCAGGCCGCACTCGCAGCGCTCAGTCGGGTGCTCGACACCCTCGAGCTAATTAAATCCAATATGCTAGATATTGAATCTTTTAACGAAATCGTTGACTTAGTCCGTACGCTATTGGAAGATCAAGAGAGTCTGCTGAACGAGACCGAAGAGCAACAAAAGGCGCGGATCTTCGATTTGCTCAAATGAACAGGCAACCCACTCGGCTGAATGCCGCCCCTGGCGGCGATTGGCCTCTAGTGGGAAATACCCGATGGGAGTGAGCGGATTGGAGTGCGCCGCTTCATGCGAACGGAGTGTTGCCGCTCCGAGTCACTTTGCACCAACGAGACCTATCTTTTGCTCCGCACCGATCTTAACTGAATGCATCCATATGATGAGTAAAGTTCGTCTGAACCCAATGTCGCTGAGCCAGTTGCTTGTACTGGGTTGCACAGCGCTCATGAGCCTAAGCATGGTTGGTGCGATCGCATTTTGTCAGGAGACGCCAGGGGAGGCCGACGCAGCACCTGCGGCTGCGTCCGACAACCCGCTGGCAGACGGTCAAAAGGATGTGGCTGGCAGATTTTCACGTTTGGAAGATTTGTTGCTCCGGTCGGCTGAATTGGAATTAGGCGAGAACCCCACCCGAGCCGCCTTGTTGCAGCAAGCGGTGCAACTGAGCAAGCAGGCACAACTGAGTGATCTACTCGTCCAGGCCGCTGAAAACCTAGAACAAAAACAGTTCAGCGAAGCCATCCAGTTGCAGAAGAATAGCCGCGAGAATCTCAAACGACTTTTGGAACTGCTGCAAAGTGAAAATCGCGAAGAACGCGTGCGCGAAAAACGGGATCAAGTGCGTCGCTGGATTGAGGAAACCGATCGCCTGCTGCGACTGCAGAGTTCTCTGCGTGGTCGGACCGAAGGTGGTCAGGCCGAGGAGCAGGCGGCCAAAGATCAAAATAAGTTGGCTGAAAAAGCCAAGGACATCGCGTCAGAACTTAAGGGAGAGGACAAATCGAAGGGTTCTCAAGACAAACCAGCTGACCCGCAATCCACCGATCCACGCAAGACGAGCGACCAGCAAAACGACCAGCAAAACGACAAAGCATCTGAGTCGAGTGATGCAGAATCTAAAGCTAAAGAAGCCGGCGATGAGTCAGCGGATCGCGATGAGTCAGCGGATACTGAGTCCGAGCCTGACGAACCCAAAACGGATTCCGACGAAAAGACAACCGAAGGGGATGAGTCTCAATCCGGCGAACCGCAATCCGGCGAACCGCAATCCGGCGAACCGCAATCCGGCGAACCACAATCCGGCGAACCGCAATCCGGCGAACCCCAATCCGGCGAACCGCAATCCGGCGAACCACAATCCGGCGAACCGCAATCCGGCGAACCGCAATCCGGCGAACCGCAATCCGGCGAACCCCAATCCGGCGAACCGCAGTCGGAACCTGAGTCGAAGGAGCCTACCGAGCGCGCTCGTCAGAGAATCGAGCAGGCGCAGCAGAAGATGAAGGAAGCCCAGCAGGAGCTGGAAGCGGCGAAGCGGGACGCGGCCGTCGAGAAGCAACTGGAAGCTGAAAACAAATTGCGAGAGGCGATTGAAGAGTTAGAGGAGATCTTGCGTCAGTTGCGCGAAGAGGAGATCGAACGTTCGCTGGCCTCGTTGGAAACACGTTTGCGTCGCATGCTCGATATGCAGAACAAGGTGCTGGAAGAGACAACGCGGTTGAATGAGATTGCCGGGGATGAAGTTTCGCGGCAAGTGGAGATCAGGGCCAGCAGTTTGTCGCGCGACGAGCGCAAGATCTTGGCTGAGGGAGAGCGGGCCCATCTGCTGTTGCGTGAAGAAGGTTCCAGCGCGGCGTTTCCGGAAGCCATCGAGCAAGTCAACACCGACATCGCCAAGGTGGCCGATCGTTTAGAAGCCGCAGATGTTGGCCGGTTGACAATGGTGATCCAGGAAGAGATCGTTAGTTCCCTTGAGGAAATGGTGCAGTCGCTTGTTCAGGTGCAAAAGGACAATCAAGAAAAGAAGCAGGAATCGCAACCGGGCGGCCAGCAGCAAGGAACACCCGGGGAACAACCACTGGTCGACAAATTGGCCGAGATCCGCTTAATTCGAACCCTGCAAATTCGGATCAACAAACGCACCACCGCACTGGCCGAGATGCTCTCCGATCCAGCCGATCCCGTCGGACAAGCGGGAGAGGGTGAGTTGCTGCGCGAGCTGCAAGGTTTGGGCGAACGTCAGAGCAACATCCAACGCGTTACACGCGACATCGTTGTGGGCAAAGGCGAGTAACTTGCAGCTTAGGGTTCTTGCAGTGCGTCTTCACGTAGCTGCGTCTCTCCGAAACGCAGACATTCCGCGTCTCGGAGAGACGCGGCTACGTGTTGACTCCGTTTGTTTTCGCCGAAACACTCGTGGCGACTTAGTTAGGATGCCGAACATTCCATGACCACTTGTGCAGCTCCATCGCAACAAACAACAACAGACTTAGGGCAGTTAGCGTTACAAATGTCATGAGACTAACCGGCGCGGTGCCGAGGAGCGATTGCATGGGGGGCCACAACATGGCGAGAATATGCACGAGCACCGCCGCGATTCCGCACACAACCAACAGCGGACTTTTTAGCGGTGACATGAGTAGGGTGTATTGCGTTTCCGACCTCGAAGCTCCCAGGTGGAAGGTCTTCATGATCACCAGGAATAGCAGCAGACCGTTGCGGGCTTCGTCCTCGCTCCAATCGTGCTTAAGCATCCATAGAAAGGCTTCGTAACCGAGAAAGGCCATGGTCAGGGCGACAACCAAAGTGCGTTCGATCATGAGCTGATTGAAGATCGGCTCTTTTGGCGAGCGTGGCGGACGCCGGAGCACGTTGCCTTCAGCCGGTTCGAGAGCCAAGGGCTTGTCCTGAATTCCGCTGGTAACCAGGTTGAGCCACAAGATCTGCACCGGTAGTAACGGTAAAGGAGCGCCGCTTAATACGGCCATACCTAACAATCCGACCTCTGCGGCACCCGTCGAGATGAGCAGGAAGATGACTTTGCGTATATTGTCGTACGCGACTCGGCCCTCTTCGACTCCAGCCACAATCGATGCAAAATTGTCGTCACTGACGATCAATTCAGCCGATTCGCGCGCCACATCCGTGCCCGCTTTCCCCATGGCTACGCCAATGTTGGCAGCGCGCAAGGCTGGGGCGTCATTGACGCCATCGCCCGTTACCGCCACAAAGTGCCCTAAATTTCGAGCTGCATTGACGATTTCTAGTTTCTGCCGTGGGGCTACCCGCGCAAAAACGCGAGCCTTGCGGACCACTTCTTTCAGATCATCCGCCGATAAACCGATCAGCTGTTGGCCAACGACAACCTGTTGCGGATCATCGGCTAAACCCAATTCGCGAGAAATTGCAAAGGCGGTTACAGGATGATCACCCGTCACCATGCAAACTTGGATCCCTGCCTGGTGGCAGGCCGCAACCGCCTCGCGAACTCCACCGCGAAGCGGGTCAATCATCCCCACAAAGCCCGCGAATTTCAAGCGACTGGGTTCGGGCGGATTCTCGGATGACGACAACCCCTGAGCATCCTCCCCCGACGCGAAGGCCAGTACGCGATACCCATGATCGGCCATCTCGCGCGCCTGATCTTGCCAATGCTCATGCCCGGCGGGATCGTCAAAACTGCACATGGTCAGAATGCGTTCGGGTGCACCTTTAACAAAGACGGCCGTTCGTTGATCGGCGCGATGAAAGGTGGCGGCGTACTGATGCTCCGGTTCGAATGGAATTTCATTAATCTGAGGTAAGTGTTCAAGCAACGGTTCGCGTTCACACCCAAGCTTATGGCCCATGGCCAGCAGTGCGATGTCGGTTGGATCCCCGCGCCACTGCCAACCTCCTTTCTGCCGGTGCAGACTCGCTTCGTTGCACAGCAAGCCCACGCGGACAAGTTGTCTGAGGTCGTCCGACGTGCCGCTTGACTCCCCTGTGTGGCTGCCGCTTGCAAGATCGCAGTCATGGATTCTTTGGCCTGCACGCGTGACTTCACCTTCGGGTATAAACCCCTGTCCGCTGATCTCAAGAGTTTGGTCATTGGCTAAACGTATCTCGCGTGCGGTCAGCTCGTTCACCGTCAGCGTACCCGTTTTGTCGCTCGCAATGAGAGTACAGCTGCCCAATCCTTCTACGGCGGCCAGACGCCGTACGATAACACCTCGCTTGGCCATGCGTTTGGTGGCGATGGCCAGGGCGACGGTGATCGTGATCGGTAAGCCTTCGGGGATGGCGGCGACGGCCAGCGCGATGCCAAACATGACCATTTGCGTAACGGTATATTCGTGCACCACGACACCCAGCGTGCCGATCAAGACTGCAGCCACTAGCACCATGATGGCAACCGCTCGGCTGAAATTCTCCATCCGTTCTAGAAGCGGTGGGCGAGCACCCACTGCGCTCTGAACATCTCCCGCCAGTTGCCCCACCATCGTTTGCGAGCCACTATTAACGACGATGCCGATCCCGCGCCCGCGAATCACAATCGAACCGGCGAAGGCCATGTTGAGTCGATCTCCGAGCGACGCTTCCGCAGCGCCCATCCACTCGCAGTTTTTATTGACCGCCAGCGACTCGCCAGTCAACAACGATTCGTCGACCTCCAAGCCATGCGCTGTGGTGAGCCGCAGGTCGGCTGGTACGCGATTGCCCGATTCGACCCAGACAACATCGCCGGGGACCAGGTTTTCAGCTGCAATTTCGGAAGATTGGCCATTTCGTACAACGGTTGCATGAACCTGCATCATGTTCTGCAGCGCGCGACTGCTTTGCTCTGCCTTCCATTCTTGCCAGCCACCGATGAGAGTATTGATTAATAGCACGACCCCAACGAAGCTGGCGTCTTTGAAGTCGCCCACCAGCAGGGCGACTGCCGCAGCAATCAACAGAATGTAGATCAGAGGGCTCGCGAGCTGCCGCAGCAGAATGGTTAAAACCGTTGTGTCGGCTTGCTGCGGCAGTACGTTGGGACCGTAACTCTCCAAGCGACGACGAACCTCGTCTGCGTCCAGTCCATGCTCGCTCGTCGTGAGCATGCTTCGAACCTGTTCAGCCGGTAGCGTGTGCCACGCCGTTGTTGCTTGCTTGGTCTTCATTGGAAGCAAGGCCTTGGTTTGAGTGTTCCGGCCCAGCCACGTGTAGCTTGAAGCTTGACGGTTCGTGCACGCGCGTGACGCTCAGGCCGTGGCTCGTTCGGAGAGAGTAACCCCATTGTACGATGTCAATCGCGAGGCAATATGCATTTCCAAGACCAGAGAAACTTCGCACCAACTCAGTCGAACACCAACTCAGTCATCGTCATCCACGGGAGGTGTGAACTTAGGAGCGCTCGGTTCATTCCGCTTGACTTCGTCTTCCGCATTGTAACTTGGCAAGGACTTGCGCGGGGTGGGCTCGGCCTTATCCCAGTCCCGAAACTCGCGCTGGAAGTCATCCACCTTCTTGCGGAGCTCGCGGTAGGTACGTCCAAAATTCCTGGCCACATCGGGCAGACGACTGCCGAAGAGCATAAGTGCGATCACTCCGAACAGGAGCATCTCTGTGTAGCCGAAGCTCGAGAACATGCATTTAACCTTTCTGCGAAGCTAAAACAACGAACCAATTGGCGATTGGCCCACTGATTGCCGAAGCATTGTTAACCAAGCAGGCCGGTTACGTCTTGGGTTTGGACTCTTCGTCTTCTTCCAGATTCTGACCGACGGGATCTTTCATCCCAGCCTTGAACTCGTTGGCACTCCGCCCCAGATTTCGCATGAGACTTGGAAGCCGCGAGCTACCAAAGACGACCAACACGATGACCATGAATATGAGTAGTTCTTGCATTCCGAGACCGAACATGGCAACCTACATTTCTGTCGGGAAGTGTGCGTGACCAATAGAAAAACGAACCATTAGGCGACTGTTTACCTATGGATTCGTACGATCACGTGCTCAGGCCGGCGAAAGCGGGTCAGTCCCTCTCACCATGAGAGTACTGCCGGGACCATTGCCAGAGCTTCTTGCTATCCGACTCATTTTAAAGCGACTGCTGCGGCCTGTCAAACCGCCCGCCGAACTTGTACTCGAACGTCCATGAATCGCTTTTGTCGGCGACATCCATGAAAAATCCACTCGGGAGCGCGAGGCTCCTGCTTTGAACATCTTTCATGGTGATTTATCAAGTGAAATATGCACTCGGGAGGGCGAGGCTCCTGCCGAGCTTTTTTGTGGGGCTACCGCCTAACGTTCACAAGCAAAGCCACTCCCGCCCCTTGCTTGTGAACGGCAGGTGGCGGCCCATGAAGGCTCCGCAGGAGCGTCGCCCTCCCATTTACCGCGTCGCCCTCACTTGGCTCGGAAAACGCACGGAACCAACCAACTTAAACTCGCAAGCACTCCAACATCTCGTCGTGCAAGGCAGTGGAGCTGGAGCCGACGAACTTGGGATCCCACAAATCGAACGGGCCACCTTCGAGATTCGAAAACACAGCCCCAGCCGATTTGGCGATCAAATACCCAGCCGCCACATCCCACGTCTTCACGGAGGTCGCCCAGTAGCTGTCGAGACAGCCCTCGGCCAAGTAACAGAGATTGAGTGCGGCGGATCCCAGGCGACGCAGCGACTGACTGCGCTCCAGCACGTTTAAGAACTGATCGACCGCTTGATTGTGTCGCGTGACCCCAGGTGGGAAGCTGCAGCAGACCATGGCGCGATCGATCCGCCCGCACTCGCTGACTCGAATCGGCCGGTTGTCTTTGGTCACATGTCCCTGAGCATTGGCGGTGTAGATCGTCCCGGCCATTGGATCGTAGATGACACCCACCGTGACTTCGTTATCTTCTACTAACGCGATGGATACCGAGAAGCCATGCAAGCGGTGGACAAAGTTGGCGGTGCCATCGAGCGGATCGACAACCCACAGCGGTTTGCCCGTCGCAACGGCCGCCTCGCGTTCGGCGTCGGTCGATTCTTCCCCCAGGAACGAGAAGTGGGGGAAGCGTGAGGTCAAGATCTGTTCAATCTGACGCTGGGAAGCGAGGTCGGCATCGGTGACCAAGTCGGCGGGCCCCTTCTCGCGCACCGCTGCCTTGCCCAGTTGTTCGCGCAGGATACGTCCACCGGCATGAGCTGCGTCGATGGCGGCGGCTAAGGGAGTTTGCACAGGCGTGTCCTTATGAATTCACTCGGTGGCGACCTGCATGGAAAGCGAGCACCACTTCCATTCAAACTAAGCTATTCGTAAATCGGATAGAAGCAACCAAACGCGGGCTCGCAAAATGCACCCGGATCGTTGAACCGTTGGTGGCGGTCCAGTGCCGTGATGGCCTGCAGGTCCTCGCCTGTCAACTCAAAATCGAACAGATTCAAATTTTCTTTGAGGCGCTCCATGCGGGAGGTCTTGGGGATCACAGCCGTTCCACGCTGGATACCCCACCGCAATACGACTTGCGCCGGTGTCTTGCCGTACTTGACTGCCAAGTCGTTGACGAGCGTCTGTTCGAGCACTGAATCACGCTCGGTCGCCATCCCCAAGGGAACGTACGAACCGGCTCCCAGCGGTGAAAATGCGGTCACGGCCATGGCTTCTTGGCGGCAATAACGCATTAGTTTTTCTTGCGCCAGGTACGGATGCGACTCCACTTGCAGCACCGCTGGTCGGATGTCCGCATACGAGAGTAGGTCGCGAATGAGCGAAATGCAAAAATTGCTGATGCCGATATGTGTGCATAGACCAGCCCGCTGCAGCTCTTCCATGGCCCCCCAGGTGTCCGCGATGGGTACGGAGTCGCCGATCATGACTGGCGCGGCGGCTGTGGTATCGTGAAACCAGCCCGGCGGATAACGCGCTTCGATCGGCACATACTGCAGTGAGATCGGGAAGTGGATGAGGTACAAGTCGAGGTAATCGAGTCCCAGGTCGGCCAGCGATTTTTCGATTGCCGGACGCACATGTTCGGGGCGATGGTAGGTATTCCAGAGTTTGCTGGTAACCCACAACTCGTCGCGCTGGCAGAGCCCTTCCGCCAGTGCTTGCCGTATTCCCTCGCCAGCTTGCCGTTCGTTGCCGTAATCGCAAGCCGCGTCGATATGTCGGTAGCCCACCGCGATGGCCGCCCGCACCATTTCAGCCGTTTGGCTTGTATCAATTTTCCACAGCCCCAGCCCCACACTCGGGAGCTTTGCCCCACTTGCGATGTCAACCGAGATATTTTCATGCATCGTGAATTCCATAACCTGGGAAGGTCGCCATATTTCTTAGGGGATAAAGCGTTATCGCTGAGGTCAGACTCGCAACTTACCCTCCCTGTGGGAATTCAAGTATTTTGCTTGAGTTCCCGCAGGGAAGGTCCGCCTCTCAGGGCCGGGGAGACACATGGCTCCGAGCGCTAAGACGCCCTGTTAACAGGAAACGATAAAGTGTCAGCCTGATTACCGCAATGCACCAAAAGGACCAGAGTTCTTCAAGTTTGCTTGAATGCTCAGCCATACGCCTGACTTACCGAACCTTGTTAGAGCGGAGCAAATGCATTGCCTAACGCAAGGCTAGCGAATAGACTAGAGTTCGGTCGGACCGCATTTACCGAATGCGGGGTTTGTCGTTGTTTTTTTCTCACAGACTTGTTTCATTCTGTTTGTTAGCCGTTTACGGCTTGCCAGCTGCGGTGGGTCCGCACTGGCACAAGCATGTCCACGCGCACGATGAAATTGAGCGCAGAGGTGGGTGTTGCGCAGTTGAACAGGCCACCCACCATTGTGGAACCAGTTCGCAGCCCCCTACTGTTGATCTGACTAGTATTAATCTAACGGATGAGCGCTGCAGACCAAGGGTTGGCTTCGCCCACGGAACAGTGCTGCCCGCCAGCGACTGCACTGCTTGCACCATCTGTGCATTCTACTCCATCTCGCTGATCTTGATCGATGTTATTTTGCCTAGAGCCGCCACGAAAACGTGGTCGCTCAGTGCTCCTCGAGCGCTGCCAGGCAATTCGTTGTCAATCTTTGAGCATCGTCCGCGCGGACCCCCTGCTTAGCCCTTAGGTTTAGCCACATTTTTTGTAGTACTTTGCTTTTGCGACGTCGTAACCTATGACCATTGGTAGAAGTTCTTTCCAGCCTTCCCAGATCACCTGCCAGCCTGGTTGATGATCGTGTTTTCGATTTTGGTG
>JBGSHW010000161.1:0-3416 GCA_041751975.1 Pirellulaceae bacterium
CCAGTTCCTCATCTCGGATGTGATAGAGTTGCTCTCCCGTAGTCGTATTGTAGATGGCCAGTGTTGAGGCATTTTGGCCAGCGTCCTGGCTGACCTGTTGACGCACCGCCAGCAGCGAGCCGTCGTTCGAAAAGCAGTACGGTGTCACGTTATCGGCATGAGTCTCAATTATTAAGGCTTCGGTTCCATCGGCCGTGTCTCGAATTGAAATGCTCCCCTCGCGGTGCGCTGCGACTGCGGCTGTACGGAGGTCATCGGTCAATACTAAGTTGTGGGCGCCTTCAAGCGATACAGCGCGGCGGATTCTGCCAGTCGCTGTATCGACGAAGTAGAGCTTGTCGGCAAAATAAGCCAAAGTGTCGCCATCTGCGGAAAGGAACGATGCATAAACTTCCGGCACCGCGTCGGCTTGCCCGAACAAGCCCGCGGCGAAGGGATCATCGCCTTGTTTCATATCACCCAACGCGTTCAGTTCAACCTCGGCACCTGCTGGAAAGGGCAGTTCTTCCAATAGGGCTTTACCGGTGCGACGATCCCAGGCACGAAAATAGAAATCCGGGCCAAACGAAAAGAACTTGGAACCGTCAGCAGAAAATCCGCATGCATGGGCCCCATAGATTCCGGTGCTCGTGTGCTGCGCGAAGCGATAGACAATTTTTCCGCTCTCAAGATCCCAGCAGTCGAGTCCTACGCCAAAACCATTAGACAACAGCAGCTTTTCATCAGGAGATAGGGCCAACGCGGTGATGGCCCCACCGCCCCCCAAGTTCACATCGGAGTAAAGACGATGAATCGGTAGCCCACTTTGGACATCCCAGACGATGATCAGGCCATTGTCTTCGGAGGAGACAAGTCGTTGTTCGTCGTGGGTGAACACCATGGCGTGAGGGCCATCTATGTGCCCGACCAACTCGGACGTCAAGTCTTGCAAGCTGTCTGTCGTCCAGACCCGCAGCGAACTTTCGCCAACTCCACCGGCCACATGCTTCCCATCTGGCGATATAGCCAATGTACGCGGCAGGACTCCGGCTTGCCGAACTTCCTGCATCCGTCTTCCCGTAGCGACTTCAAACACGTTGATTGTTTCACTCTCGGGTATCGTGACCAACAGCCTGCGGTCGTCCGAACTGAACGCGACTCCGGTCCCGAAGTTGTGTTTTGATTCCGCGTTGGTCCTGATGAGCCGTATGCGTTTGCCGTCGTTCAAATCCCACAAGGAGGCAGCGATCACGTCGCGATCACCGATTGCCAATAATCGATCGTCGGAGGATATCGCCATACTCGAAGCACCCCAAAAAACGTCCAGGGTGAACTTCAACCTCTGCTCTGTCAAGCTCCAGACATAGACGCTTTGCGATCCGCGAGCGACTATCAGTCGTGAGTCTCTGGTGAATTCGAGTTGCTCAAACGCTTTGTTAGCGACCTCAAGGACTTTGGGTTTAGGTTGATTGACGTGCCACAGGTATACCTCCCCTCGATTGCCGCCCATCGCCACGAGACTTCCGTCATTGGAAACGGCTGAAGTGGCGTTGAGCGTGAATAAATCGACGTCTAACATGCATGATGCAACGACTTGTCGATTCGAAGCATCCCAGACTTTGCAAAGCGACCGATTTGCTTTCGTCTCCCGTTCGAACGCGAAGGCAACCACCAGCAGAAAGCGACCATTGGGCGATGCCGCAGCAGAACGCAGATGCAGGTAAGGGCTCTTCCATGCGATCATCGATTGCGTTTGGCCGGTGAGCGCATCGATGAAAGCAGGTTGTATGCCCGTGTTTCCATGTGCGAGTAGCGTACGGTTGTCTTCAAGAAAGCTGAGGTGACGCGTGCCATAGTTCGTTCGCCGGTATCGCAGTGTGCCCAAGCGTTGAAGCGCCCCTGCCGGCAACGGGTCACCATACCGATCAAAGGCTGCATGTTTTTCATCATGCGACGACAACTCCACCCACTCGATGTCCTCAGGCGTTACCTTATCGACGGGAGATTGTGCATTTGCGCAGAGTGCTTGGAGCATCGCGATGGCTAGGAAACAGAAAAACGCCCGCAAGCTTAAAGATTTGTTTTTCATCACCGCGAATTCTCCTCGAGCTGAATTGATGTGAATCCTGTGAAATGATGGATCACCATCTCGTCGCGATACCGCCAGACTTTTACGTTTCCTCCGACATCGCCGGAGGCGACGTGAAGGTTGTCTGGAGAGAAGCAGACGGCACTCAGATTAAAGTCATGTCCAACATCCACGTCCCTCGACGCAGATTCCATGATGGTGCGATGTGCCGTCCGAGCGCGAATGCGGATCTCTGGAGCGTTTACTTCCCGCAGACGCTCCAATATCCGAGCGGCAACCATCCCCATCTCCAACAGCTCGCGACTCGCCTTCTCGCGCACTTGGTAGTCATCGCTATTCCAGAGTCTGACAAGCTGCATCACTTTTGCCGATTCCTCTGCGGTTGGGCCATCGAGACGCAAATCAACGGCTTGCAACACCGGTTTGTCGCTGCAGCCAAGCAACAGGGAGTTATCCGGAGACATGTCCAAGGCACGCAGTGCGCTGACCATTACGGCGGCTCGCAACCGCTGCGAAGCCACTTCGCGAATCCTGACAATACCGTCCCAACGCCCCGTTAGAAAAAACTCACCGTCACGTGAAAAGCAAACGTTCGGGCAGATGAAATTCGGTGAGTGAAAAAGTGCCACTTCCTTCATTTCAGCCAAGTCCCACAATCTGCAATTCGGCGAAGCAGAACCGCTCAACAGATACTGTCCGTTGGGGGAAACGGCGATGGTGCGTAGTTCATCGGTTGGTTGGCCCAGTTGGCTGATTTGAACTCCCGTCTGGGCATTCCATAAGCGGATTGTCTTGTCGTAACTTCCCGTTGCGATCACCCTCTCATCGACGTAGGTAATCGATCGGACATGGGATTGGTGTCCCCGCAGTTCGAATTGGACATTTCCGGTGGTCACATCGAGCACCTTGCCCACTTTGCCAAACATGCCGATGGCTACCGAATCGCTGTCGGGAGAAAAGGATACGGAACAAACCCCGTCCGGCTCTTGGTGCTCACATACCATCGCACCTGTCTGTAAATCCCAAATACGGAGTGTCCCCGGCTGATCGATTCCACCGTAGGTTGCGGCGAGCAGCCGACCATCTGGTGAAAAAGCCAAGTGGCGAGTTCCAGAAGGATTGCCCTTCCCTCTGTCCTGTGCCTGCAGTTGCGACAAGTGAAGCATGGCAAGGAGCAGGGTGACAATCGCGGTTCGCAGACCCTTAACAATAGACAATCCCATCGCAGCCTCCGATTTGAAGTAACAGGCAGTTTACACCTCGATCCACGGCGTTGTCTACAAGCCGTAAGCCGCTCGCCAAGTGTGCTCGAGCCAAAAGGGGACTGTCCCCATTCAGCCAAAGAGCC